>NZ_JBFALG010000022.1:0-101880 GCF_040656135.1 Micromonospora sp. NPDC050200
ACCCCTCCTTCCCACCCGGCTCCCCCACCCCCCCCCGCACCCCCCAAACAGAGCCCCCCCCCCGGCGGCCGGGCGGCCGGCCGGGCGGCCGGGCGGCCGGGCGGGCGGGCGGGCGGGTGGGTGGGCGACGGGCGGGTGGGGTTAGGGGTGGCGGTGGTGGATGAGGTCGAAGATCGGGCGGGCGGCGGTCAGCGCCCGCCGTTCGAACTTGGTCACCGGCCGGTGCGCCGGTCGGGGCGCGAAGCCTCCGTGCGCGTCCACCAGCCCGGGGTCGGCGGCCAGCGTCTGGCGCATCGATTCGGCGTACTCGGCCCAGTCGGTGGCGCAGTGCAACGTCCCGCCGGGGCGCAGGCGGGAGCGGAGCAGCGCGACGTGGTCCGGCTGGATGATCCGCCGCTTGTGGTGCCGGGCCTTGGGCCAGGGGTCGGGGAAGAAGACGTGCACCGCGTCGAGGGTGTCCGCCGGCATGGCCCGGACCAGGTCCAGCGCGTCGCCCTTCGCCACCCGGACGTTGGTCAGCCCGTGCCGTTCCACCAGCTCCAGCAGGTTGCCGAGGCCGGGCGTGTGAACCTCGACCGCCAGGTAGTCCCGGTCCGGGTCGGCGGCGGCCATCGCGGCCGTGGCGTCGCCCATGCCGGAACCGATCTCCAGCACCACGGGGGCGCCCCGACCGAAGAGCGTGACCGGGTCGAACGGCCCGTCGAGGTCGGCGATGTCGAGGCCGTACCCGGGCCAGAGCCGTTCCAGCGCGTCGGTCTGCCGGCCGCTCATCCGGCCGCGGCGGGGGTGGAAGGTGCGGATCCGGGCGGCCGGCGGGGCCGCCGGGACGGCGGGGTTCAGGTCGGTGGTGGTCACTGGGACCCGAGCGTACGCGAGGGTTCCGGCGTATCGGATGTGAGGTACGCCCAGGGGTGAGACGATTCATCCCGTACGGCAGGTCGGCGCTCGCTGCCCCGGCGCTGCCCGAGAGGGCCGGAAGGGGGCAGGATGTCGGTCACGCTCCGGCGCACCGCGTTGGCGATCACCTTCGGTGCCCTCGGTCCGGCGCTGCTCGGGGCGGGCCCGGCGCTCGCCGCCCAGCCACCCGCGCTGGCCCCGGCTCCCGGTGAGCCGAGCCCCCCGGGCTGGCCGGGGCAGGCGGGCGACCCGCAGCCCGCCCCCGACGTCGTCTTCGTCGAGGTACGCCCGAGCCCCGTGCGGCCCGGCTACCTGGTCGGCATCCGGGCCAGCTGCCGGGACAACTCCATCCCGGCGACCGTGGTCTCCGATGCCTTCGGTCGGGTGCAGGTGCACTCTCAGCGCGGTGAACTCACCGCCTCGGCGATGGTGAGGGAACGCACCCGGCCCGGCAACTACCCGGTCAAGCTGGAGTGCCGGGACGGCCTGACCGCCTCGACGATGCTCCAGGTGGTCAAATCGGTGAAGCCCAGCCCCGGCCCGCACACGGGCTTCGGCGGCACCGCCGGCACCGGCCTGAACGGCCTGCTGGTCCCCGGCGGCCTGGCCCTGACCATCGCCGGTGCGACCATCGGCGTGGTCGCGGCCCGCCGCCCCCGTGGCGCCGCCCGAGGCTGAGCGGCGCGATGACCTCGCCACCCACCGCCACACCGGCCGCCCGCCGTGACCGGACCTTGCAACGCAGCCCCTGGTCGGTGCCGGTCGCGGTGGCGCTGGTGCTGGTCGGCATCTTCGCCACCGGCGCCGGTCTCGGACGTACGGCCGGGCCGCTGGACTGGGCCGCCGGCCAGCAGCGCCCGGCAAGCGCTCAGGAGCGGCCCGCCGCCGCCGGGCGCGGCGGGTTGCCGGCCAGCCGCCCGGTGAGCCTCGCGGTGCCGGCGATCCGGGTGACCGCCCCGGTGGCCCCCGTCGGTCAGGCGAAGGACGGGTCGATCGACGTGCCACCGCTGAGCCGGCACCAGGAGACCGGCTGGTACGACCGGGGTCCCACCCCGGGCGAGTCGGGCCGGGCCATCATCGTCGGGCACGTCGACTCCCAGAGCGGCCCGGCCGTCTTCTACGACCTGCGCAAGCTCAAGCCCGGCGACCGGATCGAGGTGACCCGCCAGGACCGCAGGGTCGCCGTGTTCACGGTCGACTCGGTCGAGCACTTCGACAAGGCGAACCTGCCCGCCGACCGGGTGTACGGCAGCGACGGGCCGCCCGAGCTGCGGCTGATCACCTGCGGTGGGGCGTGGGTCGGCGGTCGGACCGGCTACGAGGACAACGTCATCGCCTTTGCCTCGCTCGCCGACACCAGCGAGCCCTGACCGGCGGTCCGGGTGGTCAGCCCTTGCCGGCGACCTGCTGGACGACCTCGAACTCCAGCAGCGTCGCGCCGGAGGCGACCGGCCGCCGCTGCTCGCCGCCCTCGCCGCCGGCGTGCACGGCGCGGGACGGGCCGGCCGCCCACGCCTGGTACGCATCCTCGCTCTCCGAGCGGGTGTAGACGAAGTAGCGGCTCTCCCCGGCGACCGGGCGGAGCAACTCGAAGCCGAGGAAGCCGGGGGAGTTCTCGACCGCGCCGGCCCGGGCGGCGAACCGCTTCTCCAGTTCCTCGCCGGCGCCGGACGGGACGTCGATCGCGTTGATCTTCACGACTGCCATGGCTCCACCCTAACCAGCGGCCGACCACCCGGACGGGCGGTCCCGTCCGCGCCCGACGCCCGGCCGACCGGCCCGCGCCCGCCGGACCGGCCGGGTCGATCTCGGCTCAGAACGACTCGACGGCCGGCACCAGGTCGGCGTCGACCACGATCGGGGCGTGGTCGGAGGGGCCCTTGCCCTTGCGGGCCTCCCGGTCGACGTACGCCGAGCGGACCGCCCGGGCGAACGGCGCGGAGGCGTACACGAGGTCGATCCGCATGCCCTTGTTCTGGTGGAACATCCCGGCCCGGTAGTCCCAGTACGTGTAGGGGTGCGGGCCCTTCATCGGGGTGGGCACCACGTCGACCAGCCCGAGGTCGCGCAGCGCCGCGAGGGCCGCCCGCTCGGCCGGCGTGACGTGGGTGGAGGTGACGAAGAGCGCCGGGTCCCAGACGTCGGCGTCGGTGGGGGCGACGTTGAAGTCGCCGCAGACCACCACCGGCGCCCCGCCGGCCAGCTCCGGCTCCAGCGCGTCCCGCAGCGCGGTGAGCCAGGCCAGCTTGTACGCGTAGTGCGGGTCGTCGGGGGCGCGCCCGTTCGGTACGTACACCGACCAGACCCGGACCCCGTCGCAGCTGGCCGAGATGGCCCGCGCCTCCGGCTCGGGGAACCCGGGCTCGCCGGGAAACCCGACCGCCACGTCGACCAGGCCGACCCGGGACAGGATCGCCACCCCGTTCCACCGGCCGTCGCTGTGGCTGGCCACCGCGTAGCCCAGCGCGCCCACCTCGGCGACGGGGAAGGACCCGTCGGGGCACTTCGTCTCCTGCAGGCAGACCACGTCCGGGCCGGTGGTGGCCAGCCAGTCGAGCAGCCGGGGCAGGCGGGCCTTCACCGAGTTCACGTTCCAGGTCGCCAGGCGCATGTCTCCAGCCTGCCGTATCCCGCGCCGGCGCGCCGGGCCAGCCGCCCCGGCGCGCCGCTTGATCGATTTCGGAGCCGGCCGTTGGCGGGCGGCGCCGCGGAGACGGTGGTGCGCCGCATCCCGGCTCAGCGGTCGGCCGGGGTCAGCCGTTCGGGGTGTCGCCGGGTCGGGTCTGCTCGGCCAGGAACCGCTCCAGCTCGGCGCCGAGCTCGTCGGCCGTGGGCAGCGGCCCGGTCTCGGCGGCCAGCAGGTTCTTCTCGCCGCGCCCGCGGGCGAACGCGTCGTACTGCTCCTCCAGGGCCTGCACCAGCGCGGCGGCCTCGTCGGTCTGCGCGACCTGGCGGTCGATCTCGACCCGGACCACCTCGGCGGCCGCCCGCAGGCTGTCGCTGGGCAGCAGTAGCCCGGTGCTGCGGGAGACCGAGGAGAGCAGCACCTCGGCGGCGGCCGGGTACTCGGTCTGGGCGACGTAGTGCGGCACGTGCGCGGCGAAGCCGATCGCGTCCCGGCCCGTCTCGCCGAGCCGGTACTCCAACAGGTGCCCGACGCTGCCCGGCACCTGCACCCGCTGCAGCCAGGGCTCGTGGCCGGCGATCAGCTCGGGCCGGGTGGCGTGCGCGGTCACCCCGGTGGGGCGGGTGTGCGGCACGGCCATCGGGATCGAGTTCAGCCCGGCGGTGAGCCGGACGTCGAGCCGGGCGTTCAGGGCGGCCACCGCGGCCACGAACCGCTCCCACTGCAGGTCCGGCTCCGGGCCGGTGAGCAGCAGAAAGGGGGTCTCGTCGTCGTCGTGCAGGAGGTGCAGCGCCAGCTCCGGTGCGTCGTAGTGTTCCCAGTGGTCCTCGACGAAGGTCATCACCGGCCGGCGGGAGCGGTAGTCGAAGAGCTGGTCGACGTCGAAGCTGGCGATCTGGCGTGACTCCAGCGAGGTGAGCAGCTGCTCGCGGGCCAGGCGGCTCGCGTTGCCGGCGTCGACGAAGCCGGTCAGCGCCTGGATCAGCACCGGCTGTCCGAGGTCGGGCAGATCGTCGGTGAGCTGGTAGAGCTCGTGTGGGTCGAGCACCGGTCGGACCTCCTGAGGAAACGCGCGTACGGGCCGCCGTGCGCGCACGGCTCCCGGTTCGCCGAACGTACCCGCCGTTGGTATCCATTCCGTCAACGGGCGGTTCGCCGCGATCCTGGTGATCAAAGGTGGATGAAGCGCCGCAATTTCGGCGATCATCCGAGGTGCGGTTGCCCGTTCGTCGGCACGCGCTCATACCAACGGCGGATATGGTGGATCATGGCCGTGGCGGTGGGGGTGTCGACCCGCCTGCTCCGGGTCTCCCGACCCCGGGCGGCGTTCCCGAGATGCCCGTTCCGTGGCGTTGCGCACTTCGGGTGCGCCGCGCCGCGAGCCCGTCCTGTTGGGTGGTGTCGGAATGTGGTCAGGGCCACTTCCTGGCGCTGGGTGCCCGGCGGATCGCCTGCCTAGCCTCGTCGGATGCGTGACGACGACACCATCGACGACCAGTACGCCCACGAGGGCACGCCTGGCCGTTCGGACGACACCCCCTCGTCCGTTCAGGTCGGCGTTCTCCGTGACACCGCGGCGACCCGCTCTCTCCGTACCCGCCTCGGCGCCCTCGTTAACCCCCTGGCCCGCAGCCGGGGACGGGTCGCGCTCGCCACCGGCGTGGTCTCCTGCCTCGGCGTGGCGGCCTTCGCCGGCGTGCAGGCCCTGCCGGCCGACCGGCTCGACCCGGTCGCCGCCCAGCCGGTGCTCGCCGAGCGGGCGCAGGAGGGCGCCGCCTCCCGGGGCGAGGCCCGTACCCCGGTCATCGAAACCCCCACCCCTACCCCCGCCGCGGCCAGCCCGACCGCTTCCCCGTCGCCGGCCGCGACGACGAAGGCCAAGCCCAAGCCGAACCCGAAGCCGAAGCGGATCGCCCCGGTGGCTGGCCTGGACGAGACCCAGATGGACAACGCCAAGGCCATCGTCAAGGCCGGCCGGAAGATGGGCGTGCCCCGGCAGGCCCTGGTCATCGCCGTGGCCACCGCCATGCAGGAGAGCAACCTCTACAACTACGCCAGCGGCGTGCTGCCCGAGTCGCAGAACTACCCGCACCAGGCCATCGGGTGGGACCACGACTCGGTCGGGCTGTTCCAGCAGCGGCCCAGCAGCGGCTGGGGCGAGGTCCGCGACCTGATGGACCCGGCGTACGCCACCGAGGCGTTCCTCTCCGCGCTGCTGGAGATCCCCGGCTGGCAGGACCTGCCGCTGACCGATGCCGCCCAGGCCGTACAGGTCTCCGCGTTCCCCTGGGCGTACGCCCAGCACGAGTGGCGGGCGATTGAGGTGGTTCGGGCCATCCTGGCCTGACCCGTCACGGTTGCCGGTTCCGCGGTTGTCGCTTCGGGGTACACATGATGCAGGACCACCGAACGGAGGACGACATGTCACTGGTGCAGCGGATCGGCGCGTTTTTGCGGTCGCCGCGCGGGCAGCAGCTGGTCGACCGGGGCCGGCGCGAGTTGGCCAAGCCGGAGAACCAGGCCAGGCTCAAGCGGGTGGCTGCCCGGATCTCCAGCCGCCGCCGCTGATCGTCCCCCGCTCGCCCTCGACACCGGGAGCACCCGTGACCGACGCCGCGCCTGTCGACGACGAACCCACCGCCCCCACCCCGTCGCCGGCCGGCCCCGCCGCGCCGGTCACCCCGCCGGTCGGGCGGGCGGGGGAACCGGACGCCCCGGAGGCGCCGCCGGCCCGGCTCTGGGACCGGATGCGGGACGACCCCCAGTACGCCCCGGAGCACCTCGCCCTGGAGGCGGTGCGCCGGCTGGGGCCGGAGGCCGCCGAGTGGGCCGCCCGGGCCCGCGCCGAGCGACCCGACGTCTCCGCCGACGACCTCGCCGAGCAGGCGGTCCGCAAGTTCGTCAACCGGGCCCGCCTCTCCGGGGCGGTCTCCGGGGTGGCCGGCCTGCCCGGCGCGGTGATCGACGTCGGCGTGCTGGCCTGGACCCAGGCGCGGCTGGTGCTGCACATCGCCGCCGCGTACGGGGTCGACCCGGTGCACGCGGACCGGGCCACCGACCTGCTGGTGCTGCAGAAGGTGCACAAGGTCGCCGAGAGCGCCCGGCTGGCCCTGGGCGTGGCGGCGGGGCGGGAACGCGCGGGGGCCTTCTTCGGCCACGGCGCGCAGAACCCGCTCGGCAAGGTGATGCTCCGCCTCGGCGTGCGGCTGGCCCAGATGGCCGGCGTCCGTGCGGCGAAGCGGATGTTCGCCAAGGTCGTGCCGGGCGCCGCCATCATCCTCGGCACCTGGGCGAACTCCTCGGCCGCCAAGGACCTCGCCGAGCGCGCCCGCGTGCTCTACCGGACCGGTCGGGGCGGTGTGCCGCAACCCCGCCGTTCCTGATCCCGTCGCGGTACGGCGGTGCCCCGGTCTGCGGGGTGCCGCCGTTTCGTGTGCGCGGAGGCGGTCAGCCGCAGCGGTCCGGGCGAGCACGGGCCGGCCGGCCGGTGTCCGGAAGCTGCTGGAACCTACGTGGACAACCGGGCGCGACGAGCACGTCCTCGACCCGTCCATCCCGGGTCGCGCCCGCTGGTGGCGGGACGGCGGTCAGAGCCGCCAGCCGGCGGTCGCGAAGCTGACGTCGGCGAGCCGGTTCTGCCCGGCCACGTTGGGGTGGAACCAGTCCAGCGCGTTCACCTCGTCCAGGGTGAAGCGCACCCGGTGCGCCGCCCCGCCGTCGTGCCGGCAGCGCGACCCGTACGCCCGGCAGGCCGCCTTCAACTGGGCGTTGTAGTCGTCGATGCGCTGCCGGAACTTGGCCCGGCGGGCCCGGTCGGCCGGCGCGGTGGAGGTCGGGTTGGCCAGCAGTGACGGGCAGATGCCGGCCCGCCAGATCCGGGTGGCCCGCGACTCGGTGTGCGCGACCTCCCAGAGCCGGTGCAGGTCCGGGATGCTGACCATCAGCACCCGCGCCTTCGGCCGCCCCTTGCGCAGCACCCGCAGGCCGCGGTCGACCTGGGTGCGGAACGTCGCCACCGGCGTCATCGTGTCGATGTCGTCGCGGCAGGCGTCGTTGGCGCCGATCAGCACGGTCACGTAGTCGGCCTTGTCACGTACGGCCGCCTCGGCCTGCCCGGCCAGCGCCTCGGCCCGCGCCCCGGGCACGGCGTGGTTGTGGGCCCGGCCGCGGATGCCCGGGTTGGCGTCGAGCAGTCGGCGGTAGTGGCTCTCCACCCGGATGCCGTCTCCGGTGGACCACGAGTTGCGCTGGCACGAGGTGAGCACCAGGCAGGAGCCGAAGCCGGTGGTGATCGAGTCGCCGAGCGCGGCCATGGTGGTGGGCAGCCCGGGCTGGCTGGACTCCCGCGACGGCCGGGGCGAGGCGCTGCCCCCCTCCTCACAGGCGAGGGCGACCAGCGCCAGCAGGCAGGCGACGGCGGCGACCCAGCGTCGAGGCATTGTCTTCCCCCGGTCCGGCGGCGCAGAGCGACAGCGCGGTAACCCTACGGGGACGGCGGGCCGGGTCGGTCCGCTCGTGTCGGATTTCGGGCAGAGTAAATATTTAGAAACATAGATATGGTAGGACGCCTCAGCGGACGCCCCGCCACGGTGCCCGCTGCCCGTGCAGCCACCAGTGCAGCGCCCGGGTGATCCGGGGCAGCACCAGGTACGTCATCAGCGGGGTCAGGCAGAGCGTGATGACCAGCGTCCGTACCGCCAGCGGCACCCCGCCGATGAACCGGGCGGTGAGCAGGGTGGCGGCCAGGCTCAGCGGGAAGAACGCCAGCCAGATCGTGACCGCCTGCTTCCAGCGCGGCGGGGACGGCGGCACGGCCGGCTCGCCGTCGGCCGGCACCAGGGTCTCGACCACGTGGTCGACCGGCGGGTCGAACCACCCCTCGATCCCGGTGCGCCGCTCGACCCGGGTGTGCTCGACGATGCCCTGCGCCGAGGTGAGCCACCAGTGCCGCTGCGGGGACTCCTCCCAGCGGCGCAGCGTCTCGTGGTCGGCGAAGCGGTAGAGCACGTGCCACTCCGGCGAGTCTGGGCCGCTCCGCACCCAGCCCACCCCGAGGAAGCCCGGGAAGCTCTCGGCCAGCGCGCTGCCGGCCCGCATCCAGGCGACCATCTCGTGGGCCCGCGCGGGGTCGGCGCGCCGGGCGATGGCGACGGTCACCGGCACCGCGTGGGTCATGGTCATGCCCTCATCCTTCCCGCCCGCGCCGGTGTCGGCCCGGTCGTGGCGCACCGGTGTAACGCAACCCACCGCCGGTCGCTTCCCCCGCATACCCGCTCCGTGGCCGCCATCACCGCCCCGCCGTCCGGGCGATTCTCGGCCGCGCTCGCCGGCCCGCGCGGTTGGCGGCATGTCGCGGTGACGTGGCGGCGGGCGGGACGGCCGGTTAGGGCCGGTCCTGCTGGGGTAGGCCGGAGGAATGACGAGATCGCAGCCCCGGCGCGCCCGTGGCACGGTCGGCCACGCGTACAGCGCGCTGAACCTCCGGCTCGCGCTGGCCCTGTTCGGCCTGGCCAGCATGACCGTCTTCGCGGTGCTGGCGTTCTGGGCCGACGTGGTCTGGCTGGGCGTGGCGTGCGCGGTCTTCGCCGTGGTCGCCGTGGTCGACCTGGTCGTCATCCAGCGCCGCCGCGCCGCGCGCCGCCGTGAGGAGCCGGGCGCGCGGCACTCACTCTTCGAGTGACAGGAGTACGAGATGCCCATCGCCACCACCAATCCCGCCACCGGTCAGGTGCTCACGTCGTACGACCCGATGTCGGCCGAGCAGATCGACGCCGCGATCGAACGCGCCGACGTGGCGTTCCGGGACCTGCACGGCACCACGCTCGCCCAGCGGGCCCAGTGGATGAACGCGGCGGCCGACCTGCTCGACGGGGACCGCGACTCCACCGCCCGGCTGATGACCACCGAGATGGGCAAGACGTACGCGGCGGCGAAGGCCGAGGTGACCAAGTGCGCCACCGCCTGCCGGTTCTACGCGGCCAAGGCCGAGCGGATGCTCGCCGACGAGCCCGCCGACGCCGGCGCGGTCAAGGCGAAGCGCGCGTTCGTGCGGTACCAGCCGATCGGGCCGGTGCTCGCGGTGATGCCGTGGAACTTTCCGCTCTGGCAGGTGATGCGGTTCGCCGCGCCGGCGCTGATGGCCGGCAACACCGGCCTGCTCAAGCACGCCTCCAACGTGCCGCAGACCGCCCTCTACCTGGAGGAGCTGTTCCGCCGCGCCGGCTTCCCCGAGGGCGCCTTCACCACGCTGCTGGTCGGCTCCGAGGCGGTGGACCGGATCCTCAGCGACCCGCGGGTACGCGCCGCCACGCTTACCGGCAGCGAGGGGGCGGGCCGCTCGATCGCCCAGATCGCGGGCCGGGAGCTGAAGAAGACCGTGCTGGAGCTCGGCGGCAGCGACCCGTTCGTGGTGATGCCCTCGGCCGACCTGGACCGCGCCGCCGAGGTCGCCACCACCGCCCGCTGCCAGAACAACGGCCAGTCCTGCATCGCCGCCAAGCGGTTCATCGTGCACTCCGACGTCTTCGACTCCTTCGCCGAGAAGTTCGCCGCGGCCATGTCGGCGCTGCGGGTCGGCGACCCGATGGACGAGAAGACCGACGTCGGGCCGCTGGCCAGCGAACGCGGCCGGGACGACATCCACGCCCAGGTGCAGGACGCGGTGGACCACGGCGCCACCGTGCTCTGCGGCGGCGAGAAGCCCGCCGGCGACGGCTGGTACTACCCGCCGACCGTGGTCACCGACCTGAACCCGCAGATGCGGATGTGGTCGGAGGAGGTCTTCGGGCCGGTCGCCGGCCTCTACCGGGTGTCGTCGTACGAAGAGGCGATCGAGGTGGCCAACGGCACCACCTTCGGCCTCGGCTCGAACGCCTGGACCACCGACCCGCACGAGCAGGAGCGCTTCGCCACCGACCTGGACGCCGGCAGCGTCTTCGTCAACGGGATGACCACGTCCTACCCCGAGCTGCCGTTCGGCGGGGTGAGGAACTCCGGGTACGGCCGCGAGCTGTCCGCGGTCGGTATGCGGGAGTTCTGCAACACCAAGACCGTCTGGGTGGGGGAGGGCGCGGCGTCGGCCGGCGCCGGCGCGCACGCCGAGTAGTGCGGCAGCGCCGCCCTCCAGGTCACCGGCCTGCCGTGCGGTGTGGTCAAGGCGCCCAGCCAGCCAGCAGCGCGCCTTCATCGACACGTTCGGCGCGCAGGTGCTGCCGAAGCTGCGGACCACCTCCTGATCTCGTCGCGGCCGGCGCGCCCCTAGGCTCGTACCCCATGGAGGCTCTGTTCGAGGTCGTGGTCATCCTCGCGATCGCGACGTTCGGCGCGGCGCTGGCCCGGCGGCTGGGCCTGCTCGCACCGATCCTGCTGGTCGTCCTCGGTCTCGTCCTGTCCTACCTGCCCGGCTTCCCGCAGGTGCGCCTCGACCCGAACCTGGTCCTGGTCGGCATCCTGCCGCCGCTGCTCTACGTCGCGGCCCTGGAGACGTCGGTGCCGGCGTTCCGGCTCAACCTGCGGCCGATCCTGCTGCTCGCGGTGGGGCTGGTGCTGTTCACCGCGTTCGTGGTGGGCACCGTCGTGCACCTGCTCCTGCCGCAGCTGCCGTACGCGATCTGCCTGGCTCTCGGCGCGGTGGTGGCGCCGCCCGACGCGGTCGCCGCCACCGCGGTGGCCCGGCGGGTCGGGCTGCCCCGCCGGATCGTCACCATCCTGGAGGGCGAGAGCCTGGTCAACGACGCGACCGCGCTGGTGCTGCTCCGCGTCTCGATCATCGCCGCGACCGCGAGCGCCGGCCGGGTGGAGTTCGGACAGGTGGCCCGGGAGGTGCTGGTCGCCACGGGCGGCGGCGTCCTGGTCGGCCTGCTCGGCGTGGCGGTCTTCGGCTACCTGCACAAGCGGACCACCGACGCGGTACTCGACAACGCGCTGTCGCTGATCGTGCCGTTCGCGGTGGTCTTCGCCGCCGAGGAGATCCACGCCTCCGGGGTGGTCGCCGTCGTGGTGACCGGGCTCGGCATCGGCCACCGGATGCCGCTGCTGATGTCGGCGGCCTCCCGGCTGCAGATCGGCGCGTTCTGGCGGCTGGCCCGGTTCCTGCTGGAGGGGCTGGTCTTCCTGCTGGTCGGCCTGCAACTGCGCGACGTGGTCCGCGCCCTCGACGAGCCGCTCGACCGGCTGGCCGGGGTCACCGTCGCGGTGCTGCTCGCCGTCGTCCTGTCCCGGTTCGTCTGGCTCTTCCCCGCCACCTACCTGGCCCGGTTGGTGCCCCGGGCGCGGCGCCGCGAAGGGGCGCCGTCCGTGGGGGCGCCCATCGTCATCGGCTGGGCCGGGATGCGCGGGGTGGTGACCCTGGCCGCCGCGCTGGCCCTGCCGCTGACCCTGGCCGGCGGCCGGCCGTACCAGCGGGAGCTGTTCATCTGGCTGGCCTTCGCGGTGATCGTGGTGACCCTGGTGGTGCAGGGCGCCACCCTGCCGCTGGTGGCCCGCCGGCTCAAGCTGCCGCCGGACGACCCGGTGCAGGACGCGCTCTCCGCCGCCGCGGTGCAGCAGCAGGCCAGCAAGGCGGCCCGGGACCGCCTGTACGAGCTGGCGCCCAGCGCGCCCGCGACGGTGGTGGAGCGGCTGCGCGGGCTGCTGGAGGCGCGGACCAACCTGGCCTGGGAGCGGTTGGGCGGCACCGACCAGGAAACCCCGTCCCAGGCGTACGGCCGGTTGCGGCAGGAGATGATCGACGCGGAGCGGGAGGTGTTCCGGAACGCGCGCGACTCCGGGCGGATCCCGCAGGAGGTGCTGGTGCAGGCCTATCGTGACCTGGATCTGGAGGAGTCGTTGCTGACCCGGGAGGCCGACGGATGAGCTGCCAGCACCTCGCCGAGGCGGGTGACGCCGAGCCGCAGACCAAGGACGCCTGCCCGGACTGCGTCGCCGTCGGCAACGACTACTGGGTGCACCTGCGCGCCTGCCTGACCTGCGGGCACGTCGGCTGCTGCGACTCCTCGCCGTACCAGCACGCGACGAAGCACTTCGAGTCCAGCGGCCACCCGGTGATGCGCTCGATCCAGCCGGGGGAGACCTGGCGCTGGTGCTTCGTCGACGAGGAGATCGGCTGACGCTCGCGGACGTGATCGGGCGACCCGTCCCGACGGTTTCGGAAACCGCCACCGGTCAGGGGATCAGCTCCCGGATCGTGGCGGGTCGGGTCCGCAGGGCCCGCTGGGTCAGCGGCGGGACGAGCAGCCCGACGCCGGCGAAGAGGACGGCGACCCCCGCCCAGCCGGCGATCCCGCCGTCGAGGACCGCCCAGGTCAGCAGCCCCGGTCCGACGGCCCGGGCGAGTCCGGCGAGCACCCCGTCCACCCCCTGGTACGCCCCGATCGCCTCCGGAGCGGCCAGGTCGTAGGCGAGTCCCGCCCCGGCGGTGCCGTGCCACAGGTCGCCGACGGTGTAGACGGCGGTGGCGAGCAGCAGCAGGCCGGTCGCCGGCAGGGCCGGCGTGCCGGCGGTGGCCGCGTACAGCAGCATCGCCACCGCCAGCACCAGCCCGGCCCGGCGCATCGCCCGCGCGGCCGGGACGGCGGTGTCCGCGTCCCGGGCCAGCCGCACGGCCAGCAGCACGGTGAGCGAGGTGTTGACCAGCAGTACGGCCGACACCACGGCCGGCGGCGCCCCGGTCCGGCTCACCGTCCACAACGGCACGACCAGGGTGAGCACCGTCCAGTGCAGGGCCAGCACCGCCGAAGCCCCGCTGACCGCCAGGAAGGGGCGGTCCCGCAGCGCCCGTCCCCGACCCGGCGCCCCCGGCCGCGCCTCGGCCCCTGAGGGCCGGTAGCCGGGCAGTCGCATCAGCAGCGCCGCCGACACCAGATAGGTGGCTGCGTCGCCGACCACCAGCACCTGGTACGCCAGGTGCGTGTCGGCCGCGAGGGTGAACCCGGCCAGCCCGGCGCCGAGCGCGATGCCGAGGTTCGCCACCCCGCGCAGCGTGGCGAACGCGTGCACCCGTCCCTCGGGTCCGCCGACGGCGGCCACCAGGGCGGCGCGTACCGCCAGGTTGCCGCAGGTCAGCAGCGCGTCCAGCACCGCCACCACGAGGAACGCGGGGAACGATCCGACCAGCAGGTACGACGCGGCGACCGCGGCCTGGAGCAGTTGCAGCAGCGCGCGCAGCGTACGCGGGTCGCGCCGGTCGGCCAGGCCGCCGAGGGGTACGGCGGCGGTCAGCCCCAGCAGGCCGGCCACGGTGAGCCCGAGCCCGGCGGTGCTGGCGGCCGAGGCGGCGATGGGGCTGGACCCGGCCGACCGGATCGCCATGCGTCGCCCGGTCTGACCGGCCCGCGCCGGCGGAAACTGGACGTGGGCGCGCTCGCTGCCGCTGTCGTCCACTCGTGCCCGCCGTCCTTTTTGCCGGTGGCCCGCAGGGCAACGGGAAGCAGTCGTCCGGATGCGCGATGGCGGTTCGATGCAGAGGCGCCGGGGGAGCGCTCCCAAGATCAGCCCGATGTTTCCAGCGCATCTCGTCCATGTCAATCGATCCGGCTGGATGACCTTCCGGCGGACCGGGAGCGGGCCGCCGGGTACGTGAACGACAGTGAGATTCGCCGCGCCACGCCCCGCGGTCCTGATCTCCTAGAGACAACAGCGCCCTCGGCCTGGCAGGCTGCCTCCCATGACCCTGAAGCTTCGTTCCGTCGGGACGAGCGACCGTGGGCTGATCCGAAGCGGAAACCAGGACGCCCTGCACGCCGGTGCCTGGCTCGTCGCCGTCGCCGACGGCATGGGCGGGATGGCGGCCGGCGACCTGGCCAGCCGGATCGCCATCGACGCGATCGCCCCCCTGGACGTGGAGACCCCCGAGGACGCCCTGGTGGCGGCGCTGCAGAGCGGCATCGAGCTGGCCACCGCGCGGATCCGCCAGGCGGTCGCCGAGGATCCGGACCGGCAGGGCATGGGCACCACCCTGACCGCCCTGCTCTTCGCCCGCACCGGCAGCTGCCTGGCCCTCGCCCACGTCGGCGACTCCCGGGCCTACCTGTTCCGCGAGGGCACGCTCAAGCAGGTCACCCGGGACGACACGTTCGTGCAGATGCTCGTCGACCAGGGCCTGATCAGCCCCGAGGAGGCCGCCAGCCACCCCCGGCGGGCGGTGGTCACCCAGGCGTTGCAGGGCGAGGAGGTCTCCCCGACGTACGCGACCATGGTCCCCTGGGCCGGGGACCGCTGGCTGCTGTGCAGCGACGGCCTCTCCAACGTGGTCCGTCCGGACACGCTCGCCGAGGTGCTCGCCGAGACCCCGGACCGGGAGCTGTGCGCCCGCCGCCTGATCGACCTGGCGCTGCGGGCCGGCGGGCCGGACAACGTCACCGTACTGATCGCCGACATCGTCGAGGAGTGAGCCGGCTCAGCGTCGCCGGGGCGTGGCGTGCCGGGTGGGCGTGGCGCTGCCCGGGTCCTCCGGCCACGGGTGACGCGGGTAGCGGCCGCGCAGCTCCGCGCGGACCTGCGGGTACCCGGTCCGCCAGAACGACGCCAGGTCGGCGGTGACCGCCACCGGGCGGCCGGCCGGGGAGAGCAGGTGCAGCAGCACCGGCACCCGGCCGTCGGCGATCCGCGGCGCCGCCGGCCAGCCGAAGGTCTCCTGGAGCTTCACCGCCAGCACCGGCGCCGCCGGGTCCGCGTAGTCGACCCGGATCTTCGAGCCGCTGGGCACCTCGATCCGCTCCGGGGCCAGCTCGTCCAGCCGGGCCGCCTGCCGCCACGGCAGCAGCCGGCGCAGCGCGGCGGCCACGTCGACCCGGGCCAGGTCGGCCCGGCGCCGGGCAGCGGCCAGCTCCGGGCCCAGCCAGTCGTCGGCCGCGGCGAGCAGAGCGTCGTCGCTTACCTCGGGCCAGCCCTCGCCGAGCGCCCGCCGGCAGAACGCCATCCGCTCGCGCAGCGCCCGGGCCTGCGGCGTCCAGTTCAGCACCGCCAGCCCCTCCTGGCGCAGCCCGTCGCGCAACGCCGCGGCCAGCAGCGCCGGCTCCGGCCGGGCCAGCGGGCGGGTCAGCAGCTCGATCGCGCCGAGCCGGACCACCTCCCGGGCCACCACGTCACCGTCGGTCCAGCCGACCTCCCGCGCCTGGCGCAGCAGCGGGCCGCCCGCCTCCCGGGCGGTCGCCTCGTCCAGCCCGGCCGCGAGCCGCACCCGGGCGGTCGGCGCGCCGGGGGAACGGTCGGCCACCGCGACGGCCAGCCAGTCGAGGCCGGCCAGCCCCGACCCGGGCGTCAGCTCCGCCGCGGTCCCGCCGGCCATCAGGTACGACGTCCCGCCGGCCCGGCGCGCCCGGGCCAACCGCTCCGGGTACGCCAGCCCCACCAGCAGCCCGGCGGCCAGGTCGTCGGGCAGCTGTTCCCGGCCGGTGGCCCCACGGTCGGCGGTGCCCCGTCGGGTGGTGCCGGTCGGGCCGGTCCGGGCCCCGGACGGGGCCGCGCCGGCCGGGTCGCCGTCGGTCGCGGTCCCGCCGCCGGTGGGCAGGGCGGTCCGCAGCCGGCGCACCTCCGCCCGCCAGCGGGTGGTCGTACCCGGGTCGGCGCCGACCCGCAGCCGCCGCCAGCCGGCGACCAGGTCGTCGTCCCCGCCGGTCAGGCCCTCCTCGGCCAGCAGTGCGACCAGTTCCGCCGCCCGGTCCGCGCCGACCCGCGGCGCGCCGTCGAGCAGGGCCCGGCCCAGCCGGGGATGGGCGCCGGTGGCGGCGATCGCCCGGCCCCGCACGGTGATCCGGCCGTCGGCGTCGACCGCGCCGAGGCTGGCCAGGGTCTCCCGGGCCACCGTCAGCGCCGCCGCCGGCGGCGGATCGGGCAGGGCCAGCCCCGCGCCGTCCGGGCTGCCCCAGGCCGCCAGCTCCAGGGCGAAGCCGGTCAGGTCGGCGGTGGCGATCTCCGGCTCGGGCTGCGGGGCCAGCCGCTCGTGGGTGGCCGCCGACCAGCAGCGGTAGACGTGGCCGGGAGCCTCCCGCCCGGCCCGGCCGGCGCGCTGGGTGGCGGCGGCCCGGGAGACCGGGACGGTGACCAGGGCGCCCAGCCCCCGGGACAGGTCGGTGCGGGCCACCCGGCTCAGCCCCGCGTCCACCACCACCCGGACGCCGGGCACGGTGAGGCTGCTCTCGGCCACCGCGGTGGCCAGCACCACCCGGCGACGGTCGGCCGGACGCAGCGCGGCGTCCTGCGCGGCGCCGGGCAGCCGCCCGTGCAGCGGCAGCACGGCCACCCCGTCGCTCAGGTCCGCCAGCCGCCGGGCCACGCCGGCGATCTCGCCCGCCCCCGGCAGGAAGACCAGCAGGTCCCCGTCGCGCTCGTGCAGCGCCCGCCGGACGGTGGCCGCCACGTGGTCGAGCAGAGCCGGGTCGACCCGGCCCGCGCCCGGTGGCGTCACCGGCCGGGGCGGGGGCGCCCAGATCCGGGTGACCGGGTGCAGCGCCGCCTCCGCCCGCACCACCGGGGCCGGCCGGTCGGCGCCGAGCAGCGCGGCGAACCGGTCCGCCTCCGGCGTCGCGGACATCGCCAGCAGCCACAGGTCGGGGCGGAGGGCGGCCCGGGACTCCACCGCGAAGGCCAGCGCCAGGTCCGCGTCGAGCTGCCGCTCGTGGACCTCGTCGAGCAGCACCGCGCCGACCCCCGGCAGCTCCGGGTCGTGGTGCAGGCGGCGGACCAGCAGGCCGGTGGTGACCACCTCCACCCGGGTGGCGGGGCCGACCCGGCGCTCGCCGCGCACCGCGTACCCCACCCGCCCGCCGACCCGCTCGCCGAGCAGGTCGGCCATCCGGCGGGCCGCGGCGCGGGCGGCCACCCGGCGCGGCTGGGCGACCACCACCCGGCCGTCGACCTGGTCGGCCACCGCGAGCGGCGCGAGCGTGGTCTTGCCGGTGCCGGGCGGCGCCACCAGCACCGCGCTGCCGGCCTCCGCCAGCGCCGCGAGCAGCGTCGGCAGCACCGGACTGACCGGCAGTTCGAGGGATACGTCGGAGAGCACGGTGCCCACTGTGGCACCCGGCGGTCAGCCGGGGCGTACCGCGTCGACGCCGGTGACGAAGGCGGCCCAGGTCGCGGACGGGAAGACCAGCACCGGCCCGCCCCGGTCCTTGCTGTCCCGGACGGCGACCCGACCGTCGACGGTGGCGACCTCCACGCAGTTGCCGTTGCCACTACTGCGCGTGCTGGTGAGCCAGTCCGCCCTGGACAGGTCGAGCGAGGTCATCCCCGTACCTCTCGTCTTCTGCGGGCGTGCCGCGAGGCGGTCACGCAAAGTTGCGAGAAGCCTCCTCCAGGCGGGCCACGGAGTCCGCCGGATCCAGTGCCATGTGGCACAGCTCCTCGTGCACAAGGCTATACCCGCGCACGTGTCCGGCTTCCTCCAGAGCCAGCCCCATCGTGAGATTGTCCAGGTAGACCACGGAGGCATCGGCGGTGTCGGCGAAGCTCAGGATGACGTACGGGGTACTCATCGCCGGATGCGTGCCGGCCGCGAATGGAAGTACGTGAATAGTCACGTTGGGTGATCGTGCGGCCCGGGCCATGTGGATCAACTGCTCGGCCATCACCGCCGGGCCGCCGACCGGGCGCAGCAGCACCGCCTCGTTGAGCACCACGGAGAGTTGGACCGGAGACTCCCGCCGCAGCACCTCCTGCCGGCGCAGCCGGGCGGCGACCTTGCGCTCCAGCCCCTCCTCGCCCGCGGTGCGCCGGTAGATCTCCCGCGCGTACGCCTCGGTCTGCAGCAGACCGGGCACCGACTCCGCCTCGTACGTGCGCAGCGCCGCCGCCTCGGCCTCCAGTCCGACGTAGAACTCGAACCACTCCGGCAGGACGTCGCTGTAGTTCTGCCACCAGCCGCGCTGCTGCGCCCCGCGGGCGATCTCGATCAGCGCCTCCGCGTCAGCGCCGGTCACCGCGTACAGCGCCAGGGCGGCTCGCACGTCGCGCGGTTTGATGCCGATCTGGGCGTTCTCGATCCGGGACAGGTTGCTCTTGGACATGTCGAGCTGGCGGGCGGCGACGTCGAGCGTCATGCCGGCGCGCTCCCGCAGTTGACGGAGCTCTCGGGCGATCCGGCGGCGGCGGACAGTGGGGCTGGCGGTCACCCTGTGAGTCTGGCACGGCAAGATCCGCAGGTCGCGCCAGCACGGAGTGCAACTATCGAATCCGGGAGTTGCATTGGCGGATTGGTGCAGGCATCCTGTCACCCGGCGTCGATCACTTGTGGACAACCCGCGTTGGAGGCTCGTTTGCTCATCGCCGACGAGTTCTTCCTCATCGCCCACAACGACAGTCGGGGCAAGGCGAGGCTCCACCCGGCCGCGACCGGCCTGGGGCTCGCCGGCGCCCTCCTCGGCGAGCTGGTCCTGTTCGGACAGATCACCGTCTCCGCCGGGCTCGTCACGGTGGTGGACCGCCGTCCACCGGCGGACGCGCTGGCGCACACCGTGCTGGACCAGTTGATCGGCGAGTCGCAGCACCAGTCGGTCCGCACCTGGCTCAGCTTTCTGGCCCAGTCGGCGACGACGTCGGTGGGGGAGCGGCTGGCCCGCGCCGGCGTGCTGCGCCGGCAGGAGAGCCGGCGGCTGCTGCGCACCAGCGTCAGCTACGTCCCGGCCGACCTCAACGTGGTGGCCTGGCCGGCCACCCGGCTGCGTGCCCTGCTGGAACGGCCGGATCCCCCCGCCGTGCCGGACGCCCTCGTGCTCGGCCTGGTCTCCGCCGCCGGGCTGACCAGGGAGGTGCTCTGGAGCGCCGGCCCCCGGGCCCACCACCGGCTCGGCGTGCTCATCCCCGCCCTGCCCGCCCCGCTGAAGGAACTCGTCGCGCACACCGAGGCCGCCGTCGGCGCCGCCGTGCTGCGCGGCATCCCCTGATCCGCGCCACCACCTCCCTGACCCCCTCGAACCGGAGCAGCCCCCATGCCCCCCTCGTCGACGCTGGAACGCCCCAGCAACGTCTCGGACGCCCTGGCCCGCGGCCGGTTGGGCGTCCCCTCGGTCATCTTCTTCGTCATCTCCGCCGCCGCGCCGTTCACGGTGGTCGCCGGGTTGGTCACCACCGGGTACGCGGTCACCGGCGTGACCGGCCTCCCGCTGGCCTTCCTGGCGGTCGCGGCGGTGCTCGTGCTCTTCTCCGTCGGCTACGTGGCGATGGCCCGCCGCGTCGCCAACGCCGGCGCCTTCTACGCGTACATCTCGCGAGGGCTGGGCCGGCCGGCCGGCGTCGGCTCGGCCTGGGTCGCGCTGATCGCGTACAACGCCCTCCAGGTCGGGCTCTACGGCACCATCGGCATCGCCGCCGAGCCGGTGCTCGACCGGCTCTTCGGCGGCCATCCCCAGTGGTGGGTGGTGGCCCTGGTCGCCTGGGCCCTGGTCGGCCTGCTGGGCCTGCTCCGGGTCGACGTCAACGGCCTGGTGCTGGCCGTGCTGCTGGTCACCGAGATCGCGGTGATCCTCGTCTACGACCTCGGCCAGCTCACCCACCCGGCCGGCGGTGAGGTCAGCGTCTCCGCGTTGTCGCCGGGGAACTTCCTCGTCCCCGGCGCCGGGGCGGTGCTCGTGCTCGCCATCACCGGCTTCGTCGGCTTCGAGTCCTCGGTGGTCTTCAGCGAGGAGAGCAAGGATCCGCGCCGTACGGTGCCGATGGCCACCTACCTCTCGGTCGCGATCATCGCCGGGCTCTACGCGCTGTCGTCCTGGACGATGACGGTGGCCACCGGGCCGGACCGGATCGCCGAGCGGGCCGGCCAGGACAGCGTCCTGCTGATCTTCAACCTGGCCGGCGAGCAGCTCGGCGACACCGCCGTGCTGATCGGCCAGGCGCTCTTCGTGACCTCGGTGCTGGCCGCGATGATCTCGTTCCACAACACCACCGCCCGGTACGCCTTCGCGCTCGGCCGGGAGCGGGTGCTGCCCGCCGCGTTCGGGCAGACCTCGCCGCGGACCGGGTCCCCCCGGGTGGCGTCGCTCGCGCAGACCGTCCTCGGTTTCGTGGTGATCGTGCTGTACGCGGTGAACGGCTGGGACCCGGTGCTGCAACTGTTCTACTGGGGCGGCACGGGCGGGGGCTTAGGCGTGCTGCTGCTGATCGCGTCGACCTCGGTCGCGGTGATCTCGTTCTTCGCCCGGCAGGGGGTGCGGGAGACCCTCTGGCGGCGGGCGATCGCCCCGGGCCTGGCGGCGGTCGCGCTCGCCGTGATCATCGTGGTGGCGCTGGACAACTTCGCCAACCTGCTCGGCGTCGCGCCGGACTCCCCGCTGCGCTGGGCGATCCCCGCGGTCTATCCGGTCGCCGCGCTGCTCGGCGTGCTCTGGGGCCTGGTGCTGCGGCGCAGCCGCCCCGACGTGTACGCCCGGATCGGCCTCGGCGCGGAGAGCGCCGCCGCGACCGTGCTGCCGGATCCGGGCGAGCCGGCGCCGGCCCGGTCGGGGGTGGGGCGGTGAGCGGGCTGACCGTCGAGCGGCTCGGGCCGGCGGATACCCGGGCGGTCGCCGAGCGGGTCGCCGGTTCGTTCCAGACGCTGGCGGCGACGCGGTGGCTGGTACCGGACGCCGCCAAGCGCGAGGCCGTGCTGGCGGACAACTTCGAGATCCTGGTCGACCACGCCATGCGGCACGGCCTGGTCCACGCCACCGCCGACCGGTCCGGCGTGGCGGTGTGGTTCCCGCAGGCCGGTGATCCGGCGCCGCCGCCGGCCCGGTACGACGAGCGGCTGGCCGCGGCCTGCGGGGAGTGGACGGAGCGGTTCCAGCACCTCGACGCGCTGTTCGAGGCGCACCACCCGCACGACGACCACCACCACCTGGCGTTCCTGGCGGTGGCGCCGCGGCGGCAGGGGCAGGGCGTCGGCACCGCCCTGCTGCGGTACCACCACGCCGCGCTCGACGCCGAGGGCGTGCCGGCGTACCTGGAGGCGAGCAGCGAGCGCAGCCGCGACCTGTACGCCCGGCACGGCTACCGGGGCAGCGAGCCGTTCCGGCTGCCCGACGGCACCCCGTTCTTCCCGATGTGGCGGGAGCCGGCGGGCCGCTGAGCGCGCGCGACAGGAGCCCGGGCGACGTCCGGGCCCCTGTCCGTCACCTCACCTCGACGACCTCGTGGCGACCCTGCGCCGCGCGGCGCACCCGCCGCCGCTGCGCGACGACGCCGACCACGCGCGGGGGCTGCGCTGGATGCACGCCACGGCGGCCAGTACCCCGGACGCGCCGGTGGTGGACGTGACGGACTCCTCCGGTGCTGCTGGGCCGAGCGTCGGCGTGGACTGGTGGGCCCGGCCGGCGAACCGCCGACCGGGCCCGACGGACGCGACGGTGGCCGGGCCCGCCGAACCGGCCGCCTAGTACGTTCCGTCGAGCTGACCCCGCAGCTTGGTCAGCGCCCGGGCCAGCAGCCGCGAGACGTGCATCTGCGAGACGCCGATCTGCTCGGCGATCTGCGACTGGGTCAGGTTGCCGTAGAAGCGCAGCGTGAGGATCTTCTGCTCGCGCTCGTCGAGCGTGGCGAGCGCCGGGCCGAGGGCGACCCGCAGCTCGGCCAGCTCGAACTCGCTGTCCTCGCCGCCGAGCATGTCGCCCAGCTCGGTCGCCCGGTCGCCGTCGCCGGTCGGGGTGGACAGCGAGACCGCGTTGTACGCGCGGGCGCCCTCCAGGCCCTCCAGGACCTCCTCCTCGGTGAGCTTGAGGTGGGTGGCGATGTCGGCGACCGTAGGCGAGCGGCCGAGGGTCTGCAGCAGCGAGCTGTTGGCGTCGGAGATGGCCAGCCGCAGCTCCTGGAGGCGGCGGGGCACCCGGATGTCCCACGTGCGGTCGCGGAAGTGCCGCTTGAGCTCGCCGATGATGGTCGGGATGGCGTAGCCGGCGAAGTCGACGCCGCGGGAGGGGTCGAACTTGTCGATCGCCTTGATGAGGCCGACGGCGGCGGTCTGCGCCAGGTCGTCGGTGGGTTCGCCGCGGCCGCTGTAGCGGTGGGCGAGGTGGTTGGCGAGTGGCAGCCACGCCTCGATCGCCCGGTCGCGCGTCGCGGCCCGGGACGGGTGGTTGGCGGGCAGCGCGGCCATCGCGTTGAGCAGGTCGGCGGCGCTGTCGGTGAGCGCGCGCGGGTCCAGCTTCTCGGTGGTCGTCGCGGTGGTGGCCGGTTGTTCGGTGGTCGCTGGCGTGGTCATGGGTGGTCCTCCCTGCACCTCGTCCGCGGATGAAAAGACGTGACGCTTCGGTTTAGCTTCAGATGGCCCGTTCGGGAGTCACCTTAGCCCCGTCGGCTTGGCGAAATCTAGCCGAAAGGACGATGTACTTAAGTGATCTTAAGTCATGAAAGGGTATTAGCAGACATAGCCGCGCACGTTTGTGATCGCCGTTACCGGGTCGCTCGTCCAATCGGCCGTCGGGCGCATCTCCGCCTGCCCGGCCCGGTCGGCCAGCCCGGCCCGACCGACCGGTCAATCGCCGAGCCGACACGGCGGACGACTGTCGGTTATCCGTTGTTGTCCCGTTGACAGGACCACGCGTAGCGTCGCCCTACACCCATCGGTACGGAGGCGTCGTGCTGGACCCCGCGGATCCGCAACTCGTCGTCGACAGTCGCATGCTGCACATCAGCTGGCTGCCGGTGGATCCGGACGCCGTCGCCGCGCTCGTGCCGCCCGGGCTGCGACCGCGCCCCGACCGGCAGGTCTTCATGAACCAGTACGTGGTGGAGGACGACGCCCAGACCTCCGGCTTCGGCGCCTACTCGCTGACCTACCTCGGGGTGGGCCTGGACGGGGTGGACGCGCCGGACGGGGTGACGTCGGGCGGCTGGTGGACCCACTACGTCACCTCCAGCCCCCGGGTGCGGGAGTACGCCGCCGCCCGCGGCGCCCCCGCGGCGCTCGGCCGGACCACCATCGACGTCCGCGGCGAGGCGTTGGTCGCCGAGACCGTGGCCGACGGGATGCCGCTGATCCGGGCCCGCGCGCGGGTCGGCGAGACCGGGCACGTGGTCCACGCCGGGCACAACCGCTACCTCACCCGCTGCGCCGGGCAGTTGCTCAGCGCCGTCTACCCGTTCATCTCGGAGCCGGTCGACCCGTTCGAGATCGAGTCGGTGGAGTTCCTGGACCCCGGGCACCCCGTCTACGCGCTGCGTCCGCAGAACCCGCTACTGATCAACTGGGGCTTCTACGCCCCGCGCGCCTCGTTCGCGTACCCGGGTGGGCTGACCCCGTACCCCGGTGGGCAGCAGGCCCGGGCGGAGCAGGTGGCCACGCCTCACCAGGTGCCGGCGCGCCGGTCCCGCAGCGGCCTGCCGTCCGGGTCGTAGACCAGCCGGTACGCCGGCAGCGCCCAGAGCCGGGTCAGCCGGGGCCGCCGCTCCGGCCGGTGCGGGCGCAGCCGGCCCGGTGGCCGGGGCCCCTGCCGGCCCGAGTCGAACCAGCGCTGGAGGGCGTCGGCCGCCGAGGTGATCGCCCTTCACCGCCGCCTCCGGGTCGAGCAGGTCGGCGTCCTCGAGTGAATCAACGGCTCGGCGAGGTTTCCGATCGCCCAGACGGGTAACTCCGATACCGGGTCGGCGCGTTCCACGGCGGTCAGGAACCACTCCTGCATCGCCACGTTCCAGCCCCCCGAGGTCGTCGACACCGTCCTCACGGTAGGTGTCCCGCCACCGGTCGCACGCCGGGCGAGTCCCGAGTGCCCTGGTGGTGGCCCATCGCAGCCCGAGACACGAACACGAGGAGGCCCCAGCATGCCCGCCGAGACGACGAACCCCGTGACCGAGTACCGCCCCCAGGCGGTGGAGAGCGAACGGGGTGCGCTGCTGGCGGTGTTGCTCATGGTGATCCTCGGGGTCGCCGGGATCTTCGCCGTCTCCTGAGGGCCGGCGGCGAGCGCCCCGGCGGACCGGGGCGCCCTCGCCGCTCAGGGACGGTCGCCCTGACCGCCGGTGTGCGGCAGCCGTTCGGCCGGGACGACGCCGAGCCGGCCCGCCTGGAAGTCCTCGACAGCCTGGATCAGCTCGGCGCGGGTGTTCATCACGAACGGCCCGTAGTGCGCCACCGGCTCCCGGATCGGCAGGCCGCCCATGATGTAGAGGTCCAGCGCCGGGGTGTGGGCGTCCTGCCGGGCGTCGGCGGTGACCCGCAGCGCGTCGCCCGGGCCGTGCACGGCCAGCTGGCCGGTGTGCACCGGCCGTCGATCGGTGCCGACGGTGCCCCGGCCGCCGAGCACGTAGACCAGCGCGTTGAAGTCCGGCCGCCAGGGCAGGCTCAGCTCGGCGCCGGGCTGCAGCGTCACGTGCGCGATGGTGATCGGGGTGTGGGTCGAGCCCGGACCCTGGTGCCCGGCCACCTCGCCGGCGATCACCCGAACGAGCGCCCCGCCGTCCGGCGTGGTGAGCAGCGCCGCCTCCGCGCCCCGGATGTCCTGGTACCGCGGCGGCTTCATCTTGGCCACCCGGGGCAGGTTGACCCAGAGCTGGAGGCCGTGGAAGAGGCCGCCGCTCATCACCAGGTGCTCCGGCGGCGCCTCGATGTGCAGCAGCCCGCTACCCGCGGTCATCCACTGCGTGTCACCGTTGGTGATGGTGCCGCCGCCACCCTGCGAGTCCTGGTGGTCCATGATCCCGTCGATGATGTACGTCACTGTCTCGAAGCCGCGGTGCGGGTGCCACGCGGTGCCCTTCGGCTCGCCCGGGGCGTAGTCCACCTCGCCCATCTGGTCCAGGTGGATGAACGGGTCCAGCTCGGTCATCGGCACCCCGGCGAAGGCCCGGCGCACCGGGAAGCCCTCACCCTCGTAGCCGCTCGGCGCGGTGATCAGGCGGTGCACCGGGCGGTAGCTGGTGCTCTCGTCGAGCCGGGGCAGGCGCGGCAGGACGAGGACGTCGTCGACGGTGATGGCGGGCATCGCGAACTCCTTAGTCACTCAGGGTGGACGACGCGTCGCGGTCGGCCCGCAGGCGCCGGCCGAGTCGTTCGAAGACCCGGGTCAGGGTGGCGACCTCGGCGTCGTCGAGGTCGTCCATCAGGTGCCGGCGGACCGAGGTCAGGTGCCCCGGCGCGGCCTCACGCAGGGCGAGCAGCCCGGCGGCGGTCAGCACCGCCTCGCTGCCGCGGCGGTCCTGCGGGCAGGACTGTCGGGCGACGAGGCCCCGCCGCTGCATGGAGCTGACCTGGTAGGTCAGCCGGCTGGGGGAGAAGACCAGTCGGCTGGCCAGCTCGCCCATCCGCAGCCGCTGCCCCGGCGCCTCGGAGAGCAGGACCAGCACGTGGTAGTCGGCGAAGGTGAGGCCGCAGTCGGCCCGCAGGTCCTCCTCCAGCTGGGTGAACAGCCGCTGGCTCGCCTCGATGTAGGCACGCCAGGAGGCCATCCGCTCGCTGTCCAGACTCTCCGTCACGGCTACGACAGTAGCACTCTTTCAAATTTAAACAAGATGCCTGCCGTAGAGGGTAGGACCTGGTGGCGGGAGGCCGTGCCGGGCTCGTCATTTCGATTTGAACGACTGCCGGGGGCGAAAAGCACGGGCGGGCCGCGCCGCGCCGTGCCAGACTCCGGCCCGTGGATCTCGTCGAGCTGACCGCCCCCGGCCTGCTGCTACGTCCGTGGCTGGCCGAGGACGCCCCCGCCGTCCTGGCAGCGCTGCGTGAGCCGGCGGTGGAGCAGTGGAACCCGCAGGGCGTACGCGACGAGGCGGGGGCCCGCGAGTGGCTGCGCCGGCGCGCGGACCGCACCACGGCGGGCCACTTGTCGCTGGCGGTGACCGACGCGGCCGAGGGCACCCTGCTCGGCGGGGCCTCGCTCTTCCAGATCCACGCCGGCAACGCCTCGATCGGCTACTGGACGGCCGCCCCCGCGCGCGGCCGCGGCGTGGCCTCCCGGGCCGTCACCGCGCTGACCGCCCGGGCCTTCGCCGACCTCGGACTGCACCGGATCGAGCTCTGCCACGCGGTCGCCAACCCCGCTTCTTGCCGGGTCGCGGCCCGCGCCGGATATCCCGTCGAGGGCACCCTGCGGGAGTCGCACCGGTACGGCGACGGCCGCCGGTACGACGAGCACCTGCACGCCCGGCTGGCCACCGACGCCTGACCCGCACCCGGTTAGGCTCGGCGGGTGGACGATCTCGACCTGCTCGACTGGCGCGAGCGGGTGGCCCGGCTCTACCTCTCCGACCTGGACCTGGCCGGCTTCCGGACGGCCCGCGACGACCTGTTCGCCCGGCACCCGGCCAGCCCCGTCCCGGCCGTCGACCGGGCCACCTTTCCCGGGCTCGGCTGGTTCCCGCCGAACCCGGACGCCGTCGTGGAGGCGCCGCTGCGCCCCGCCTCGGGCACCGGGAGCATCGACACCGGCGGCCCGGACGGCGTCGTGACCTACCGCCGGGTGGCCGTGGCGCAGACCCCGTGGGGCCCGCTCACCCTCTGGTGGATCGAGGCGTACGGGGGCGGGCTCTTCGTGCCGCTGCACGACGGCACCAGCGGCCGGGAGAGCTACGGCGGCGGGCGGTACCTGACCGACACTGTCAAGGGGACGCACGGCCGTGGACTCAGTGTGCTCCCCGGCGGGAGGGTACGCCTGGACGCCAACTACCTCTACAACCCCAGCTGTGCCTACGACGACCGGTGGGCCTGCCCGCTCGCCCCGCCGGAGAACCGGGTCGACGTGCCGATCCGGGCCGGCGAGCTGGCGTACCGGCGGCCCTGACATCCGCCCCGGCGCCCCGGCGCCCCGGCGCCCCGGCGCCCCGGCGCGGTGCGTCGGGGGTCGGGGCGTCGGTGCGTCGGGGACCGGCTCAGCGGGCGGTCGTGCCGGTCGGGATGAGGTGCATCCGGCCCAGCAGCTGACGCGCCTGGTCGGCGAGGTTGGTGTCCACGGTCACGGCGTACTGGCCGGCGCGCAGCGAACTGGCCGAGGTGAAGTCGCGCTGGCCGCCGGACATGGCGTGCGCGACCGCGCCGAAGACGGCACCCCAGATGGCGCCGATGACCAGCCCGACCAGGATCACCGCCACCCAGTTGCTGGCGGTGAAGATGCCGAACAGCAGGCCGATGAAGAGCCCGAACCAGGCTCCGGTGCCGGCGCCGAGCAACGCGGCCCGCCCGGTGGTCAGCCGGCCGAGCACCGTCTCCACCAGGGTCAGGTTCGTGCCCACGATCGCGGTGTGCTCCACCGGGAACCGGTTGTCGGCCAGGTAGTCCACCACCCGCTGGGCGGACGGATAGTCCGGGTACGACCCGATCGTCACGGTGGGACGCCCGGTCTGCGGGCCGTGCCCGTCGCCGCCGGGCGCGGCCGGCCGGCCGGCCGGACCGGACGGGAGGTTGGCGCCGCCCGGCATTCCGGGACGCCAGGCCGCGGTCGGGTTCGAGGGTCTGGTCATCGCTGCCTCCTTCATCGACCACCCGTCTTCCCGACGGCCCCCACTGGTAACGCCCATTCGGGCCGGCGTCGAGGAATGCTGCTGACCGGTCCGGGTAGGCACCGGCGTGCAGAGCGGACGGATCAGTGAGCACGGCTTCCTCGCCGACGGTCGCAGCGCCGTGCTGGTGGACCGTGCCGGCTCGGTGAACTGGTGGTGCCCCGCCCGCTTCGACGGGCCGTCGGTGTTCGGGCGGCTGCTCGACGATCGGGCGGGGCACTGGTCGATCCGGCCGGAGGGCGGGCACCCGAGCGAACGCTCCTATCTGGACGACACGCTGGTGCTGCGTACCGTCTTCACCACGGCGACCGGCGCGGTGGCCGTCACCGACGCCCTGGCGCTGGAGCCCGGGGCGCGGGGGCACGACATCGGCCGGCGCTCCCCGCAGGTGCTCGCCCGGGTCGTCGAGGGACTCTCCGGCGAGGTGCCGGTGCTGGTGGACTACCAGCCCCGGTTCGAGTACGGGCTGGTCACCGCGTACCTGATGGAGTCCGGCGGGGTGATCGACGCGGTCGGCGGCGGCTGCCGGCTGCGGCTGCGCGCCGACGTCCCGCTGACCTGCGGGGAGGGCCGCGCCACCGCCCGGATCACCGTCCGGGCCGGCGAGACCTACCGCTTCACCCTCGGGTACGCCCCTGCCTCGGAGAACGAGGCGCCGGCGCTGCCCGACGCCGACCGGGTGGTCGCCGACGCCGTCGCCGGCTGGCGCTCCTGGGCCGCGTTGCACGACTACCGGGGCCGCTACCGGGACGCGGTGCGGCGCAGCGCGATGGTGGTGCAGGGCATGACCTACCAGCCCAGCGGGGCGGTGGTGGCCGCCGCGACCACCTCGCTGCCCGAGCGGCTGGGCGGCGACCGCAACTACGACTACCGCTTCGTCTGGGTCCGCGACTTCAGCCTCACCCTCCAGGCGCTCTGGCTGGCGGCCTGCCCGGACGAGGCGAACCGGCAGTTCTCCTGGGTGGGCCGGGCGATGGGCCGGATCGGCGACGAGCCGGTGCCGATCATGTACGGCGTCGAGGGCGAGCGGGACCTCACCGAGCACGCCCTCGGTCACCTCGCCGGGTACGACGGCAGCCGGCCGGTGCTCGTCGGCAACGACGCCTGGCGGCAGCGGCAGAACGACGTGCTGGGGGAGATCCTCGACGCCGCCTGGCTGATGCGCCACTACCTCGACCCGATGTCGCCGGACGTACGCCACCTGCTGCGCGCGCTCACCGACCGGGCGGTGGTGGACTGGCGAGGGCCGGACGCCGGGATGTGGGAGGCGCGCGACGCGCAGCGCCACTACGTCTCGTCCAAGGTGCAGTGCTGGACGGCGCTGGACCGGGCGGTCCGCTTCGGCCCCCGGCTCGGCGACCCGTCGGAGGTGGCCCGCTGGGCGGCGGCCCGCGACGAGGTGCGGGAGGCGGTGCTGGCGCGCGGCTGGAACGAGCGGCTCGGCGCGTTCACCGGGGCCTTCGACTCCGACGAGTTGGACGCCTCGGTGCTGATCATGCCGCTGGTCGGCTTCCTGCCGGCGGACGACCCCCGGATGCGCTCCACGATGGACGTGGTGCAGCGGCGACTGTCCCGCGACGGCCTGCTGCGCCGCTGGGACGACGACCCGGCCGGCTTCGTCATCTGCTCGTTCTGGCTGGTCGGCTGCCTCGCCCTGGCGGGGGAGCGGGACCGGGCGGGCGAGCTGTTCGAACAGCTCGCCGTGCGGGTCAACGACCTCGGGCTGTACGCCGAGCAGATCGACCAGGCGACCGGGGAACAGCTGGGCAACTTCCCGCAGGCCTTCTCGCACATCGGTCTGATCAACGCGGCGGGCCACCTCACCGACGCCGACGAGCGGGCCCGGCAGACCACTCCACGCGACCGACAGCCCGTGCCGACCGGTGCGGGGCCCACGGAGGGAGCACGCTGATGACCGGACGGCTGGCGGGCAGGACCGCCCTGATCACCGGCTCGGACTCGGGGATCGGGCAGGCCACGGCGATCGAGTTCGGCCGGGAGGGCGCCGATGTGGTGGTGCACTACCTGGAGGACCACGCCGGGGCCAACCACACCCGGGCCGAGGTGGAGAGGGCCGGCCGGCGGGCGATGGTGGTGCAGGGCGACATCAGCGTCGAGCACCAGGTGGAGGCGATGTTCGACGAGGCCCTCGCCGAGTTCGGCACGCTGGACATCCTGATGAACGACGCGGGGGTGGACGCCTCCGGCATCCCCGTCGCCGACCTGGACACCGAGACCTGGGACCGGTGCATCCGCACCAACGTCTACGGGACGTTCTTCTGCTCCCGGCGGTTCGTGCGGCACCGCCGCGACCAGGGCGGACACGGGAAGATCATCAACATCACCTCGATCCACCAGGAGGTGGCCCGGGCCGGCGGCGCGGACTACGACTCCAGCAAGGGCGCCATGCTGGAGTTCGCCAAGAGCCTCGCCCTCGAGGTGGCGCCGATGCGGACGAACGTCAACAACATCGGACCTGGGATGGTGCTCACCCCGTTCAACCAGCGGGCCATCGACGACCCGCAGTACCTGGAGGAACAGGTGCAGTCCATCCCGTGGAAGCGGGCCGCCCAGCCCGGTGAGATCGCCAAGCTGGCCGTCTTCCTCGCCAGCGACGACGCCGAGTACGTCACCGGGTCGACGTACTTCATGGACGGCGGCCTGATGCAGAACCAGGGCCAGGGGGCCTGACCGCCCCTGCCGCGCCGGTCATCCGGCGGTGCGGCGCAGCCGGGCGGCGGTGGCGTCGTCGGCCGGGAAGAACGACTCGACCGACAGCTCCTCGACGGTGACGTCCAGCGGGGTGCCGAAGGTGGAGACGGTGCTGAGCAACCGCAGCTCGCCGCCGTCGTGGCGCAGCCGCAGCGGCACCACCACGTCGGCCGGGCCGGGCGCCGGGTCCGGTGCCGACGGGCCGGGATAGCCGAGCAGTTCCTCGTGCAGCGCGGCCAGCGCGGCGTCGCCGGTGAGCGCGGCCTGCCGGCGCAGCCGGGCGAGCAGGTGGGCGCGCCACTGACCGAGGTTGGTGATCCGGGGCGCCATGCCCTGCGGGTGCAGGGTCAGCCGTAGCGCGTTGACCGGCGGCCGGAGCAGGTGGGCGGCGGCCCCGTCGGTGAGCAGGGCCAGGGGGGCGTTGCCGGCGACGAGGTCCCAATGCCGGTCGACCGCGACGGCCGGGTACGGCTCGTGCGCCCGCAGCACCCGGTGGACGGCGTCGAGCACCGGACCCAGCTCCGGGGACCCGAGCGGCGCGTGCGAGTAGACCGGCGCGTACCCGGCGGCGAGCAGCAGCGCGTTGCGTTCGCGCAGTGGCACGTCGAGCTGGTCGGCCAGGCGCAGCACCAGCTCCCGGCTCGGCGTGGACCGGCCGGTCTCCACGAAGCTCAGGTGCCGGGCGGAGACGTCCGCCTCGACCGCCAGGGCGAGCTGGCTGAGCCGGCGCCGGTGCCGCCACTGCCGCAGCAGCCGGCCCACCGGCTGCCCGCGCTCCAGGACCAGGTCGCCCACTCCGATCATGGTACGGACGACCCGCCCGGGTGCCCGGGTCGAACTGCACCGCCTGCCCCCGCGCTGAGGTTCACCGGCCCCGGCCGGTCTCCTCCTGCAACTCGTCGATCCGCCGGGACGCCTCGGCCTTGGTCAGGTCGTCCGGCACCTCCGCGCCGGCCTCCCGGGCCCAGCGTGTGCGGGTACGACTCCATGCCGCCTGCTGCCATGTACGGGTGATCACCGGCTGAACTCGTACGATCACCGGGTGGACTCGGGCGTGATCGTGGTGGGGGCCGGCATCGCCGGGGTGGCGTGCGCGACGGAGCTGGTCCGGGCGGGCGTCCCGGTGGGGGTTTGGGAACGGGGCCGGGTCGCGGGCGGGCGGATGGCCAGCAGGCGGTTCGACGGCCGCCCCGCCGACACCGGCGCCGCCTACCTCACCGCCGACGATCCCGACTTCGCCGAGGTCGTGGCGCGGTGGCGGGCCGCCGGGCTGGTCCGGGAGTGGACCGACACCTTCGTCGCGTACGGTCCGGACGGCCGGCGCGAGGTCACCGGCCCGATGCGCTGGTCCGCCCCGCGCGGCCTGCGCTCCCTCGTCGAGGAGTTGGCCCGGGACCTCCCGGTGACCGTGGACCGGCTGGTCATGACAGTGGAGCCGGGCCCGGTGGTGGACGGTCGCGGCTGCGCCGCGGTGGCCCTGTGCATGCCCGGTCCCCAGGCGGCGCTGCTGCTCGACCCGGCGCTGGCCGAGGCCACCCGCGCCGCCCAGGAACAGCGCTGGGCGCCCACGCTCAGCGCGGTGCTGCGCTTCCCGAACCGCCGGTGGCCGGACTTCCGCGGCGCCTTCGTCAACGACCACCCGCTGCTCGCGCTGGTCTGCGACGACGGCGACCGGCGCGGCGACGGCGCCCCGGTGCTGGTCGCGCACACCACCCCGGAGTTCGCCGCCGGCCACCTGGCGCAACCCACCGCCGCCGGGCCGGCCGTCGAGGAGGCGATCCGTGACCTGCTCGGGCTGCCCGAGCCGGCCGAGCTGGTGCACGTGCACCGCTGGACGTACGCCCGCCCGACCGTGGCCGGCGACGGGGCGTACCACCTCGACGACGACGGCATCGGGCTGGCTGGCGACGCGTTCGGCCGGCCCCGGGTGCAGAGCGCCTGGCGCTCCGGGCGGGACCTGGGCCGGGCCCTGGCCGAGCGGGTCCTTGCCGTGCGGGGCTGACCGGCGCCGGGGTGCGTACCGGCACCCGGGTCAGCCCCGGACGCCGGCGGAGCGCGGGCTCGCCCCGCTCCGCCGGGTCCTCGGTGCGCTCGCCCGCCCGGTCCAGCAGCTGAATGACCGGGGTGGCGGCGATCCCGTGCACCACCACGAAGACGATCATCACCAGCCCGACGGCCGCCCGGATCAGCTCGGCCTGGGGGAAGTCGGTCGTCGCCCGGGGGGGCTAAGCCTCGGTGTCCGTCTTGTCCCCCGGTGACGTCCGCCTCGGCGTGACGAGGGGGGAGTCGGCGAGGGCGGCCAGTAGCGCGCCCGGGTCGTCGTAGACGGCGACCGCGCCCGCCCCGGCCAGCTCGCCCCGGCCGGCGCCCGATGCTCAGCCGTGCGGGATGAGGATCTCGAACCAGACCGTCGAACCGCGAACCGTGGGGTCGGTCCCCCAGGCGTCGGAGAGCTGCTCGATCAGACCGAGTCCCCGGCCACGGCTGCTCAACGTGTCGGTCTGCGCCCGGGTGACGGTGCCCCGGGTGCCCGAGTCGGCGACCGACACCAGCAGACGCTCCGGGCTCAGGTCGATCTCCACCCGGGCGGCCGTGCCGGCGTGCAGCAGCGCGTTCGTGGTCAGCTCGCTGGTGCAGAGCACCGCCGCGCCGATCACCGCGTCCGGCACCCGCCACTCGGTCAGCTGCGCGGTCATCCAGTGCCGCACCCGGCTCGGCGCGGTCGGCTCGGCGGGCATCTCCATGCTCGCCGAGCGGCTCGGCTGCAGCGCGTGCTCCACCGCCAGCACCGCCACGTCGTCCTCGGTCGCTCCGGCCACCGCGCCGGTGGCCACCGCGCAGAGCGCACGCGGGTCCCCGCTGGCCGCGCCGGCCACCGCCCTGGCCAGCCCGTCCAGCCCCGCGGTGAGGCTCTGCCGGCGCCGCTCGACCACCCCGTCGCTGTACAGCAGCAGGGTGTCCCCGGGGTGGAACGGCAGGGTGGCGGTACGCGGCCGGCAGCCCAGCCCGAGCGGGGCGCCAGTCGGCAGCTCGACGAAGCTGGCCGTCGCCGAGCCGTCGGGCGGGCCGCGCCGGACCAGCGGCGGCGGGTGCCCGGCGCTGGCGAGCGTGATCTCGCCCCGGTTCGCGTCCACCACCCCGAAGACCACGGTGACGAAGAGTTCCTGGGTGCCGGTCTCGGTGCCGAGGCTGGCCACCAGCCGGTCCAGCCCGGCCAGAACGGCGTCCGGGCGCGGGTCGGTCAGCGCCAGGGCGCGCAGCGCCGCCCGTACCTGCCCCATCCGGGCCGCCGCCTGCACGTCGTGGCCGGCGACGTCACCGAGCACCACGCCCAGGTCGCCGGTGGGCAGCAGGAAGGCGTCGTAGAAGTCACCGCCGGCGGCGTTGCCGTCGACGCCGGGGTCGTACCGGGCGGCGATGCGCAGCTGGGGCAGCGCCGGCAGCCGCTCCGGCAGCATGCTGCGCTGCAGCAGCTGGGCCGTGCCGTGCTGGGTCTCGAACCGGCGGGCCCGCTCGGCCGCCTGGCCGACCAGCTCCGCCGAGGCGGCCAGCAGTGCCCGCTCCGCGGCGGACCAGCCGTGCGGCGTCTGGTGGCCGACGGCGAGCCCGCCCCTGATCACCGAGGAGCGCAGCGGCAGCGCCGCCAGCGCGCGAATCTTCTGGTCGTGCCGGTCGACCGCGCTCGCCCGCAGCGGCTGGCCGTCACCGACGAAGTACGGCACCCCGCTGCGGGCGGTCACCACCATCGGGGCGGGGGAGTCCGCGGGGATCGGCCGCCACAGCGGGGGCAGCCGCTCGTCGGCCTCGTCCAGCAGTTCGCCGCGCATGCGCCGGACCATCCGCCAGCCCGCGCCGTCGTCGACCGTGAAGGCCACCCGGTCGGCGTCGAAGGAGTGCAGCCCGTACCGCAGGGTCACCCGGGCCACGTCGTCGAGGGTGAGCGTGCCGGAGAGCGCGGCGGCGAAATCGCTGAGGCTCTGCAACTGCTGGGTGAGCTGGGTGGTCTGCGCGGCGACGGTGAGCACGCCGACGATCCGGCCGGCGCTGTCGCGCACCGGCGAGTTGCCGCGGGTGAAGACGGTGTGGTCGCCGGTGGCCGCGAGGTGCGCGTCGACGGGCAGCACGGACTCCCGCTGGAGGAAGGACTCGCCCCGCCGGTACGCCCGCTCGATCACGTCGCCGGCCCCCGGCAGGTGCCAGAGGTCCGCGAAGACCTCGCCGGCCGGCCGGCCGAGGGCGCCCGGGTGCCGGTCCCCGATCAGCTCGGCGTAGCCCTGGTTGTAGAGCAGGACGAACTCGTCGCCGTAGTAGAGCGCCATCGGCACCGGCGAGGCGAGGATCACATCCACCAGGGCGCGTACCGCCGGGTCCCACCGCTGCGGCGGCCCGAGCGGCGTGCCCGCCCAGGGGTGGGCGAGCACGGCTGCCGCGACCTGCGAGACCGGGGCCGGTCCGGGGGCGGCGGCTGGTGGCGTGGGGACTCGCCTGACCGTGCCTGGCATGTCACGCAGCCTAGCCGGAGCGCCCCGCAGTCGTTTGGATCATGGCCGCCGGCCGCGCCGGGCGGTTCGTCGACCGGGGGGCGTTACGGCAGGTCGGGTGCCCTTTCGGGGGACATGTCGGGAAATTGGTCCCGGGAGTCGCGGCGTGCTGTCCGACCGACCGGGTATGCGGCGGGCGCAGTCCATGCGACAGGAGGGACATCATGCCGGAAACCCTTGCGGTCAGGCAGGTCAACATCGGCCCCGCCCTGACCGACTTTTGGCGCTCGGTGCTGCTCTTCATCCCGAGGGCGGTCGCGTTCATCGTGATCCTCGTGGTGGGTTGGCTCATCGCCCGAGCGGTACTCAAAGTCGTGGACACGGTGCTGGAACGGGTGGGATTCGACCGGGCGGTCGAACGGGGTGGCGTCAAACGCGCGCTCGAACGCACGAAGTATGACGCCAGTGGCATCCTGGCGAGGCTCGCGTACTACGCGGTCCTGCTGTTCACCCTGCAGTTCGCCTTCGGGGTGTGGGGACCGAACGCGATCAGTGACCTGATCCGGGGCGTGGTGGCCTGGCTGCCGCGCGCGTTCGTGGCGATCATCATCGTGGTCGTGGCGGCCGCGATCGCCAACGCCGTCCGGGACCTGGTCACCGGCGCGCTGGGGGGCCTGTCGTACGGCCGGCTCCTCGGCGACCTGACGGCGGTCTTCATTCTGGCGCTCGGCATCATCGCCGCGCTGAACCAGGTGGGCATCGCCACCACGGTGACCACGCCGGTGCTGATCGCGGTGCTCGCCACGGTGGCCGGCATCCTGATCGTCGGCGTCGGCGGCGGTCTGGTGAAGCCGATGCAGAGCCGCTGGGACCGCTGGCTGGACCGGGCGGCCCAGGAGTCGCGGACCATCCAGGAGCACCGTCAGGCGCAGGCGGCCGGGCGGGGCGACATGAACCGGCAGATGGCTGACCGGGCCGGCGAGCCGACGCAGGCCATGCCGCGCGCCGAGGAGGCCCGGACGGCGGCCGGGGGCCGGGGGACGTACCACTCCGGGAACGTGGGCGAGGAGACCCAGCAGTTCCCGCGTCCGGGGACCTGAGTCGGAGGAGTACCGATGGAGGGGGTCCGCGCGTGGCGCGGGCACCCTCCGTCATGTCCCGGGCTCGTGACAGGCGCCTCGGGCGCGTTACGCCGGTTCGAGGTGGCGCGGGTCGAGCGTGCGGGCCAGCGCGCAGACCGCCAGCAGGCGGATGCGCAGCCAGTCCGGCTCCGTCCAGTCGACCGCGCCGGTGGGCGGGACCAGGCCGTGCTCCAGTGCGCCCGCCCGGAGGCCGTCGGCGTACCCGACCAGCGCCGCCGGGGACAGCGGTCGCCGGTCGCCGTCGAGGCTGTCGCGTACCGCCGCGGCGTGCTGGTCGACCATCGCGAGCAGGCCGGGGTTGGCGGCGGCCGCGGCGAGGCCGGAGGCGCCGACCGAGGTGGAGAGCAGGGCGAGGGCGGACCGCGCCGCGCTCGCGGCGGTCCGGCTCGCGACCTGGGGGTACGGCACACGCATGGGGACCCACGTTAGTCACCCGGCGGCCCCGGCGGCCTCGGCCGCTCGGTCGGTCCCAGGTCCTCCTCCGGTCAACCACCCTCCTCCGCGGGGATTGACCCGGCCCAGGCCGGGCAGAGGGAGAACCGGGCGCGAACGGGCGCAGCCGGCACCATGGAGGAACGGATGGGACAGCACGAGGACGGCCCGGACCGGCGGCACCGCCGGCCGGACGGGGTGACCGACGAGACGGTGGCCGCGCTGGGCAAGCTCAGCGAGGCGCTGGAGACGGTGCAGCGGGCACGCGGGCACCTCTACTCACTGCACCAGTTGATCGGGCACGCCGACCTGATGCTCGACGACGCGGTCGCGCAGTTCCGGGCCGCCGGCCACGACGACATCGCGGAGCGGGTCTCCACCGAGCTGCTCGGCCGCAACGTGATCGCCGGTCGCTGGACGTTTCAGATCGTCGAGGACTTCGACGACAACTACTACGCGCTCTTCCGCGAGCTGGATCGCGCCGCCCGGGACCAGCTGGTCGACGGCCGGCGGCACCTGTACGAGGCGGAGATGAAGGAGCAGCGGCGCACCCCGGGCAGGTCCGGGCACGAGGCCCGCCCCGCCGAGCCGGGCTCACCCCGCGACTGAGGCGAGCGGCACGGGTCCCCGCGTCGGGGCGAGGGTGGTGAGCCGGACGTCAGTCGGCCGAGGGCGCGTCCGCCGGGCGACGCCGGCTGGCGTCGTCGGCGATGATCACCGTGGCCACCATGAGCGCGACGCAGAGGCTGAACAGCCAGGAGTCGTCGGAGACCAGCTTGGCGGCGACCGGGGCCTGGGCGGCGGCGAGCAGGAAGCCGAACCAGGCGAGACGGCGCTGACGGGTGGTGAGGAAGCCGGAGCCCTGTTGCATCCCGAGAGTCTTGCGCGACAGCCCCCGCTTGCCGTCAGCCGAACGGCGGATTCTGACTGGCCTGTCCGGAATCCTGCCCGTCCGGGCGTTCCATCTTGCCGGTTCAGGGGAGGGGGCCGGGATGCCGCCACCTCGCCGCCATGGAGCCGACCACGTCGGGCTCGGGCCGGTGGGTGGGCGGGTCAGACGTCGGGGCCGGTCCGGCCGGTGGTGGACGGGCGGTACGCCCGCTCCGAGTCGGTCATCTCGCGCCGTTCGGCCTCCGGCCCGGCGCCCCGATCCACCGCCTCGGGGCCGTGCCCGAAGGCGGCCTCCTCGCCGGCGTCGTTGCCGGTGACGTCGTCGCCCTGCCCGTCGATGGTCGACCGGGCGATCGCCCGCTCCAGTTCCTCCAGCGGGGTCTTCTGCTCGTCCCGCCACACCCTGTCGTCGTTCTCCGTCATCCCCTTGCCGTACCCGGAGCTGATGATCGCAAACGGCCATCGGGCCCGGGGCCCGGACGCGGTGATGGCCGCCGGAGTGCCGGCGGCCATCGAGACGCGAGTTTCCGGGGGAGCGGATCACGGCTGCGGGCGGTCCACCTTGCCCCGCCAGGCGCCGGTCTCCTGACCGCGGCGCTCGATGAACTGCTTGAACCGCTCCAGGTCGCCCCTGGCGCGACGGTCGACCACACCCAGCTTGTCGCCGGCCCGCTCGACCACGCCGTGCGGCTCGAAGTCCATCTGCAGGGTGACCCGGGTCTTGCCCTCGTCGAGCCGGTGGAAGGTGACCACGCCGGCCTGCTGGGTGCCGCCGGTCGACTTCCAGGCCACCCGCTCGTCGGGGAGCTGCTCGGTGATCTCGGCGTCGAACTCACGCTTGACCCCGGCGATCTCGACCGTCCAGTGGGTCATCGTGTCCGACAGCTGCCGGACCTCCTGCACCCCCTCCATGAAGTGGGGGAACTCCTCGAACTGGGTCCACTGGTCGTACGCCGTGCGGATCGGGACGGAGACGTCCACGTGCTCGGTAAGGCCGCTCATGAAGATTCCTCCTCTGGTCGCCGGTGCTCGTCCGGATCGGGGGGCCGATCCGCCTTACCAGCGCGTCGTCTCGTTCTTGTGACCGAGTGCGGCCCACACCTCGGAAACGGTGCGGTACCGCGTACCGTCGGGCAGCCGCTCCAGCTCCGCGATCAGGTCGGCGGGCGCCTGGTTGGCGCGCGCGTTCTCGATCAGCGTCTCGCGGTCGCCGGGCAGAGCCGTCATGGTGATGAACCGGCCGAGTCGGCTGCGCTCCTCGACATCGTCGGCGCTCATCCCCTGCGGGTTGCCGCCGCGAGAGGCGCCGGCCGTCACCGTTTTCGGCTCCGGCTGGTCCTCGCCGGCCGGTTCCGGCTGGCGGGACTCCTCGACCCGGGAGCCAGCGGCCCCCGGCCCCTGTACGAGGCCGCTGACCTCCTGACTCATGTTTTCGTCGACCCTCGGTCCGTGTTTGCTGTTGCCACGTTCCATGCCTTGTGTGCTACCCCCGCCGGCCCCCGGGAAACGCCGAACCCGGCACGCGGTCACGAATCGGCGGCGGCCTTCGGCGGCAGGACGGGCTCCCCCGGGTCCACCGCCCCGGCCTGGCGCACCCGGCCCCGTCGCAGCTCGGCGTTGATCTGCACGCCGAACATCAGCGCGCAGTTGGACAGGTAGAGCCAGACCAGGAAGGCGATGACCGCGCCGAGGCTGCCGTACGTGACGTCGTAGGAGCCGAAGTTGGCGACGTACAGGCCGAAACCGGCGGAGACGACGATCCAGGAGAGCAGCGCCACCGCCCCGCCCGCGGTCAGCCAGCGGAAGCGCGGTTGCGGGACGTTCGGGGCGATCCAGAACAGCAGGGACAGCAGCGTCATCATCACCAGCGCCAGCACCGGCCACTTGGCCACGCTCCACACCGTGCGGGCCAGCCCGCCGGCGCCCACCAGGTCGCCCACCGCGTCGGTCACCGGCCCGCTGACGATCAGCCCGAGCGCCACCACGGCCAGCAGGACCAGGGAGAGGGCCGCCAGGCCGATCTGCATCGGGCGCAGCCGGTGGAACGGCCGCCCCTCCTCGACCCCGTAGATCGCGTTGGAGGCCCGGGTGAACGCGCCGATGAACCCGGACGCCGACCAGAGCGCGCCGAGCAGACCGAAGCTGAGCAGCACCTTCGCCCCGCTCTGCTGGTCGACCACCGTGCGTACCACCGACACGAAGCCGTCGTCGGCGACCACCGAGCCGGCGCCGATGTCACGGGCCAGGTCCAGCATCGTGTCGACGGTGCGCTCCCCGTCGGAGACCAGGCCGACCAGCGCGACCACCACCACGGTGGAGGGGAAGAGGGCGAGCACGCCGTAGTAGGTCAGCGCCGCCGCCCAGTCCGCGCAGTTGTCCCTGACGAAGTTGCGCCCGCCGCGCAGCAGCACGCCACGCCAGGTGGACCAGTTCAGCTGGCGGACCCGGCGGGGGACCCGCAGCCCCTCCCGGCCGTCGGCGGCCGCGGTCGGCTCCGTCGTCGCTGCCATGTCCCGCTCCTGTCGCCCGACCTCGCCGGGTGAGCCGGCATTCGCTGACCCCGCCGGTACCCGGCACCGGAAATCGACAAACCCGGCGGGCGGGTTTGCCGACGGGGCCCCAGGGAACCGTCCACACGGAGGACACCGACGCGGAGGAGGACGAGATGCCCGGGCGCGAGGTACTGCCCAGCACGCTGCGGCGCTCCCCGGAGAAGGCGCAGCGCACCTGGGAGAAGACGCACGACTCGGCGGTGGAGACGTACGGCGAGGGGGAGCGGGCGCACCGCACCGCGTTCGCCGCCGTCAAGCACGAGTACGAGAAGGTCGGCGACCACTGGGAGCCCAAGGGACGCAAGGGACCCAGCGACCAGCAGGCGCAGGGCGGCGGACCGGCCCGAAGGGCCCCCACGGCGGGCGGCGTGGACGCCAACGCCACCAAGGACCACCTGATGGGGGTGGCCCGCAAGCTGGACGTGCCCGGCCGGTCCCGGATGACCAAGCCGGAACTGGTCAAGGCGATCGAAAAGGCCAACGACCGCCAAACCGCCAGGGCCCGCGGCGACTGACCCGGCGCGCACTTTCACGGAAAGAGTGGTTGTTCCGAACGGAACAACCACTCTTTCCGTGAACGAGGGTGGGTTGGGCGGTGTGGTGGTCGGTCACCAGTGGCCGCCACCCGGGGCCTCGAGGTGCACCGTCTTCATCGTGCTGAACTCGTCGAGCAGCTCCGGGCCGTACCCGAAGCCCTGGCCGCTGCCGCGGCGCGGCTGCGCGGCACCGCCCGGCGCGCCGCCGAACACCGCGTTGACCTTGACCGTGCCCACCGGCAGTTCCCGCCAGGCCCGCTGCGCGTGGCTCATCGACGCGGTGAGCACCGTGCCGGCCAGCCCGTACGGCGAGTCGGCGGCGCAGCGCAACGCCTCGCTGAACGAGTCCACCACCACCACGGGCGCCACCGGCCCGAACGTCTCCTCGCGGACCAGCGTCATCTCGTGCCGGCAGCCGGAAACCACCGTCGCCGGGTAGAACGCCCCCGGCCCCTCCGGCAGCACACCCCCGGTGCGCAGCGTCGCCCCCTCGGCCACCGCCGCGGTCACCTGGCCGTGTACGTGGTCCCGGTGCCGCCGGTCCACCAGCGGGCCCAGCTCGGTCTCCGGGTCCCGGCCCGGCCCGGCCCGCAGCGCCCGGGCCCGCTCGACCAGCGCGTCGACGAAGTCCTCCGCCACGTCCCGGTGCGCGTAGATCCGCTCCACCGCGACGCAGATCTGCCCGGCGTTGGCGAACGAGCCGATCGCCGCCTGCCCGGCCGCCCACACCGGGTCCACCCCGGCGTCGACGATCAGCGGGTCGCTGCCGCCGTTCTCCAGCAGCGCCTTCGCGCCGGTCCGGGCGCAGGCCGCCGCGATGGCCCGGCCGGTGGCGGTGGAGCCCACGTGGGCCACCATGTCCACCTCCTGCGCTGCCAGCGCCGCGCCCACGTCGCCACCGCCGGTCAGCAGGGTCAGCACCCCGGCGGGCAGCACGCCGTCGAGCAGCCGGGCCAGCAGCCAGCCGGTGGCCGGGGTCCGCTCGCTCGGCTTGTAGAGCGCCACGTTGCCGGTGACCAGGGCCGCCCCGAGCAGGCCGCAGGAGACCGCCACCGGGTCGTTCCACGGGGTGAGCGCGGCGACCACCCCGCGCGGCTCCGGCACCATGAAGTCGATGGCGTCCCTACCACCGTGCAGCGTCCGTCCACCCCGCACCGGGCCCAACTCGGCGTACTGTCGCAGCGTGCCGATGCCCGCCTCCACGCCGCCCCGGGCGTCGCCGAGCGGCTTGCCCATCTCCGCCGTCGTCGCCTCGGCCAGCTCGTCGGCCGCCCCGGCCAGCGCGTCCGCCGCCCGGTGCAGCGCCGCCGCCCGCTCCGCCGGGGCGGTCGCCGCCCACTCCGCCGCCGCGCCCCGGGCCGCCTCGACCGCCTTGGCCACCTCGTCCGCCGTCGCCAGCGGGACGGTGCTGACCGGCGTGCCGTCGGCGGGATCGTGCACGACCAGTTCGCCGCCCGCGCCGCCCGCGCCCCACACTCCACCGATGAGCTGTTCAACCCTGTACATGCGGCAGTGGATGCCCCGGTCCCCGCGAGGCAAACGCGTTTCGCCCGGTTGGTGGCCGGGTAGGCGGATCGGATGATCGCGACCGGCACGGACACCGCGGACGCCGTCGTCGTCGGCGCCGGGCACAACGGACTGGTGGCCGCCAACCTGCTCGCCGACGCCGGCTGGGACGTGCTGGTCCTGGAGGCCACCGGCGCCCCGGGCGGGGCGGTGCGGTCCGCCGAGGTGACCGCCCCCGGCTACCTGAGCGATCTCTACAGCTCCTTCTACCCCCTCGGGTACGCCTCACCGGTGCTGCGCCGGCTGGGCCTCGACGCGTACGGGCTGGCCTGGACGCACGCCCCCGACGTGCTGGCGCACCTGATGCCGGACGGCCGGGCGGCGGTGCTCAACCGTGACCCCGACCGCAGCGCCGCGTCGATGGAGGCGTTCGCGCCCGGCGACGGGCAGCGCTGGCTCGACTCGTACGGCGAGTGGCGGGCCATCTCACGGCCAATGCTGAACGCCCTGTTCACCCCGTTCCCGCCGGTCCGTGACGGGTTGGAGCTGCTGGCTCGACTCCGCACCGCGGGCGCGCTGCGGCTGGCCCGCCGGCTGGTGCTGCCGAGCCGGCAGTTCGGGCGCGAGGTGTTCCGGGGCGAGGGCGCGACCGCGCTGATTTCCAGCTGCGCCCTGCACACCGACCTGTCGCCGGACGACGCCGGGTCGGGCATCTACGGCTGGTTGCTCGCCATGCTCGGACAGGAGGTCGGCTGGCCGGTGCCGGTGGGCGGCGCGCAGCGGATCACCGACGCGCTGGTGGCGCGGCTGATTGCCCGGGGCGGCCGGATCACCTATTCCGCCCGGGTCGACCGGGTGCTGGTGGCCCGGGGCCGGGCGATGGGCGTACGGACCGAGGGCGGTGCCACCTGGCGGGCCCGCCGGGCGGTGCTGGCCGACGTGCCGGCGCCCGCGCTCTACCTCGATCTGGTCGGCGCGGCCCGGCTGCCGCCCCAGCTGGTCGAGGACCTCGACCACTTCCGCTGGGACGGGTCGACGGTCAAGGTCGACTGGGCGCTGGACGGGCCGATGCCGTGGACCAACCCGCAGGTCGCCGGGGCGGGCACCGTGCATCTCGCCACGGACGTCGACGGCCTCACCCGCTACGCGGCGGAGCTGGCCTGCGGGCAGGTGCCGGAGGACCCCTTCCTGCTGGTCGGTCAGCTGACCACCGCCGACGCGACCCGGTCGCCGGCCGGTACGGAGTCGCTCTGGTCGTACACCCACCTGCCGTTCCGGCGGGACTGGCGGGCCGAGGACGTGGCCGCGCACGTGGACCGGATGGAGGCGGTGCTGGAGCGCTTCGCCCCCGGCTTCAAGGGGCTGGTCCGGGGCCGCTTCGTGGCCGGCCCCGCCGACCTGGAGGACCGCAACCCGAGCCTGGTCGGCGGCGCCGTGGGTGGCGGCACGTCCGCCGCGTACCAGCAGCTCTTCCTCCGCCCGGTGCCCGGGCTCGGCCGGCCGGACACCCCGATCGACCGGCTCTACCTGGCCAGCGCCTCGGCGAACCCGGGCGGCGGGGTGCACGGCGCGCCGGGCGCGAACGCGGCGCAGGCGGCGCTGAGCCGCAACCGCGCCCTGACCGGCGGCCTGTACGCCCGGGCGATCGGCGCCGCGCACCGCGCCGTCTACCGCTGACCTGGACCAACGCCGGCCGGGCGCCGATGCGCGCGTCGCCGTTCCCGGCCGGCGGGCTCCGGATCGGATGCACCGGGCCGGCGGGAACGCCTCTCGTCGACGGCCCCCGGCCCTGGGCCGGTCGGCGTGTCGTCTCCGGGGAGGCGCAAGTCATGGAGAGCGATATGCCTGAGAGGCATATCTGTGCCTCTCAGGCATATCGCTCACGAGAGCGCGCGCCGCCAGGGACGTCACTGTTCGTGACCGTCCGGCATCGGAGGGAGCGGGTCAGCGCTCCAGGTTGCGGTGCCGGGTACGCAGCTTGAACGGCATCAGCGCACTCTCCACCTTGGTGGCGGTGGTCATCTTCGAGTCGCCGTCGCGGCGCTCCTCGAAGCGGATCGGCACCTCCAGGATGGTGTGCCCCAGCTTGGTGGCGAGGTAGTGCATCTCGACCTGGAAGCTGTACCCGTTGGACTGCACCCGCTCCAGGCCGATGTCGCGCAGCGCGTCCGCCCGCCAGATCTTGAAGCCGGCGGTGAGGTCACGGATCCGCACCCGCAGCAGGGTGTGCACGTAGAGGTTCGCCCAGCCGCTCAGCGCGCGGCGGTAGAACGGCCAGTTCTCGTCCAGCTCGCCACCGGGCACGTACCGGGAGCCGATCACCACGCCGGCCTGGGTGGAGAGCAGCGCGCCGAGCATGCCGGGCAGCGCCTCCGGCGGGTGGGACAGGTCGGCGTCCATCTGCGCCACATAGTCGGCGCCGCCGTCGAGCGCCCGGCCGATCCCGTCGACGTACGCCCGGCCCAGGCCCTCCTTGCCGGCCCGGTGTACGACCTGGATCCGGTCGGGGTGCTCGATGGCCAGCTTGTCGGCCACCTCGCCGGTGCCGTCCGGGGAGTTGTCGTCCGCCACCAGCACCTTCAGGTCGGGCAGTGGCAGGGCGAGGAGCCGCTCGACCAGCACCGGGAGGTTGCCCGCCTCGTTGTAGGTCGGGACCACGACGGTCAGGCGTGCTTCCCGCCACGGCGAGGGCAGCTCCACGGGTTCGATCATGACGGACATCCTCTGGTTGCCGACGGTTTTCCCCCAAAGGGTAGCCAGTGCGCCGTCGGGCCCCGTCGAGGCTCCCCGCCTCTCACCGCTGCTCGCGCTGATCCGCCTTCTGCCGGCTCGGTGAGCGCGTTAGCTTCTCCGGGGCGACGGGTAAGGCCCGGTCGGCGACCCCTGCGCGGGCTGGGCGGCAACGAGCCGTACCCCCGGGTAGATGATGTTTACTCCCCAGGGCTCCGGGAACCCGCCGCCCGTGCGACGGGACCAGATGGAGCCGGATCAGCGCAGGTCAGGCCGGGTTGACCCGGCTGTCGACCGAGCCGTGATCCGGCCGGTCCTGTTTGACGCAGTGCTGCTGGACCGGGACGGCACGTTGGTCGAGGATGTGCCGTACAACGGGGATCCGGAGAAGGTGCGTCCGGTGCCGGGGGCGCGGGAGGCGTTGGACCGGCTGCGCGCGGCGGGCCTGCGGTTGGGTGTGGTGACCAACCAGTCCGGTCTGGCGCGGGGGTTGTTCACCGCAGACGACCTGCGTCGGGTGAACGCCCGGGTGGAGGAGTTGCTGGGGCCGTTCGACACCTGGCAGGTGTGCCCGCACGACGACGGTGACGGTTGCCGCTGCCGCAAGCCCGCCCCGGGCCTGGTCGAGCGGGCCGCCGCCGCGCTCGGCACCACCCCCGCCCGTTGTGTGATGGTGGGGGACATCGGCCGGGACATGACCGCGGCGCTCGCCGCCGGCGCCACCGGTCTCCTCGTCCCCACCCCGGTCACCCGACCCGAGGAGGTGGCCGCCGCCCCGCACGTCGCCCGCGACCTGCCGGCGGCCGTCGAGGAGATCCTGCACCGCCAAGCCGCGCTGCGCCCCACCGCACCCCGACGCGCCCGCACCGTCCTCGTCGTCCGCAGCGACTCCGCCGGCGACGTGCTCGTCACCGGGCCCGCCGTCCGCGCCGTCGCCGCCGGCGCGCAGCGGGTCGTCATGCTCTGCGGCCCCCGCGGCCGCGACGCCGCCGCCCTGCTGCCCGGCGTCGACGAGCTGATCGAATGGCCCCTGCCCTGGATCGACGGCAGCCCGCACCCCGTCGACCCCGACGACATCCGCCGACTCACCGACCGCCTCACCCGCATCGGCGCCGACGAAGCCATCATCTTCACCTCCTTCCACCAGACCCCGCTACCCCTCGCCCTGCTCCTGCGCCTCGCCGGCGTGCCGAGGATCAGCGCCATCAGCGACGACTACCCCGGCTCGCTGCTCGACGTCCGACACCGGGCGCCCGACGGGCTGCCCGAGCCGGAACGGGCGCTCTCGCTGGCCGCGGCCGCCGGTTTCCCGCTCCCGGCCGCCGACGATCCGGCGCTGTGCATCCGGACCGACGGGCTGCCGCCCCCGCCGGCCCGGCTCGGCGGCCCCGGCTACGTGGTGCTGCACCCCGGCTCGGCGGTGGAGACCCGGGCCTGCCCGCCCGAGCTCGCCGCCCGGATCGTCCAGGTGCTCACCGCGGCCGGACACCGGGTGGCGGTGACCGGCGGCCCGGACGAGACGGAGCTGACCGCCCGGGTGGCCGGGGACGCCGGCGTCGACCTCGGCGGCCGAACCGGCCTCGCCGACCTCGCCGCCGTGCTTGCCGGCGCGGGCGCGCTGGTGGTCGGCAACACCGGCCCCGCGCACCTGGCCGCCGCGCTGGGCGTACCGGTGGTGAGCCTCTTCGCCCCCACCGTCCCGTTCGGACAGTGGGGGCCCTACCGGGTGCCGGCCGTACGCCTCGGCGACGCCGCCGCGCCCTGCCGGGACACCCGGGCCACCCGCTGCCCGGTGCCCGGCCACCCCTGCCTGTCGGCCGTCGAACCGGGCCGCGTCCTGGCGGCGGTACGCCTGCTCGGCGTACCCGCCGACGCGCCCTTGCCGGTCGGCGTGCCGGCCACGGTCGGCGCGGACCCGGTGGCCGCCGGCGGCGGGAGCGCCCGATGAACATCCTGGTGTGGCACGTGCACGGCTCCTGGACCACGTCCTTCGTGCACGGCAGGCACCGCTACCTGGTGCCGGTCACCCCCGACCGCGGCCCGTACGGGCTGGGCCGGGCCCGCACCTACCCCTGGCCGGACAACGCCGTCGAGGTGACCCCGCAGCAGCTGCGCCGGGAGGAGGTCGACGTGGTGCTGCTGCAACGGCCAGAGGAATTCGACCTGGCCTGCGACTGGCTCGGCCGGCGGCCCGGGCGCGACGTGCCGGCGGTCTACGTCGAGCACAACACCCCCAAGGGCGATGTCCCGAACACCCGTCACCCGATGGCCGACCGCGACGACCTGCTGCTCACCCACGTCACCGGATTCAACGAGCTGTTCTGGGACAACGGCTCCACCCGCACCGCCGTCGTCGAGCACGGGGTGGTCCCGCCCGCGGTGGAGTGGACCGGCGACCTGGACCGGCTCGCGGTCGTCATCAACGAGCCGGTGCGCCGCTGGCGGGTCACCGGCAGCGACCTGCTGCCCCGCTTCGCCGAGATCGCCCCGCTGGACGTGTTCGGCATGAAGGTCGCCGGGCTCGCGGAGCACCTCGGCCTCCCCGCCGACCGGCTGACCAGCCACGACGACGTGCCGCAGCACCGGATGCACGCCGAGCTGGCGCGGCGGCGGGCGTACCTGCACCTGTGCCGGTGGACGTCGCTCGGGCTCAGCCTCGTCGAGGCCATGACGATGGGCATGCCGGTCGTCGCGCTGGCCACCACCGAGGCCGTCGAGGCCGTGCCGCCCGGGGCCGGTGCCCTCTCCACCCGGGTCGACGCGCTGCTGGAGGCCGCGCGGCGGTTCGTCGCGCAGCCCGCCGAGGCCCGTCGCGCCGGCGCCGAGGCGCGCACCGCCGCCCGGGCCCGCTACGGCCTGGACCGTTTCCTCGCCGACTGGGACCGCCTGCTGGAGGAGGAAGTATGCGCATCGCGATGATCTCCGAGCACGCCAGTCCGCTCGCCATTCTGGGCGGTGAGGACGCCGGTGGGCAGAACACCCACGTCGCGGAGCTCTCCGCCGCGCTGGCGGCCGCCGGGCACGACGTCCGGGTCTACACCCGACGCGACGCCGTGGACCTGCCGGTCACGGTCCGCGCCCCGGACGGGTACGACGTGGTGCACGTGCCGGCCGGTCCGGCCGAGCCGCTGGCCAAGGACGAGCTGCTGCCGCACATGAAGGAGTTCAGCCGCTGGCTGGTGGAACGGTGGCGCGGCGGCGACTGGGCGCCCGAGGTGATCCACGCGCACTTCTGGATGAGTGGGCTCGCCGCGCTGGCCGCCAGCCGCCAGACCGGGGTGCCGGTGGTGCAGACGTACCATGCGCTCGGCACGGTCAAACGGCGCTACCAGGGCGTGCAGGACACCAGCCCGGCGCGGCGGATCGCGTACGAGCGGGAGCTGGGGCGCTCGGTCGACCGGGTGGTCGCGCAGTGCCAGGACGAGGTGGGCGAGCTGGTCCGGCTCGGCGTCCCGCGCTCCCGGATGACGGTCGTCCCGTCCGGGGTCAACCTCGCCAGCTTCGCCCCGCTCGGCCCGGCCGCCGAGCGGGAACCCGACCGGCCCCGGATCCTCACCGTCGGGCGGCTGGTGGAACGCAAGGGATTCCAGACGGTGATCCGGGCGATGGCCCTGGTGCCCGACGCCGAGTGCGTGGTGGTGGGCGGCCCGCCGGCCGGCCTGCTGGAGACCGACCCGTACGCCCGCCGGCTGCGCGCCCTCGCCGTCACCTGTGGGGTGGCCGACCGGGTCAGGCTGGTCGGCGCGGTGCCGCGGGAGGAGATGGGCCGCTGGTACCGCTCCGCCGACCTGCTGGTCGCCGCCCCCTGGTACGAGCCGTTCGGGCTCACCCCGCTGGAGGCGATGGCCTGCGGCGTGCCCGTAGTCGGCACGGCCGTGGGCGGGATCAAGGACACCGTGGTCGACGGGGTGACCGGGGACCTGGTCCCGGCCCGCGACCCGCAGGCCCTGGGCGGGGCGATCCAGCGCCTGCTCGACGACCGGATCCGCCGCTTCGGGTACGCCACGGCGGCGCTGCAACGGGCCCGGCGCAGCTACTCCTGGGCGACCGCCGCCGAGCGGCTGGCGGAGCTGTACGGCGAGGTCGCCGCGGTGCGCCGGCCGACCCGGGTGGTCGCCTGATGACGCCGGCGACGGAGGGACTGCTGGAGACGCACCTGACCCTGCTGGCCGAGGCACTGCTGCCGTACCGGTCCTCGGAGCAGCTGCTGGCCCGGTGGGGCACCGAGCTGGCCGGCACCCTGGCCGGCGGGGGCCGGCTGCTGGTCGCCGGCAACGGCGGCAGCGCCGCCGAGGCCCAGCACCTCACCGCCGAGCTGGTCGGCAAGCTCCGCGACGACCGGCAGCCGCTGTCGGCGATCGCGCTGCACGCGGAGACCTCCGCGCTGACCGCGATCGGCAACGACTACGGCTACGACGAGGTCTTCGCCCGCCAGGTCCGCGCCCACGGCCGGAAGAACGACATCCTGCTGCTGATGTCCACCAGCGGCGCCAGCGCCAACCTGCTGGCCGCCGCCCGCGCCGGACGGGAGGCCGGGCTGCGCTGCTGGGCCTTCACCGGCCCGGCGCCCAACCCGCTCGCCGACGCCTGCCACGAGGCGCTCGCCATCGCCTCGCCGGCGAGCCAGGTGGTGCAGGAGCTGCACCTGGTCTCCACCCACATGCTCTGCGAGTACGTCGACCGGGCCCTGCCGACGGCGCTGGCGGTGGCCGGGCCGGCCACCGTCGGGCGGCCCGCCACGCCGGTCCGTACCGGCGTCGAGGTGGTGCTCGACGGTGGCGACCGGCGGGTCGAGGCGGGATGAGGAGGCCGGCCGTGCGGGGACCCCTGGTGGTCATCGGCGACACCCTGCTGGACCGCGACGTCGAGGGCGTGGTGAACCGGCTCTGCCCGGACTCGCCCGTCCCTGTGCTGGACGAGACGACGCACGCCGACCGGCCCGGCGGCGCCGGCCTGGCCGCGGTCTTCGCCGCCGCCCAGGGCGCCGGGGAGGTGGCGCTGGTGACAGCGCTCGCGGACGACGCCGGTGGGGCCCGGCTCAGCTGCCTGCTCACCGCGGCCGGCGTGCAGGTGTACGCGCTGCCCCTGGCGGGGGCCACCCCGGAGAAGATCCGGCTGCGGGCCCGCGGCCGGGTGCTGCTGCGCCACGACCGGGGCGGCTCGGCCGCCGACCCGGGGCAGCCGACCGAGGCGGTGCTCCAGCTGATCGCCGGGGCGTCCGCCGTGCTGGTCAGCGACTACGGCCGGGGCGTCGCCCGGCAGCCCGCGTTGCGCGCCGCGCTCGCCGCGACCCGCGCGCCGGTGGTCTGGGACCCGCACCCGCGCGGGCCGGCGGCGGTGCCCGGGGTCACCCTGGCCACCCCGAACGAGGCGGAGGTACGCGACCTGACCGAGGCCCCGCCCGGCTCGTCCCGGCTGGCCACCGCCTCCCGGGGCGCGCAGGGGCTGCGCGAGCGGTGGCGGGCCGGCGCGGTCGCGGTGACCCTGGGCGGCGACGGCGCGCTGCTCTGCCACGCCGGTGCCACCCCGCTGGTGGTCTCCGCCCCGGTCAACGCCGAGGGGGACACCTGCGGGGCCGGGGACCGGTTCGCCTCGGCGGCCAGCATCGCGCTGGCCCGTGGCGCGCTGGTCTCCGAGGCGGTGCAGGAGGCGGTGGCCGAGGCGTCGGCGTACGTGGCCGGCGGGGGAGTGGCCGCCGCGCTGCCGCCCGAGGTCCGCGCCGCCCCGCCGCTGCCGCTGGGCGGTGGCGGGGAGCGGATCGGGGCCGCCGCGGCCGGCGCGGTGGTGGCCGAGGTCCGCGCCGCCGGGGGCACCGTGGTCGCCACCGGCGGCTGCTTCGACCTGCTGCACGCCGGACACGTGGCGACCCTGCAGGCCGCCCGGCAGCTCGGCGACTGCCTGATCGTCTGCCTGAACTCCGACGCCAGCGTCGCCGGGTTGAAGGGGCCGGAGCGGCCGGTCGTGCCGCAGGGCGACCGGAGTCGACTGCTCGCGGCGCTGAGCTGCGTCGACGCGGTGCTGGTCTTCGACGAGCCGACCCCCGACGCGGCGCTGAGCTGGCTGCGCCCGGACATCTGGGTCAAGGGCGGCGACTACGCCACCGGCGGCGGCGACCCGGCGACCCTGCCCGAGGCCGAGGCGCTGCGCCGCTGGGGCGGGCACACGGTGGTGGTGCCGTACCTGGACGGGCGCTCCACCACCGACATGATCGCGGCGGCCCGCGGCGAGCGCCCCGGGGCGTGTCCCGCCGCCCCCACCGGCGCCGTCCGGCCAGCCGGTGCGCAGCGTCCGACGGCGGAGGGAACGCGATGACCAGCAGTCCACCCGGTGCCGGCCCGACCGTCCTGGTCACCGGCGGATCGAACGGGCTCGGTGCGGCGGTGGTCACCGCGGTTGCCCGGGCCGGCGGCCGGCCGCTGGTGCTGGACCGGCACCGCCCCGGCGACGGGGTGCCCTGGATCGAGTGCGACCTGGCCGACACCCGGGCCGCCGAGGATGCCACCCGGGAGCTGGCCGAGCGCTCCGGCGGCCTCGACGCCGTGGTCACCGCGGCCGGCACGGACGTGCCCGGCAAGCTCGCCGACGTGCCCCGGGAGACCTGGGAGCGGATCGTCACGGTCGACCTGCTCGCCACGGTGGCGGTGGTCCGGGCGGCGCTGCCGTACCTGGAGGCGTCCCGGGGCGGGATCGTCACGGTCGCTTCCACCCTCGGCGTGAAGGCGGTCAGCGACGCCACCGCGTACTGCGCGGCGAAGTTCGGGGTGGTCGGCTTCACCCGCGCGCTCGCCGCCGAGCTCGCCGGCCGGGTCAATGTGACCCTGCTGATCCCCGGCGGGATGCGCACCGCCTTCTTCGACGAGCGCCACCCGCAGTACCGGCCCGGCCCGGACGCCGCGCTCAACGATCCGGCCGACACCGCCGCCGCGGTGATGTTCGCGCTCTCCCAGCCGTCCGGCTGCGCGGTACGGGAGCTGGTGGTCTGCGCCGAGCAGGAGAGCTCGTACCCGTGATCCTCGTGCTCCGCGCCCTCGGCGTGGGCGACCTGGCCACGGCGGTGCCGGCGCTGCGGGCGCTGCGGGTCGCGTACCCCGACCGGGAGCTGGCGCTGGCGGCGCCGGCCTGGCTGGGGCCGCTGGTCGACCTGGTCGGCGGCGTCGACCGGCTGCTGCCCACCGACGGCCTCGGCCCCCGGCCGTGGCCGCCCCCGCCGGTCGCGGTCAACCTGCACGGGCGCGGCCCCCGCTCGCACCGGCTGCTGGCCGGCGCGGGACGGCTGCTGGCGTTCCGCTGCCCCGAGGCCGGCCACCTGGACGGCCCGCGGTGGCGCGCCGGGGAGCACGAGGTGCACCGCTGGTGCCGGCTGCTGGCCTGGTACGGCATCCCCGCCGACCCCGGCGACCTCGCGCTGCGCCGGCCGGCGGCGGGCCGGACGCCGACCGGTGTCACCGTCGTCCACCCGGGCAGCAAGGTGCCCGAGAAGCGCTGGCCGGCCGCCCGCTTCGCCGCCCTCGCCCGGGGAGTCGCCGACCGTGGACACCGGGTGGTGGTGACCGGCTCCGCCGACGAGCGGGAGCTGGCGGAGCGGGTGGCCGCCGAAGCCGGACTGCCCGGGTCCGCCGTCCTGGCCGGCGGGACCGACCTGGGCGAGTTGGCCGCCCTGGTCGCCCACGCCCGTCTGGTGGTCAGCGGTGACACCGGCGTCGGTCACCTCGCCACCGCCTACGCCACCCCCTCGGTGCTGCTCTTCGGCCCGGTCCCGCCGGCCGAGTGGGGCCCGCCGGCGGGCCGGCCCCGGCACCGGGTGCTCTGGAGCGGAGCGCGGGACTGGCCCGCCCGGCCCGGGGTGGGTAGCCACCCGTCGTTGGCGGGGCTGCCGGTGGACCGGGTGTTGGCCGCCGTGGAAGAGGCCGAAGAGGCGGTGCGGATCTCCGGTGCGATTGCGGCGTAGTGATCCGGGCCGGGCGGGGTACGGGCGCCGCCGGGCCGGCAAGGGCTGGGTGTTCCTCGACGCCCGGGGCGGACCGGTCCGCGACCGCGACGAGCTGGCCCGGCTGCGCGGGCTGGTCATCCCGCCCGCCTGGCAGGACGTCTGGATCTCGCCGTACCTGAACGGGCACATTCAGGCGACCGGCGTCGACGCGGCCGGACGCAAGCAGTACCTCTACCACCCGGAGTGGCGGCGCAGGCGCGACGAGGCGAAGTTCGACCACGTGCTGGAGGTCGCCCACCGGTTGCCGGTGCTGCGCGAGCGGATCGCGGACGACCTGGGCAAGCGCGGCCTGAACCGGGACCGGGTGCTGGCCACCGTCGCCCGGCTGCTGGACATGGGGATGTTCCGGGTCGGCAACGACCAGTACGCGGTCGGCGAGGACGCCACCTTCGGGGTCTCCACCCTGCGCCCCGAGCACGCCCGCTCCCGGGGCGGCTGTGTCGTCTTCGAGTTCCCCGCCAAGGGCGGCGTCGAGCAGGTCCGCCGGATCGAGGACGCGGAGCTGTGCCGGGTGCTGACCAACCTGCGCCGGCGGCGTCGGGCGGAGGAACGCCTCTTCGGCTACTGGGACGGGCGGCAGTGGCGCGACGTGCGCAGCGACGAGGTCAACGAGTACCTGCGCGACGGCAGCGGCGGGGAGATGACCGCGAAGGACTTCCGTACGTGGCATGCGACGGTGCTGGCGGCGACCGAGCTGGCCACCGCCGGCGTGCAGCGTTCCGCGGCGGCTCGCAGGAGGGCGGTCGCCGGGGTGATGAAGGAGGTGGCCGAGCTGCTGGGCAACACCCCGACCGTGGCCCGGACCTCCTACGTGGACCCGCGGGTGGTCGACCTCTACCACGACGGGGTGGTGGCGCCGGTCCGGCCGGGCACCCCGAAGCCCGAGGCGGAGCGGACGGTCCTGGAGCTGCTGGAGGAGGCCTGACCGGCCCCGTCGCCGGTCCTGGGGGGGAGTGAGCGGCGGGGCCGGGGTCGGTGCGGCCGGGGGAAAGCCGGGCGGCGGCGTCTCCCACGCGGCACCGGGGCGGCCGCCCGTGACGCGGACGTCACGGGCGCCACGCCGCGGTCCCCCGTTACCCGGTGGTCGACACGCGACTGCCGGCCGCCGGCCCGCAGTCAGTATGTCGACGTCGAGTTGACGACGGACGCCGCGTCGTTGACGATCCGTGCCTGTTCCCGCCCGGCCGCGCGGTAGCCCTGCGGGGTCTCGCCGTAGGCGGCGCGGAAGGCGCGGCTGAAGACCGCCTTGTCGCGGAAGCCCCAGCGGGCGGCGACGGCCTGGACCGGCCGGTGCGCCTGCGCCGGGTCGGCGAGGTCGCGGCGGCACCGCTCCAGGCGCAGGTCCCGCACGTACGACGCCACGGTGGCCTCCTCCGCCTCGAAGAGCCGGTGCAGGGTACGCACCGAGACGTGGTGCGCGTCGGCGATCGTCTGCGGGCTCAGCGTGGCATCGCCCAGGTGCCGCTGGACGAAGCCGCGCACCTGGGCGAGCAGTGCCCGGCGGCGTGCTTCCCGGGGCACCGCGTCCTCGGCGACCAGGTGTCGGCCGAGCATGGTGGCGATCAGGTCGAGAGCGGTCGCGCCGAGTCGCTCGGCGTCCGCCGCGTGGTACTGCTCCGCATGGCTGGTGAGCTGGACCAGGTACTGCGCCAGCAGGGCGCCCACCCCCTCGGTGCCGGACATCCGGCCGGCGAGCAGGGGAGCGAGCCGGTCCGGGGGCAGTGGCAGCGCGCCGTACGGGATCAGGGCCACCACGGAGCTGGCGAGCCCGCCCTGCTCGCCCTCGTGGCTGACCCGGTGCGGGCGCGACCCGTCGTAGAAGGTGAACTCCCGCGGCCCGATCACGCTCTGTCGCCCGGCCTGCCCGGACGCGCCGGTGCCGGTGGTGGTCAGGGCGAGCAGGAAGTAGTCCACCTCGGTCTGCCGGGCCAGCTTCGCGGTCCGGACGGCGTCCAGCGAGGGATAGCGGTAGTTCACCAGCTGGATCGGCCCGAGGGGGATGATCTCGGCGCGGGCGGTGAAGTCGTCGGCGTGCGCGGACCGCATCCGCAGCGGCGAGGCGGTGCGGGCGACGAGGTCGAGCCACATTCCGAACCGTTCGCGCGGCGGCAGCGCCTCGGTGTCGATGACGGTCCGGTTCAGCATCTCCCCACCTTCGGCGTCGGCCCCGCGTGTCCGGTCCATTGTCGGCGACGGCGGGGCGGCCGGGCGAGGGGCCGGAGACGGCGGATCCGCGCGCCCGTCGGGCGCGCGGATCCGTGGCCGTACCGCTCAGTCGTTGAGCACGTGCGAGAGCCGGTCCCGGAAGCGTCGTTCCGAGTCGCTGACCTGGTCACCGCCGAGGCCGAGGAGCCCGCCGCTGGGGGCGGCGACGACCACCTGCTCGGCGATCTCCACCAGCCAGTGCCGGTACGCCCCGGCCTCGCCCTCGTCCACCCGGGCGGCCAGCAGGGCCGACGCCTGGCCGGCCCGGGCCAGCACGTCGTCGATCAGGCCCTGCGGGTCGGCCGGCTCGATGACCGGCAGCTCCTCGCCGGCCTCGGGGTCGCCCACCTGGGACACGATCTCCCCGGCGACCGCCGCGACCAGCGGGTTGGCCGACTCGCGGCCGGTGGAGATGATCTCCAGCCCGGCGGCGGTCTCGGCCCGGGTGCGCCGGCTGCCGTCGGACTCCGCGGCGCTGGCCGCGGTCAGGACCGCCTGCGGCAGGCCGACCAGCAGCCCCCACTCCTCGTCGGAGAACCCGAACCGGGTGTACGCCGGCTGTTCGATCACGACTGAGCCCCTCTCGCCCTGGTCAATGTCTGTTCGGTGCTGCGCGCGGCGTGCCGGCGCCCGGCTCAGGCTAGTCCAGCGTGAGCTGGCCCTGTTCCGACACCACGGGCAGGCTCCGCGCCGCGCGGCGCAACGTCGTCGGCGGCGCAACGTCGTCGAGTGCATGGACAGCTTCATCGAGGGCCGGAGGTACCCGAATTGATCAGACCCGAAACCGTTGACACCGGCCGATCCGCCCATTCATTATGAACGGACGCTCATGAACGTGCGTTCATAATCGGGAGGGTCGATGGAAGTGGTCGTCAACAAGCACCAGGCGCAGGCGTGGAACGGCTACGAGGGCCGGCACTGGGCCCAGCACCACGACCGCTACGACGCGGTGAATGCCGGCTTCAACGCTCCGCTGCTGGCGTACGTCCGGCCCGGCGACCGGGTGCTCGACGTCGGCTGCGGCAACGGGCAGCTGACCCGGCTGGCCGCTCGTCGGGCTGGCGACGGCCACGCGGCGGGGATCGACCTCTCCGCCCCGATGCTCGACCGGGCCCGGGCCGGCGCGGCGGAGGGGCAGGTGGACAACGTCCGCTTCATCCGCGGTGACGCCCAGGTGCACCCGCTGCCGGATGCCGCGTTCGACGTGGTCCTCAGCCGGTTCGGGGTGATGTTCTTCGCCGATCCGGTCGCCGCCTTCGGCAACCTCGCCCGCGCGCTGCGCCCCGGCGGCCGGCTCGCCTTCGTCTGCCTCGACGACCTCCGCCACAGCGACCTCGGGCGGGTGCTCGCCGCACTGGTGGCCCGCCTGCCGCACCCGGGCACCGACGGCACGGGCACCGCCGAGCCGCTCTCCCTCGCCGACCCGGCGGTCGTCCGGCGGGTCCTCGCCGACGCCGGCCTCACCGAGGTCGAGTGCGCGCCGGTCGAGGCGTCCCAGCTCTGGGGCCGCGACGCCGCCGACGCCGGGGAGTTCCTCGGTGGCTGGGGACCCGTGCGGCACCAGCTCGACCGGGTCGACCCGGCCACCGCGTCGGGGGCGCGCGCCGCGCTGACCGACGCGCTGCGCCCCTACGAGGGCTCCGACGGGGTACGCCTGCGCGGCACCGGCTGGCTGGTCACCGCCCGCCGCCCGGCGTGACGCGCGCGGCGCCCCGCCTGCCTTCCTCGCGGCCGGGACGGGGCACGGGGCCCGTCGCGACCGGGTGGCGGGTCCGCGTGGCGGGCCGCCGGCGGCCCTAGGATGCCGGTGATGTCACCGAGGAGAGCCGCGGCGCTGCGCGGCGGCGACCAGAGCCTGCGCGACCACCTGATCGCCGCCGCGCGACGGCTGGTCGCCCGGCGCGGCACCGTCGGGCTGACCGTCCGCGACATCGCCCGCGAGGCCCAGGTGGCCGACGGGGTGCTCTACAACCACTTCGCCGACAAGGAGGAGCTGCTCGCGTACGCGCTGCACGCGCACGTGCGGGCCGCCGAGGCGGCGTTGGAGGACGCGCCCCCGCGGCCGGGTGCGGGCACGGTGGCGGCGAACCTGCGGACGTACCTGTCGCGGGCGCTGGCGCTGCACGCGGCGATCCTGCCGGCCATGGCGGGCGTGTTCACCCAGCCCGGGGTGCTCGCCCGCCTGGTCGAGCTGCCGAACCCGATGGGCGGCGGGGCCGGACTGCGGGTCGAGCTCGCCGGCTACGTCCGCGCCGAGCAGGAGCTTGGGCGGGTGGCGCCGGACGCCAGCGCCGAGGCGGTCGCCGCGCTGGTCGTCGGCGTCTGCCACGACCTCGTGCTGAGCCACCTGCTCGACCCCGCCGGCCCGGCGCCGGAGCCCTCACCCGAGCTGGTCGACGACCTGGTCCGCACGCTCCTGCGAGGCGTCACTCCACCCGCGGGATGATGATCGTCCGGGGAACCCGATCCGGGCGGCCGGTCGTCCCGGCAGAGCGCAGGCGATCAGGGCATGGGGCTGATGGGTGGGCGTGGTCAGGCCATCCGGAAGACCGGGCCGCGCGGGGTGAACGGCAGCCGAGCGCCCGCCGGCACCAGGAACGCGTGGTCGCGCCGGACGCGCAGCACGTCACACTCCCCGTCGGTGACGACCAGGATCGGACCGTCCGACGGGAAGTCGTCGGCCCGCTCCAGCAGCCGGATCCCCGGTTGCAGCACGGTGCCGCCCCGGCCGCGTACCCGCACCCGGCCGGCGATCTCCGCCACCGGCAGGTAGCCGGCGTCGTAGGCGACGGCGTCGCAGAACACCACCCGGGCGGCCGGCACGTCCCGGGCCAGCGCGTACGAGGCGACCGCACCGAGCGCCCGCCCCATCAGCCGGGCGCTCATCGAGCCCGAGGTGTCCAGCACCACCCCGAACGTCGGCCGGCGCTCCCGCTCCTCCGGCCGGTGCCAGCCGGGGCGGGGGATGCCCGGGGTGCCGGCCTGGCGGCGGGACGGGCGGGCGTACGAGCGCTGCCGCTCGCGGGCCGGGAAGCGCTCGTCGAACCAGCGGGCCAGTTGCACGTCCCACGGCGGGGGCGGCGCGTCGAGCACCCGGATCTCGGCCACCAGGCCGGCCGGGAGCAGCCCGCGCCCGGCCGACTCGTGGAACGCCAGCCCGCTGGTTAGCGCGCGGCGGTAGTACTCGTCCAGGTCGACCCCCCGGCGCGCCTCACCGGGCCCGGGCGCCCGCTCGCCGAGCATGTCGCCCAGCCCGGCGCCGCGCAGGGTGGCGAGCTTGCGGTGCCGGCGCAGGTCGGTGGCGAGCCGGTCGTAGACCGCCTCGCTCGACAGGCCGCGCAGCTGCGGGTCGTGCAGCAGCCCGTCCGGCATGGCGCCGACCGCCATCTCCACCAGCCAGCCGTTGATGACGTAGTCGGTGGCGACGTTCCACAGGTACGGGTCGCGGTGCGCCACCCGGTCGGCGTGCCGCAGCGCGGCGTGCAGCATCTCGTGGGCCAGAACGAACCGGCACTCCTCCTCCGGCATCGCCCGCAGCGGGTTGACGTAGATCTCCCCGGCGTGCGCGTCGACCGCCGCGACCGAGATCTGCCACGAGCGGGCCAGCTCGACGTCGGCGACGATCCGGAAACCGGCGGCCAGCGCCCCCAGCAGCGGATACGACGAGACGAACCAGCGGCGCGCCCGCTCCCAGACGGTGGCGTGGGTCAGGCGCCCGGGGCCCGGTCTCGGCGCGCCGGCGGCCTCCACCGCCGCGCTGGCCGCCGCCGCCAGCCCGACGGCGAACCGCTCCGGCCAGGTCTGCCAGCGGACGCCGGCCGGCGGCTGCCAGCCGTACCGGTCGGTCGGTCGGGGGCGGCGGTCGATGTCGCCGCCGTGCCCGCCGACGCCGCAGTCGGCGTACCCGTCGGGCACGCCGCTCTCCCGCCACCGCGCGGCCAGCCGGGCCTCGTCGCCGGCGGGCAGCGGGGTGGGCAGCTCCCTCGGCGGCCGGCCCAACCTGGCGTCGTGCTGGAACCGGGCCACCACCAGGCAGGCGGCGGCCTGGTCGGCCCGGTCGGCCGGATCCTCCCGCTCCGGGTCGAGGTGGCCGAAGCCGAGGTGCAGCAGGCAGTGCACGAGCACCCAGTACCACTCGTCGGCGTCGGCGCGACGCCGCCGGTTGACCACGATCTTCCCGTCCTCGCGGACCCGCGCCCACCCCCGCCGGTCGTCGAGTTCGTCGTCGTCGCACCAGGCGAACCAGGCGTTGCGCGCGCCGCTGGAGGAGAAGAGCGGCCGGAACATCGGGTGCGCGGCCACCCGCTGCTTGGCCTGGAGGAACGCCTCCTCGTTCGGGTCCGGCTTCCGGCCGGCGCGTCGTCGGGTGGCCACCGGTCAGGCCCGGGCCGCGACCAGCCGGGGCAGGTCCCGGGTCACCTCGACCAGGAACCAGGCCGGCAGCACCGGCATCCCGTCGTCGTCGGTGGCGACGACCAGCTGGGCGCACTCCAGGGAGATCTCGGCCAGCTCGACCAGCAGGCCCTTGGCGCGCAGGGCGAAGTCGCGGACCGTGCGGGAGGCGTGGTCGCGGTCGGCCGGCAGCTCCTTGACCAGCCGCGCCCGGAACGCCTCGGCGAAGAAGTAGAGCAGGTCCCGGTCGGTCGCCGCGCGCGGCCAGCCGGCGTCGCCCCGGACGATGGCGTCCAGGCCGTACCGGTGGCGCACCGTCTTGACGTACGCGGCGAAGCCGGCGGCGTGCTGCCCGGTGAGGGTGCCGGCCGCGAGCAGTCGTACGGTCGCCTCGTCGACGCCCTCGCCGAAGGAGCGCAGCGCGTCGGAGAGCATGTGCCAGCTGCGCGGGGTGGAGAACGGCTCCTCGGTCTTCGGCGGCGCCACCCACAGCTGGTCGGGGCGCTCGGTCAGGTAGTCGAGCACCCACGGGTGCAGGCCCGCGCCGGCAGCCCAGGCCAGCCAGTCGGTGGCCGAGGCCCGCAGGTGCACGTGTACCAGCCGGTTGACCAGCGCGGACGCCATCGGCCGGGCGAGCGCGTTGTCGGTGGCCCGGTTGCCGGCGCCGATCACGATCGAGCCCTCCGGCAGCTCGTAGGAGCCGATCCGGCGGTCCAGGATCAGCGAGTAGAACGCCTTCTGCACCTCCGGGCTGGAGGAGTTGAGCTCGTCCAGGAAGAGGCAGTACGGCTCGGTGCGGGCGATCGACTCGGGCGGGGCGAAGCGGCTGCGCCCGTCGCGCAGCTCCGGGACGCCGATCAGGTCCTCGGCGGCGAGCTGGGTGCCGACCAGCGTCACGCAGGGCAGGCCGAGCGATTCGGCGAAGGCCCGGACCAGCGAACTCTTGCCGATGCCGGGCGCGCCCCAGACGAAGACGGGCCGGACCACGGCCACGTGCAGCAGCAGCGTGGGCAGTTCGGCCGGGGTCACCGTGAGGGCGGAGTGCACGCCGATCATGATCGGCGCGCGGGTCGGGGCGGCGCACCCGATTATCGCGGTGGTCCGGGCCGGCGCCCCGGCCGTCCCGGACGCCCCGGGTCAGCGCAGGCGGGGCAGCACCTCGCGCTGGTAGAGGTCGAACAGGCCCTGCGTGTGCGGGCCGGTGTTGGCCACGTAGACCTCGTCGAAGCCGGCCTCGGCGTACTGGTCGATCATCTCCAGGTGCGCGTCGGCGCTGTTGCCGCAGACGAACGACTCCTTCATCATCTCCGGCTCGACCAACTGGGCGACCTGTTCGAAGTGGCGCGGGGAGGGGAGCACCTGGGACAGCTCGCCCGGCACGACGGCGTTGGGCCACTTCTCGTACGCGAGCCGCGCCCCGGCGTCCTCGCTGCCGGCGTACGCCGCCTTGAAGCCGGCCTGGCACGGCTTGTCGCCGCCGCCGTTCTCCCGGTACCGGCGGACCAGTTCGGCGTCGGGCATGGTGCTGAGGTAGCCGTCGCCGATCCGGGCGGCCAGGTCCACCGCCTTCGGGCCGAATCCCGAGACGTGGATCGGCGGGGGCGCGTCGGGCAGCGTGTAGACCCGGGCGTGCTCGACGGTGTAGTGCTTGCCGTGGTGGTTGACGAACCCGCCCCGCCACAGCTCGCGCATCACCTCGACCGCCTCCTCCAGCATCGCCAGCCGGACGTCGGCCTGCGGCCAGGCGTCGCCGAGGATGTGCTCGTTGAGCGCCTCGCCGGTGCCGACGCCGAGCACGAACCGCCCGGAGTGCAGCACCGCGCTGGTGGCCGCGGCCTGGGCGAGCACCGCCGGGTGGATGCGGACGGTCGGGCAGGTCACCGCGGTGGTGACGGGCAGCGAGCAGACCTGGCTGAGCGCGCCGATGGTCGACCAGACGAAGGGGCTCTGCCCCTGCGCGTCCAACCACGGGTGGTAGTGGTCCGAGATCCACAGCGCCTCGAACCCGGCCCGTTCGGCGCCGCGCGCCTGCTCCAGCAGCTCCGCCGGGGTGTACTCCTCGCTGGACAGGAAGTAGCCGATCTTCATCGTTCCCCCTCGCCGTCGCCGTCGCCCGTCGCCGGTCGCGTCGGGCCGACCGGGATGCCGTACCCGGGACGGCGGAGGATCAGTCTCAGCGGCGGCCGAACATGGCCCGGATGGCGGCGAGCAGCAGCAGGCCCCCGACCACCACGCCGAGCAGGCGTACGCCGGGGATGTCGGCCGGTGAGGTGGCGTCGGCGAGCGGCAGCAGATCCATTCCCGCACTGTCGCACGCTGCCCCGGGCGGCGCCAGGCGGTAACAGTAAGGTTTATTGACTATTTCAATGCCCGGTGTGACCATGGCAGCACCGCGACGGCGACGGGCCGTCGGAGACCACACGGGGGTACGGGGGCCGCATGAGCGAGCGAACCATCGGGCACGACGCCTCCGAGCCTCATGCCGCCGCCGACCGACGGGCGGCGGCGTCGTGAGCGAGCGCAACCTGGCGGGCCTGGCGGCCGCCGTCCTGCAGCCCGGTTTCGTCGGCACCACCCCGCCCGACTGGGTCCGCCGGTGGCTCGGTGAGGGGCTCGGCGCCGTGGTCCTCTTCGCCCGCAACGTCGTCGACCCCGGCCAGCTCGCCGCGCTCACCGCCACCCTGCGCGCCGAACGCCCCGACCTGCTGGTCGCCATCGACGAGGAGGCCGGCGACGTCACCCGGATCGAGTCGGCGCTGGGCAGCTCCCGCCCGGGCAACTTCGCCCTCGGCGCCGTCGACGACCCGGAGCTGACCGAGGAGGTGGCCCGGGACCTCGGCGCCGACCTCGCCGCGCTCGGCGTCACCCTCAACTACGCCCCGGACGCCGACGTCAACAACAACCCGGCCAACCCGGTGATCGGCGTACGGTCCTTCGGCGCCGACCCGCAGCTGGTCGCCCGGCACACCGCCGCCTGGGTGCGCGGCCTCCAGTCCGCCGGCGTCGCCGCCTGCGCCAAGCACTTCCCCGGCCACGGCGACACCCGGGTCGACTCGCACCACGACCTGCCCCGCATCGGGGCCAGCCGGGCCCGCCTCGACGCCGGCGAGCTGGTCCCGTTCCGGGCCGCCGTGGCGGCCGGCGTGCAGGCCGTGATGACCGGGCACCTGCTGGTGCCCGCCCTCGACGCGGAGCTGCCGGCCACCCTCAGCCCCCACATCCTCGGCGACCTGCTCCGCGGCGAGCTGGGCTTCTCCGGCGTGGTGGTCACCGACGCGGTGGAGATGCGCGCCGTCACCGACCGGTACGGCTTCGCCGGCGCGGCCGTGCGCGCCCTCGCCGCCGGGGCCGACGCGGTCTGCGTCGGCGGCGAGCGGGCCGGCGAGGACGCCGCCCGGCACCTGCGCGACGCCGTCGTCGCCGCCGTCGTCGCGGGGGAACTGCCCGAGGAACGGCTGGCCGAGGCGGCCAAGCGGGTCGGTCAGCTCGCCGCCTGGACGGTGGCCGCCCGCGCCGACCGTCCGGCCCCGGGCGTGCTGCCCGCCGACGGCTCGCCGGTCGGCCTGGCCGCCGCGCGCCGGGCGCTGCGGGTCAGCGGCGCCGCCGGTGACCTGCCACTGGCCGCCCCCGCCCACGTGGTGGAGTTCGCCCCGCCCCGCAACATCGCCATCGGTCCGGAGACCCCGTGGGGCATCGCCGCCCCGCTGGCCGCGCTGCGGCCCGGCACCACCGGCGCGCGGTTCGCCGAGGCCGAGGTGCCGGCGGAGCCGATCACCGGGACGGACGGCCGGCCGCTCGTCCTGGTCGTCCGCGACCTGCACCGCCACGACTGGATGCAAGCCGCCGTCACGCGGGCCCTCGCCGCCCGGCCGGACGCCGTCGTGGTGGAGCTGGGCGTGCCCGAGCTGGTCGTCGGCCGGGTGCACGTGGCCACCCACGGCGCCACCCGCGCCGGCACGCGGGCCGCCGCCGAACTGCTCGCCGGCCCCCGCTGACCCCGCCGCCCGGCGGGAGATCCACTCCACTTGCGGCAGGTCGCGGTGTCCGCCTCACGCGACACCGCGACCGGCCGCAAGGCGTCGTCGGGCCCGACCCGGGGCGAGTGTCAGGCCGGCTCGAAGACCAGGTCGGCGTACTCGGGGTGCCGCTCGATGAACGCCCGCATGAACGGGCACTGCGGCACCAGCCGGCCGCCCTGCTCGCGCACCTGGTCCAGGGTGCCCCGGATCAGCGCGGCACCGACCCCCATGTCCTGGAACTCCGGGCGCACCTCGGTGTGGGTGAACACCCGCACCTCACCGCGCGGCAGGTACGCCGTGAAGCCGGCCAGCGCGTCGTCGACCAGGATCTCGAAGCGGTGCTCGGCGGGGTTCTCCTCGACCAGGAAGCTCACCGGCCCATTGTCTCCCGCCGGTGGGCCAGCCGGTCCAGTTCGGTCAGCAACCGGTCCACCTCGTCGGCGGTGTTGTAGTGGTAGATGCTGGCCCGGACCGCCCCGCCGTCCGCCCGCAGCCCCATCGCCTGGAAGTACTCGTAGGCGTAGTAGTCGCCGGAGGAGAGGCAGAGCCCCGCCTCGCCCAGCGCCGCCGCCAGCCCGGCCGGCGACCACCCGGCGAGCCGGAACGACACCGTCGGGCAGCGCCGCGCGGCGGCCCCGTACACGGTGACCGCCCGGTTGTCGGCCAGCCCGGCCAGCAGCCGGTCGAAGAGCGACTCCTCGTACGCCTGCGCGGCGGCCAGCCCGGCCCGGACCCGCTCCCGCCGGTCGCCGGTGGCGGTCGGGTCCAGCCCGGCCAGGTGGTCCACCGCGGCGGCCACGCCGGCCAGCAGCGGGAAGCTCGGCGTGCCCAGCTCGAACCGGTCCGGCACGGCATCGGAGGAGGGGAGCAGCTTGGCCGGGTGCAGCGACTCCCACCGGGCCGGGTCGGCCACCATCGCCGCCACGTGCGGGCCGGACCACTTGTAGGCGCTGGTGACCAGGAAGTCCGCACCCATCGAGGCGAGGTCGGTCGGGCCGTGCGGCACCGCGTGCACCCCGTCGACGCAGACCAGCGCCCCGGCCGCGTGCGCGGTCTTGGCGATCGCCGCCACGTCCGGCACCGTGCCGATCGCGTTGCTGCCGGCGGTCACCGCGACCAGCCGGGTCCGCTCGCCCACCAGCTCGGCGTACTGGCCGGCGGGCAGCTCACCGGTGGCCGGGTCGAACTCCGCCCAGCGCACGGTCGCGCCGGCAGCCTCCGCCGCCCGCACCCAGGGCCGCACGTTCCCGTCGTGGTCGAGCCGGGAGAGCACCACCTCGTCGCCCGGGCGCCAGGTCTCGCCGAGAGTCCGGGCCAGGGTGTACGTCAGCGCCGTCGCGCTCGGCCCGAGCACCACCCCGCGCGGCGCCGCGCCGAGCAGGTCGGCCACCGCGGCACGGGCGGCGTCGACCAGCTCCAGCGCGCGCCGGCCGGGCGCGAAGGCGGGGGTGCGGTTGCCGAGCGCGGTGCGCATCGCCCCGCCGACCGCGTCGATCACCGACTGCGGGGTCTGGGTGCCCCCGGCACCGTCGAAGTGGGCGAAACCCTCGGTCAGGGCGGGGTAGGCGGCCCGGGTCCGGGCAATGTCGAACGGCATGACGGGACCCTAACGCGGCGCCCCGCCCCGGCCGATGATCACTCGGGCGGAGCCGTCTCGTACCCTTGGTCGGATGACGACGCGATCCGGAACCTCCCCGCTGACCCCCACCCGCCGGGTTGCCGGCCTGCTGGCCGGCCTGGCGCTCGGTGTGGCCGTGCTGTCCGGATGCAGCTCGGAGGGGGCCGAGACCGACTGCGGCCTGGACGCCTGCACGGTCACCTTCGACCGGGGCGTCGACGCCCGCGCCACCGTCCTCGGCGTCGAGGCCAAGCTGGTCGGCGCCCAGGGCGACCAGGTCACCGTCGAGGTCGCCGGCGAGCAGCTCTCCCTCACCGTCGGCCAGCAGGCCACCGAGGTGGGCGGCTTCGCGGTCACCCTGGACAGCGTCACCGACCAGCAGGTCAAGATCCGCGTGGCGCGCGGTTCCAGCAGCTGACCAGGGTCGAGGCGGGGCCGCGGCACGTTTGGGGATCTTCGCGTTCGGAGATTGTGGCGCCATGTCGCTCACCGCGAACGCCGAAGCCACCGCCGCCCGCACCGCGGACAGCCGCTGGCTGGAACTCCTCGCCCGGGCCGGCTTCATCGGCTACGGGGTCGTGCACCTGCTCCTCGCCTGGCTGGCCCTGCAGATCGCCTTCGGCAGGCCCGGCGAGAACGGCGACCAGTCCGGGGCGCTGCGGACCATCGCCGCCCAGCCGCTGGGCCGGACGCTGGTCGTCCTGATCGCGATCGGCCTGCTGGCGATGGCGAGCTGGCAGGGTCTGGAAGCGGCCGTCGGGCACCGCGCCGAGCAGGGCAGGGAGCGCGTCGGGGAACGGGTCGCCTCCGCCGGCCGGACGATCGTCCACCTCTACTTCGCCTGGACCGCCGTCAAGGTCTTCCAGGACGCCGGCTCCAACAGCGCCGACCAGCAGGAGGCGCTGACCGGCAAGCTGATGACCTCCGGCGGCGGGCGGCTGCTGGTCGGCCTGGCCGGTCTGGTGCTCGCCGGCATCGGCGTCGGTCTGGTGATCTACGGCCTGGTCAAGCGCTTCGAGAAGCACCTCAAGACCGGCGAGATGAGCCGCCGGACCCGCACCCTGGCCCGGCGGCTCGGCGTCGTCGGCTACGTCGCCAAGGGCGTCGCGTACGGCATCGCCGGCCTGTTGATCGTCGTTGCCGCAGTCAGCTACGACCCGGAGAAGGCCCGGGGTCTGGACGCCGCGCTGCGCACCCTGCGCGACCGGTCCTACGGCCAGGTTCTGCTGGTGCTGGTCGCGCTCGGCATCGCCGCCTTCGGCACGTTCTGCTTCCTCCGGTCCCGGTACCGCAAGGTCTGAGCTGGTCGATACCGGAAATGCCGGGCACCATAGGGCCTTTGCCCGAAGTCCGGTCCGGAGGGGGAGAGCCCGTGCAGGACTTCCTGGAGACGATCGTCGCCGCGGCCGCCGTGGCGGCGATCGCCCTGTTGCTCGTCGAGGTGGTGCACCGGGCGCTGCGCCGGTTCGGCCGGCGGTCGCAGCTGACGGCCGAGCTGACCGAGCACGTGTACCGCCCGTTCCAGGTGGCCGCCACCGTCCTCGCCGTCCAGTTCGCGGTCCGGTTCACCACCGGGTACGCCGTCGGCACGCCCTGGCGGCAGGTGGCGCTGCACACCCTGGTGCTGACCGTGGTCGCCGCGACGGCCTGGCTGGTCGCCGCGCTGCTGGTGGCGGTGGAGGACACCGCCCTGGCCCGGTTCCGGGTGGACGTGCCGAACAACCGGCACGCCCGCCGGGTACGCACCCAGGTGGTGCTGCTGCGCCGGCTGACCATCGTGGTGATCGTGGTGCTGACCGTCGGCGTCATGCTGATGACCTTCCCCGCCGTACGCGGCATCGGCGCCGGGGTGCTGACCTCCGCCGGTGTGGTCGGTGTGGTCGCCGCCCTGGCCGCCCAGAGTCTGCTCGGCAACGTCATCGCCGGCCTCCAGCTCGCCTTCAGCGACGCGGTACGCCTCGACGACGTGGTCGTGGTCGAGGGGGAGTGGGGCCGGATCGAGGAGCTGACCCTGAGCTACGTGGTGGTGCAGATCTGGGACGACCGCCGGCTGATCCTGCCCACCTCGTACTTCACCAGCACCCCGTTCGAGAACTGGACCCGCACCGAGGCCGCCGTCCTCGGCACCGCCGAGTTCGAGGTGGACTGGGCGATCCCGGTGCAGGCGATGCGCGAGGAGCTGCGCCGCCTGGTGGAGAGCACCGAGCTGTGGGACGGCCGGGTCTGCGTGCTCCAGGTGACCGACGCGACCGGCGGCACGATCACCGTCCGGGCGCTGGTCAGCGCCGGCGACGCGGGCAGCCTGTGGGACCTGCGCTGCCTGGTCCGGGAGCACCTGGTCGGCTGGGTCCGGGACCACCGCCCGACCGCGCTGCCGCGGACCCGCACCGAGATCGGTGACGCCTCCGGCGCCCTGGAGTGGCAGTGGGTGCGGCCCCGCCAGCCGGTGCGCCGCCGCCAGGAGCCCGAACTGCCCGACGACGCCCGCGTCTTCGGCGGCAGCGACGACGGCGCCGCGCGCAGCGAGGCCTTCGTCGGCCCCGAGGAGCACGCCGACGCCCGCCGCTGAGCGACCCTCCGTCCGCACCCGCCGGCCGGCCTCCGCGCCGGCCGGCGGGTGCTTTCGTCGTACCGGCTTCCGCGTTTCGCCGGACGCTGCGGGTCCACCTGGGGTCAGATGTGGTTGGTCACTGCACGCAGGATTGACGGGCGGCGACTCCGGGCATACAGCGCGGTGATGATGAAAGGAGGACAGCATGGCTGACGTGGCGAAGCACCAGACGTCCCGGACCGGGAGCGAGCCGTCCACCGCCGAACTGGTGCAGCGGGCCACCGAGCAGGTGTCCCGCCTCGTCCGGGACGAACTGGCGCTGGCTCGGGCGGAGTTGACCCGGAAGGGCAAGCACGCCGGGATCGGAATCGGTCTCTTCGGCGGGGGCGGAGCGCTGGCCCTGTACGGGTTGGGCGCGCTGGTCACCGCCGCGGTGCTGCTGCTGGACCTGGTCCTGCCGGCGTGGCTGGCCGCCCTGATCGTGGCGGTGGCGCTCTTCCTGGTCGCCGGGGTGCTCGCCCTGGTCGGCAAGCAGCAGGTCAGCCAGGCGGTCCCGCCGGTGCCGGCGTCGACGGTGCGGAGCGTCCGGGCGGACGTGGACGTCGTCACGGCGGCGGTGAAGGACAGGGGACGGGCATGACGGGCAACGGGACCGGTGACGCGGAGGCGCTCCGCGAGGAGATCCGGCGCACCCGGGTGGAGTTGGGCGAGACGATGGAGTTGTTGGCCGCCAGGGCCGACGTCAAGGCCCGCCTGCGGGAGTCCGCCGGCCAGGCGAAGGAGCGGATGCGCGAGCAGGCCGCGCAGACCGTCGCCCGGATGCGCGGGCAGGCGGCGCAGAAGGCCGACGTCGCGCGGGCGCAGGCACACGAGAAGGGCGGGGCGGTCCGGCGCAACCCGATGCCGTGGGCGACGGTCGCGGCCGGCGCCGTGGCGGCGGTGGTCGTGCTGCTGATCGTGCGGGGGAGGCGCAGGTGAACAAGGGCATCGGTAGGGCCGCGTACAAACCCGTCGGGGTACTGCTCGGTCTGGCCGCCGGCACGGTCGCCGGGGCGATCTTCCGGCAGGTCTGGAAGGTGACCGCCGGTGACGGCGAGGCCCCCAGCGCGACCGACGAGAACCGCCGCTGGGGCGAGATCCTGGCCGCGGCCGCGTTGCAGGGCGCCATCTTCGCGGTCGTCCGGGCCGCTGTGGACCGGGGCGGTGCGGTCGGCGTACGACGGCTGACCGGCCGCTGGCCGGACTGAGCCGCAGAGGTCGAAGGCCCCCCTCCCGCATCGACGGGTGGGGGGCCTTTCGCACGGCCGGAGACACCCGCCCAGCTGATCAAGGGCATCCGTCAGGTCACATGTCGGAAAATTTCGTCGGGTAGGCTGTGCAGAGTTTTTGCGTACGTGGTTTGCTGTCCCCGCTGTTGCGAGATGGCGTGGGTTGAGAGAAGTCTCCTACGTGGGGGCCGCCTCAGGCGCCGCTGCTCGAAAACGGCCAATCGGCCGCACGGCGTGCTCGGCCGCCAGTTTTAGAAGGAGATTCACATGGCGCAGGGAACCGTGAAGTGGTTCAACGCTGACAAGGGCTTCGGCTTCATCACCGTCGACGGCGGGGGTGCTGACGTGTTCGTCCACTTCTCGGCCATCCAGACCAGCGGCTACCGCTCGCTGGAGGAGAACCAGCGGGTGGAGTTCGAGATCGCCCAGGGTCAGAAGGGTCCGCAGGCCGAGCAGGTCCGCCCCCTCTGAGCAGTGCCGGTCGGCAGCCGCCGGCCCGGGTGATCCGGCCCCCCGGATCGACGAGAAGCCCCGTGTCCTGCAGGGATGCGGGGCTTTCCGCGTATCCGGGCCGGGTGCGCCGGCGACCGCCGCCGGTTGGCCCGCCGGGTGGCCGCCGGACGGGTCGGTCAGCTGCGGCGACGGGCCCGCAGGCCGCGCCAGAGCACCACGAGTCCGATCAGGATCAGCACCGGCCCGACCACCGCCCAGATCCGCTGGTCGGTCATCACGCTGCCGCCGACGTACCCGAGGCCCTGCACCGTCCACACCCCCCCGACCACCACGGCCAGCAGCCCGAGGGTGAGCGTCAGCCAGCCCCTCATCGGTCCCTCCTCGCCTTCGCCGGTGGACCCGGCCCTCCGGTCAGCATGCGGCCCGACCGGGCGGTACGCGAGCACCGCCCCCGGCGCGGCTCACCACCGGTCGTGCACCGGGGGCCGTACCAGTTCGTCGTAGACCGCGCTGACCTGGCCCCAGTCGGCGCCGAGCTGCCAGGCGCCGAGGTCGACCACACCCACCCGCCGGCCGAGCCGGTCCAAGCTGCGCTGTTCCATCCGACCCAGCCTAGTGATCGCCTTGCCGGGCCGCGGCGCGGGCCGTAGGGTCGCACCAAGACGTACGTACGGTTTGGAGGCTGCGATGTGGGACCCGACGACCTACCTGCGCTACGGCGACGAACGGTCCCGACCGTTCCACGACCTCGTCGCCCGCGTGCCGGCCGACCGGCCGCGCACCGTGGTCGACCTCGGCTGCGGGCCCGGCACCCTGACCGCCGCCCTCGCCGCCCGCTGGCCGGACGCTGAGGTCCGCGGCGTCGACTCGTCCCCGGAGATGATCGCCCGGGCCGCCGCCCTGGACGCCCCGGTCGAGTTCACCGTCGGTGACGTCCGGGACTGGCGGCCCGCGCCCGACGTCGACGTGGTCGTCTGCAACGCCGTGCTGCAGTGGGTGCCCGACCATCGGGAACTGCTCATCCGCTGGGCCCGCGAGCTGCCGGCCGGCGCGTGGCTGGCGTTCCAGGTCCCCGGCAACTTCGACGCCCCCTCGCACCGGGCGTTGCGCGAGGTCGCCCGCCGGGACCGCTGGGCCGCCACGCTGGCGCCGCTGCTGCGCGACACCCCGGTCGACGACGCCGTCGGCTACGCCGCGTCGCTGGCCGCCGCCGGCTGCGCGGTCGACGCCTGGGAGACTGTCTACGTGCACCTGCTGCCGGCCGAGACCGCCGCCGACCACCCGGTGCTGGCCTGGATGGAGGGCACGGCGCTGCGTCCGGTCCGGGCCGCGCTGGACGCCGCCGGCTGGGCGGACTTCCGGGCCGAGCTGGGCGTACGCCTCGCCGAGGCGTACCCGGTGCGGCAGGGTCAGGTGTACTTTCCGTTCCGCCGGATCTTCGTGGTCGCCCGCACCGGCGCCCGTGCAGAGGAGAACCTGTGACCGACCTGCCCACCTTCATCGCCGGACTGCCCAAGGTGGAGCTGCACGTGCACCACGTCGGCTCCGCCTCGCCCCGGATCGTCGCCGAGCTGGCCGCCCGGCACGAGGGGCGCAGCCCGGTCCCGGCGGACCCGGAGGCGCTCGCCGACTACTTCGCGTTCCGCGACTTCGCCCACTTCATCGAGGTCTACCTCAGCGTCGTGGACCTGATCCGGGACCCGGAGGACGTCTGGATCCTCACCCACGAGGTCGCCCGCGAGCTGGCCCGCCAGCAGGTCCGGTACGCCGAGCTGACCGTCACCCCGTACTCGCACGTGCGCCGTGGCATCCCCGCCCCGGCGTTCTGCGAGGCGATCGAGGACGCCCGCAAGCGGGCCGAGGCCGACTTCGGCATCGCGCTGCGCTGGTGCTTCGACATCCCGGGCGAGGCCGGGCTGCCGGCGGCCGAGGAGACCCTGCGGATCGCCCTGGACCAGCGGCCGGACGGGCTGATCAGCTTCGGCCTCGGCGGACCGGAGGTCGGGGTGCCCCGGCCGCAGTTCAAGCCGTACTTCGACCAGGCCCGGGCGGCCGGGCTGCGCTCGGTGCCGCACGCGGGCGAGACCACCGGCCCGCAGACGGTCTGGGACGCCCTGCGCGACCTGGGCGCCGAGCGGATCGGCCACGGCATCTCCGCCGCCGAGGACCCGGAGCTGCTGGCGTACCTGGCCGAGCACCGGATCGCCCTGGAGGTCTGCCCGACCTCCAACGTCCGTACCCGGGCCGTGGCGCACCTCTCCGAGCACCCGCTGCGGCGGCTGGTCGACGCGGGCGTGCTGGTCACCGTCAACTCCGACGACCCGCCGATGTTCGGCACCACCCTGAACGACGAGTACGCGGTGGCCGCCCGGCTGCTCGACCTCGGCCCGGACGGGCTGGCCGGGCTGGCCCGGGACGCGGTGACCGCCTCGTTCCTCGAGCCGGCGGAGAAGGCCCGGATCAGCGCCGAGATCGACGCCTGGTCGGCGGCCGCGACGCGCTGAGCGGGCGCGCGGCCGGGTCACGCTGGCCGGAGCAGCCGGCTGACGGACGGGCTCATCGGGTCACCTCACGACTGTCGGGCCGGTGAGAGGTGGGCGCGCGGCGGGGGCGGGTGTGGGGGACCGTGCCCCCGCCGCGGCTCGGGCTCCACCGGCCGGCAGTTGTCAGGGGCGACAGACCGGTGGAGCTGATGGGTTCTCACTGATGCTGACAGGACGCGGCCGGTGTGCCGCCCGCGTTAACCCGGATCTAAGGAAGACCTGCGCCGCCCCACAGACAGGGCCCGTCCGCCTCGCCGTCGGGGCGCGGTAGCCCCCGTCCCCGGCGGAACGGCCGCCGAAGGGGCGCACCCGGCCGTTGGGGTCAGTCGTCGGAGGGGCGCTGCCGGGACCACCGGCGCCCGCCGGTCTTCTGCTCCCGGGCCTCCCGGGCCCTCCGGCCGACCAGCCCGAAGCGGTTGACCTGCCGGGGCGTCGCCTCCGGGTCGGCCAGCAGCATCACCACGCTGGCCCCGCCCAGCCGGGCCCGGTCGATGCTCACCGAACCGTTGGCCTGCAACGCCACCCGCTTGGCGATGTCCAGCCCCAGCCCGGTGGAGCCCTGGTCGCTGGTGCCCCGGCGCAGCGCCCGGTCCGGGTCGGTGATGCCCGGCCCGGCGTCGTCGATCCGGATCGCCACGTACCCGTCCCGGCGGGAGACCGCCACCTCGAACGCCGTCCCCTGCGGGGTGTAACGGAACACGTTGCCGATCACCGCGTCCAGCGCGGCGGCCAGCTCGGCGCGGGGCACCGGCGCCGGGATGCGCAGCTGGGCGCCGCTGACCCGGTGCGGCCGGTTCTGGTCGCCGGCCAGCGCCGCCCAGAACACCATCCGGTCCCGGACCACCTCGCTGACGTCGCACTCCGCCGGCCCGGCCTCGTGCGCCACCGCCTTGCGGGTGGTCTTGATCAGCACGTCGATCTCGCCCTCCAGGGTGACGATCGCCTGCCGGATCCGGCGGATCGCACGGCGCCGGTCCAGCTCCGCCGGGGTGAACGAGCCGACGCTGGTGTCGTCGGAGTCCAGCCCCTCGGCGTCCAGCCGCAACACCGTCAGCGGGGTCCGCAGCCGGTGCGACAGGTCCGCCACCAGCTCCCGTTCGTCCGTGCGAGAGGCGGCCATCCGGTCGGCCATCCGGTTGAACGCGTACCCGGCCTCGGCCAGCTCCCGTGGGCCGCTCGGCTCGACCCGGACTCCCAGGTCGCCGTCGCCGACGGCCAGGGCGGCCTTCACCAGCCCCCGGGTGGAGTCGACCGCCCGGGCCGCGACCCGGTCCACCACGATCACGGCGGCCCCGACCAGGGCCACGGCGACGGCGGTCAGCAGCAGCCAGGTGCCGCCGGAGTCCTCGTCGAGGTCGGCCGCGGGGACGAAGACCTCCACCACGGCGACCTTGTCGTCGAGCACCACCGGGTCCAGCCGCAACGCCCCGCCGGGGACGTCGGTGACCACCGACCGCTGCTCGGCGCGGGCCCGCTGCAGGTCCGCCTCGGAGGCCCGACCGGCGGTCTCGTCCCCGCCGAGTCCGTGCACCACCGGCCGGGTGGCCGGGTCGTCCCCGCCGGCCTCGACGGCCCGCCGCACGGCCGCCGGTTCGGTGCTGACCGCGAGCGCCCCGGTGACCAGCGCGCTGCGCCGTGCCGCGTCGGCCAGCGCCTCGTCGCGGACGTCGTCGCGCAGGCTCACTCCGAGCGGAACCAGGAACGCCAGCGCGACCAGCGCGCACATGCCGGCCGTGAGGTAGGCCAGCGCCAGCCTCAGTCCGGGGCCACCAGCCGGAAGCCCACCCCCCGCACGGTGCGCAGGTAACGCGGCTTCGCCGCGGACTCGCCCATTTTGCGGCGGAGCCAGTAGAGGTGAACGTCGATGGTCTGATCCTCGCCGACCGACGGCTGCCGCCATACCTCCTCCAAGAGCTCCCGCCGGGACACTACCCGGCCGGGTCGTGCGGCGAGATACGCCAGCAGGTCGAATTCCTTGCGGGTCAGCGCCAGCGGCCCCCCGTCGAGCACCGCGCTGCGCTCACCCACGTCCACCCGCAGGCCGCCCACCGTATGCACCGCCGGCTGCACCGTACGGCTGGCCCGGCCCACCCGGCGCAGCACGGTGGTGATCCGGGCGTCGAGGTGGGCGCCGGTGAACGGCTTGACCATGTAGTCGTCCGCGCCGGCCCGCAGCAGCCGGACCACCGACTGCTCGTCGTCGCGGGCGGTGGCGATGATGATCGGGACGTCGGTGATGCCGCGCAGCATCCGCAGCGCGTCCGAGCCGTCCAGGTCGGGCAGGCCGAGGTCGAGTACGACGAGGTCGGGGGTCTCGGCGGCGACCCGGCGCAACGCGTCCAGCGCCGTGCCGACCGCGTGCACCGCGTGCCCCCGCTCGCTGAGGGAACGCAGCATCGCGCCGCGTACGACGTGGTCGTCTTCGACCAGGAGTACGGTGGCCACGTCAGCACCGTACTGCCCGGGGCAAGTTGATCGCGTTGCGGCGTGCCCGCCGACGGGGCAAGCTGACACGACGATGACGTTCACGCTGTTTCCCGACACCCGGCTGGCCCTGGCCCGGGACAGTCTCACCGGCCTGTCCGTCGGTGACGCCCTGGGATCGCAGTTCTTCGTCCCGGGCCGGCGCCCGGACGACATGGCGGCCGGACGCCTTCCGCCGCCGCCCTGGCGGTGGACCGACGACACCGAGATGGCCTGCTCGGTCGTCGCCGAGCTCGCCGAGCACGGTGACATCGACCGGGACCGGCTCGCGCTCGCCTTCGCCGAGCGCTGTGAGCCGTACCGGGGATACGGCCCCGGGGCCGTGGTGATCCTGCGACTGATCCGCACCGGCACGCCCTGGCCGGTGGCCGCCGCGTCCGCGTTCGACGGGCAGGGTTCCTGCGGTAACGGCGCGGCGATGCGGGTCGGCCCGCTCGGCGCCTGGTTCGCCGACTCCACCACCCGGGCGGCGGCGCAGGCCCGCGCGTCCGCCGAGGTCACCCACGCCCACCCCGAGGGGATCGCCGGCGCGGTCGCGGTGGCCGTCGCCGCCGCGCTCGCCGCCCGGGCCCGCCTGGACGGCGACCGACCCGACCCGGCCCGGCTGCTCGCCGCGGTCGCCGCCACGCTGGACCCCGCCGCCGAGGTCCACCGCCGGGTACGCCGCGCCGCCGGGCTGCTCGGCCGGGGCCTGCCGGAGGTCGTCGAGGCGCTCGGCAACGGCGCCGGGGTCACCGCCCAGGACACCGTGGCGTTCACCCTCTGGGTCGCCGCCACCCACCTCGACGACTACCCGGCGGCGATCCGGGCCTGCGTCGAGGCGGGCGGGGACGTCGACACCACCGCCGCGATCGTCGGCGCGATCGTGTCCGCCCACACCGGGGTCGGCACGCCCGGCGGGATACCGGACGGCTGGCTGGCGGCGCGGGAGCCGCTGCCCGACTGGGTGCGCTGACCTCAGCGCGACCCCACCGGTTCGCCCGGGACGCCGGCGGCCGAGCGCTCGCCGTCGGGCTGCTCCTGCGTCGACGGGTCGCCCTCGGGCTGGTCGCCGTCGCCGTCGTCCGCCGCCGCGCGGGCGGACACCGGGTCCCATCCTTTCCCGACGGCCGGGCGGAAAGGGGCGACCGATAGCATCGCAGGAGCCGGAACCGGCACCATCCGTACCGTCTGCAGCTGAGGAGTCACCGTGTCCGCACCCCGTACCCCCGTCGTGGCCGACCCCGTCGTCGTCGCCGCCGGGACGACGGCGGCCGACGCGGTGGCCGCGGCCGGGCTGCCCGTGGCCGGGCCGAAGGCGATCGTGGTGGTCCGCGACCCGCAGGGCCAGCTGCGCGACCTCGACTGGAAGCCGGCCGAGGAGACCAGCGTCGAGCCGGTCACCCTCGACTCGCCGGACGGGCTCAACGTGCTGCGGCACTCCACCGCGCACGTGCTCGCCCAGGCCGTGCAGGACGTCTTCCCGGAGGCCAGGCTCGGCATCGGCCCGCCCATCGAGAACGGCTTCTACTACGACTTCGCCGTCGACAAGCCGTTCCAGCCCGACGACCTGGGCAAGCTCGAGAAGCGGATGCAGGAGATCATCAAGTCCGGCCAGCGGTTCCGCCGCCGCCGGTTCCGCAGCCTCGACGAGGCGAAGGCCGAGCTGGCCGCCGAGCCGTTCAAGCTGGAGCTGATCGACGTCAAGGGGGAGGGGCTGGACTCCTCCCAGGTGATGGAGGTGGGCGGCGGCGAGCTGACCATCTACGACAACCTCGCCGCGAACGAGGACAAGGTCTGCTGGTCGGACCTGTGCCGTGGGCCGCACCTGCCGAACACCCGGCTGATCGGCGCGTTCAAGCTGATGCGCTCGGCCGCCGCCTACTGGCGCGGCTCGGAGAAGAACCCGCAGCTGCAGCGGGTGTACGGCACGGCGTGGCCGACCCGGGACGAGCTCAAGGCGTACCTGAAGCTGCTGGAGGAGGCCGCCCGGCGCGACCACCGCAAGCTCGGCGCGGACCTCGACCTGTTCAGCTTCCCCGACGAGATCGGCTCCGGCCTGGCGGTCTTCCACCCCAAGGGCGGCATCATCCGCCGGGAGATGGAGAACTACTCGCGCCGCCGGCACGAGGCGGCCGGGTACGAGTTCGTCAACACCCCGCACATCACCAAGGCACAGCTCTTCGAGACCTCCGGTCACCTGCCCTACTACGCCGACACGATGTTCCCGCCCATGCAGTTGGAGGGTGCGGACTACTACCTCAAGGCGATGAACTGCCCGATGCACAACCTGATCTTCAGGGCGCGTGGGCGGTCCTACCGGGAGCTGCCGCTGCGGCTGTTCGAGTTCGGCACGGTCTACCGGTACGAGAAGTCGGGCGTGGTGCACGGCCTGACCCGGGTGCGCGGCCTCACGCAGGACGACTCGCACATCTACTGCACCCGGGAGCAGATGCCGGGTGAGCTGTCCACCCTGCTGACGTTCGTGCTCGACCTGCTGCGTGACTACGGCCTGGACGACTTCTACCTGGAGCTGTCCACCCGGGACGACTCGCCGAAGTTCATCGGCAGCGACGAGGACTGGGCGGAGGCGACCGAGGCGCTGCGCACCGCCGCCGAGTCCTCCGGGCTGGACCTGGTGCCGGACCCGGGCGGCGCGGCCTTCTACGGCCCGAAGATCTCGGTGCAGGCCAGGGACGCCATCGGCCGGACCTGGCAGATGTCCACCATCCAGGTCGACTTCAACCAACCGGCCCGGTTCGGCCTGGAGTACCAGGCCGCCGACGGCAGCCGGCAGCGGCCGGTGATGATCCACCGGGCGCTCTTCGGCTCGATCGAGCGCTTCTTCGGCGTGCTCACCGAGCACTACGCCGGCGCGTTCCCGGCCTGGCTGGCGCCGGTGCAGGTGGTCGGCATCCCGATCCGCGAGGACCACACCGACTACCTGCACGGCTTCGTCGCCGCGCTGCGCGCCGAGGGCATCCGGGCCCAGGTCGACGCGGGTGACGACCGGATGCAGAAGAAGATCCGCACTGCCCAGCAGCAGAAGATCCCGTTCATGGTGATCGCCGGCGACGACGACGTGGCCGCCGGCACCGTCTCCTTCCGCTACCGGGACGGCTCGCAGCGCAACGGCGTGCCGATGGCCGAGGCGGTCACGCACGTGCTGGACGTGGTCAGCTCCCGCGCCAACTCCGGGCCGTCCGCCGAGAGCTGACACTCCCCGAAGGAAACCGCGCGGCTCACCCCGCGGCCCTGGCCGGCCGGTCCGGACGGGTGGGATCCGCTGCGGTGACCGTAGGATCGGCGATGTGACTGGGGCGGAGCGGCACTTCCACGACGGCGCGGACAACGGCTTGGCGGACGGGCTGGACCGGCTCTGGACGCCGCACCGGATGACCTACATCTCCGGTGACGACCGGCCCGAGGGCGGCTACGAGAAGCCCACCGGCTGCCCGTTCTGCCTGGCCCCCGGGCTTTCGGCCGAGGAGAGCCTGGTCGTGGCCCGGGGCGAGCACGTCTTCGTGGTGCTCAACCTCTACCCGTACAACCCTGGTCACCTGCTGGTCTGCCCGTACCGGCACGTGGCCGACTACACCGAGCTCGACCCGGCGGAGACGGTCGAGCTGGCCGTGTTCACCCAGACCGCGATGCGGGTGGTCCGCCAGGTCAGCAGCGCGCACGGGTTCAACCTCGGGATGAACCAGGGCGGGGTGGCCGGCGCCGGCATCGCCGCGCACCTGCACCAGCACGTGGTGCCGCGGTGGGGTGGCGACGCCAACTTCATGCCGGTGATCGGCCGGACGAAGGTTCTGCCCCAGCTGCTCGCCGACAGCCGCGAGCTGCTCGCCAAGGCCTGGCCGGCCTGACCGTCCGCGCGCTCTATGATCTTGTGCATGGCCCTGCTGCACCGCGCGACGATGCGTCCCACCAAGCTCGAACTGCTGGCGCAGTGGCTCCCCGGCCGTCCCTGGTACCACGGGCCGGCCGGCACCGAGGCGGTGCGGGTGGCGGCCTACCGGTTCGACGACCCGGCCGGCGCGGTCGGGATCGAGACGATCCTCGTCCGGGCCGGGGACGGGCCGGTCCACCAGGTTCCGCTGACCTACCGCGACGCACCGCTGGACGGCGCCGACGGCTGGCTGGTCGGCACCACCGAGCACTCGGTGCTCGGGCGGCGCTGGGTGTACGACGCCTGCGGGGACCCGGTCTACGCCGCGTGCCTGGCCGCCGCCGTCCTCGCCGGGACCGGCCAGGCGGAGGAGTACTTCGAGGTCGACGGCGTCCGGGAGCGGCGCGTTCCCTCGATGACCATCGACACCGTCGGTGCCCGGACCGCCGACCTGCCCGACATGGGCGCGCCCCGCCGGGTGGTGGACGCCGACCGGGCGCTCATCGTGACCGACACCGTCGAGCTCGCGGTCGTCCGCCGCCCCGGCGATCCCGGTGGGCCGGCCGGTGGCGTGCCCGCCGACGCCACGCTGACCGGTGCCTGGGACGGTCAGCCCACCCCGCTGCCGCTGGCGTACGCCACCCGGCGCTGACCCCGGTCGGTCACCGCCGGTCCGCGGTGGCCCCCGCACCACCGGCGACGACCCGGGCCACCAGTTCCGGCCAGCTCTCCACCCGGTGCACGCCGGGCAGCAGCGCCGCGTACGCGTCGACCTCGTCCTGCCGGGGCCGCAGCAGGTACCGGTGCGGCACCGTGTCCAGATGGCCCAGCACCTCCAGCCGATCGTCGACGAAGTGGGTCAGCCCCAGCCGCGCGGCGATCGGCCCCTTCTCCGGCCGGGTACGGCAGAACCGCAGCCGCTCCGGGCCGATCCCGGTACGGGCGTGGAAGTCGTGGTCGGTCAGCCACTCCCGGGTCCGCCGCTCGGTCGGCTCGCTGCACTTCGACACCACGTACGCCTCGTCGAAGAGCGGGACCACCTCGGCCAGCGCCTCGAACACCCCGTCCAGCGGGGGCGTACGCAGATAGTTGTCGCCGAAGAACGAGGTGTCCTCGTCCCCGTCGCTCCGCTCGATGATCACACCGCCCACGTCCACGCCCAGCCGTCTCATGTGGTCGATCATGCACGACGGGTGACGTTCCCGCCCTTCAACCCGGTCGAGGTGACAGGATGCGGCGATGGCAGTGACGCGGACGTTGGGCCGCAGCGGCATCGAGGCCAGCGCCCTCGGCATGGGCTGCTGGGCGATCGGTGGCCCCTGGGCCGAGGGCACCCGGCCCCTGGGCTGGGGCAGGGTCGACGACGAGGAGTCCGTCCGGGCCGTACGCCGGGCGCTCGACCTCGGCGTGACCCTCTTCGACACCGCCGACACGTACGGGGCCGGGCACGGCGAGCGGGTCCTCGGCCGGGCACTCGCCGGCCGGCGGGACGAGGCCGTGATCGCCACCAAGTGGGGCTACACCTTCGACGAGCGCACCCGCCAGGCCACCGGTGAGGACACCTCACCGGCGTATCTGCGCCGGGCGGTCACCGACTCGCTGCGCCGGCTGGACACCGACCGGATCGACCTCTACCAGCTGCACCTGGGTGATCTGCCGCCGACCCACGTCACCGGAATCTTCCCCAAGTCAGCCCAAAGACGAAGCGTCGCGGGGTGAACACCGAGACGCTTCGCAGCCTTCGACAGTCGAAGAAATTCGACACGATCATTCTATGATCACTAAGGATTCTCAATCAAATTGGTCAGCCTCTCCGTGCTCCGGGACACCCCGGCGATGCTGGCCGTCTGCGACAAGTACGACCTGGCCAGCGTCAACCGTGGCCCGCTCGGGATGGGGCTGCTCACCGGCAAGTACACCCCCGGGTCCACGCTGCCTCCCGACGACGTACGCGGCGTCGCGCCGACCTGGCTGGAGTGGTTCCGCGGCGGGCGGCCGGCGCCGGAATGGCTGCGCCGGGTGACCGACGTGCGGGGCGCGCTGACCGCCGACGGCCGGACGTTGGCCCAGGGGGCGCTGGGCTGGATCTGGGCGCGCAGCGGCCGGACGGTGCCGATTCCCGGCTGCCGCACGGTGGCTCAGGTCGAGGAGAACGCCGCCGCCCTGCGCCTGGGCCCGCTCGCGTCGGACCATTTCGCCGAGGTGGAACGCCAGCTCGCTGCCTTGCGCACGGCGGCCCTCCGCGACGCCGACCGCCCCCACTGGCCGATGCCCCCCACCCCCGCCGCCCGCCCCTAACCCCACCCCCACCCCCCACCCCCAAGATCCGCGCACTTTCAGAGAAGGAGTGGCCATCCGGCGGGGAATGAACACTCTTTCTCTGAAAGTGCGCGGCTGGCGAGGGGAGGGGGAGGGGAGGGTCAGGGGCGGGTGGTGTGTTCCTTGTGGGCTTGTTCGGCCAGGTGGGCGGGCATCGGGTCGTAGCGGGCGAACTCGCGGCGGAACGTGCCGGTGCCGGAGGTCATCGAGCGCAGCTCGACCGCGTACCGGAGCAGTTCGGTGGCGGGCACCTCGGCCCGGACCAGGGTGCGCCCCTCGGCGTCCGGGTCCGGCTCGGTGCCGAGCACCCGGCCGCGCCGACCGGACAGGTCGCCCATCACCGCGCCGAGCGAGCCGCCGGGCACCCGGATCTCCACCTCGTCCACCGGCTCCAGCAGCGCCGGCTGCCCCTGCTCGGCGGCGTCGCGCAGCGCGAGGGCGCCGGCGGTCTGGAACGCCGCGTCGGAGGAGTCGACGCTGTGCGCCTTGCCGTCGACGAGGGTCACCCGCAGGTCCACCACCGGGTGGCCGGCGACCAGGCCGCGTTCCATCTGCGCCCGGACGCCCTTCTCGACGGAGGGGATGTAGTTGTGCGGGACGGCCCCGCCGACCACCCGGTCGACGAACTCGAAGCCGGCGCCGCGCGGCAAGGGCTCCACCTCGATGTCGCAGACGGCGTACTGGCCGTGGCCGCCGGACTGCTTGACGTGCCGGCCGTGGCCCCGGGCGCCGACGGTCAGCGTCTCGCGCAGCGCCACCCGGACCGGTTCGGTCTCCAACTCCACCCCGCCGCTGCGCAGCCGGTCGAGCACCACGTCGGCGTGTGCCTCGCCCATGCACCAGAGCACCAGCTGGTGGGTCTCCGGGTTGCGCTCCAGGCGCAGCGTCGGGTCGCCGGCGACCAGCCGGCCCAGGTTGCGGGCCAGGGCGTCCTCGTCGGCCCGGCTCTTCGCCACGATCGCCACCGGCAGCAGCGGCTCGGGCATCGCCCACGGGGCGACGAGCAGCGGCTCCTCCCTGGCGGAGATGGTGTCGCCGGTCTCCGCGCTGCCCGACTTGGTGATCGCGCAGAGGTCGCCCGCCACGCAGGCGCCCACCTCGCGCAGCGTCGCGCCCAGCGGGGTGTAGACGTGCCCGACCCGCTCGTCGGCGTCGTGGTCGGGGTGCCCGCGCTCGGCCATGCCGTGCCCGGAGACGTGCACCACCTGGTCGGGGCGGAGCGTGCCGGAGAAGACCCGCACCAGCGAGACCCGGCCGACGTGCCGGTCGACGGTCGTCTTGACCACCTCGGCGACCAGCGGGCCGTCCGGGTCGCAGCTCAGCGGCGGCCGGGGCGAGCCGTCCACCCCGGTGACCGCGGGCACCTCGTGCTCCAGCGGGGACGGGAAGGCGGCGACCAGTCCGTCCAGCAGCACGTCCAGGCCGACGCCGGTCTCCGCACAGACCGGCACCACCGGGTAGAAGTGGCCCCGGGCGACCGCCTTCTCCAGGTCGGTGATCAGCACCTCGGTGTCGATCTCCTCGCCGCCGACGTAGCGGTCCATCAGGGTCTCGTCCTCGCTCTCGGCGATGACCCCCTCGATCAGTTCGTCGCGGGCCTCCAGGATCGCCGGCAGGTGCTCCGGGTCCGGCTCGCGGACCGCGGCGGGCAGCCCGGCGGAGTAGTCGAAGACCCGGCGGGTGATCAGCCCCATCAGGCCGGCCACCGACTCGCCGTCGTCGCCGAGCATCGGCAGGTAGAGCGGAAGCACGTTGTCGCCGAAGACCCGCTGGCACAGCGCCACCGCCTCGTCGAAGTCGGCGCGCGGGTGGTCCAGCCGGGAGACCGCGACGGCCCGCGGCATGTCCACCGCGGCGCACTCCTCCCACAGGGCGGCGGTGGCCATGTCCATCCCGTCGGCCGCGGAGACCACGAACAGCGCCGCGTCGGCGGCCCGCAGGCCAGCCCGCAACTCGCCGACGAAGTCGCCGTACCCGGGGGTGTCCAGGAGGTTGACCTTGACCCCCTGGTGCAGCAGCGGGGCGCAGGCCAGGCTCACCGAGCGCTGCTGGCGTACCGCCGCCGGGTCGTGGTCGCAGACGGTCGTGCCGTCGGCGACGCTGCCGGCCCGGCCGATCGTGCCGCTGGTCGTGAGCAGCGCCTCGACCAGGGTCGTCTTGCCCGCCCCGGAGTGCCCGACGAGCACCACGTTGCGAACCCTGCCGGGCTCGGTCACCACCGGCGCCGCGCCGGTGACACCCTTCTCCTGGTTCTTCTGCGCCATCGCGGCGCACCTCCCTCAGCCGTGGTTGGTGGCGACCGCCGCGCGCGACGGGGAAGCGGGCCCGGGCGGGTGCCGCGGCGATATCCTCCGGTGCTCTCCTGGACGACGGGTACTCAGACGGGTGGGTCGGTGAGCTGGCTCACCTCCCACCTCGATCTCACACCCGTTGCCGACCCGGCACAAGCCTTCGCCACGCGGGTCGGACGACCGCTGTGTCGCCAGCCGCTGCCGGCCGTTATCGTGGGACCCCCATGGCGAAGATCTTCCAAGTGACGGCCCGCGCGGGGATGACCCGTGTCGTGGAGCCGGTCGCGCGCGGCCTGCTCCGCGCCGGCGTGTCCCCCAACGCGGTCACCGTGACCGGCACCGTCGGCGTGCTCGTCGGCGCGCTCGGCTTCGGCGCCCGGGGTGACCTGGTCGCCGGCGCCCTCATCGTGACGGTCTTCGCGCTCACCGACCTGCTCGACGGGACGATGGCCCGGATGAGCGGCGGGTCCACCCGGTTCGGGGCATTCCTCGACTCGAGCATGGACCGGGTCGCCGACAGCGCCGTCTTCGGCGCGGTGGCGTACTGGCTGGCCACCCAGCACCAGTACTCGGGGGTGGCCGCGGCGCTGCTCTGCCTGGCCGCCGGCGGCCTGGTCTCCTACGTCAAGGCCCGTGCCGAGGGGCTCGGCATGACCTGCAACGTGGGCATCGCCGAACGCACCGAGCGGCTGCTGATCGTCGGGGTGGGCGGCCTGCTCACCGGGCTCGGCGTGGACCGCGCCCTGGAGGTCGCGCTCTGGTTGCTCGCCGCCGTCTCGATCTTCACGGTGGGGCAGCGGATGGCGCACGTGTACCGGCAGGCCCAACTGGTCGGCAAGGAGTGAACCTCACCGAGCTCGGCTACGTCGCCGGGTGGCGCCTGGCCCGCGCGCTGCCCCGGCCCGTGGTGGCCGCGGCCTTCCGGGTGGGCGCGGACCGCGCCCACCGGGCCAACGGCGCGGGTACGGCCCGACTGCGCGCCAACCTGCGCCGGGTGGTCGGCCCGGATCTGCCCGAGGCCGAGCTGGACGCGCTGGTCCGGCGCGGGCTGCGCTCGTACGCCCGGTACTGGATGGAGGCGTTCCGGCTGCCCGCGCTGAGCCGTCGGGAGATCCTCGCCGGTTTCCGGCTCGACGGGGTGGAGAAGCTCGCTGCCGACGTCGCCGCCGGCCGGGGCGCGGTGGTCGCCCTGCCGCACGGCGGCAACTGGGACGCCGCGGGCGCCTGGGTCGCCGCCACCGGCTGGCCAATCACCACCGTCGCCGAGCGGCTCAGGCCCGAGGCGGTCTACGAGCGCTTCCTCGCCTTCCGGCAGGGCCTGGGCATGGAGATCCTGCCCACCCACGGCGGCGAGCGGCCCGCCTTCGACGTGCTGGTGGACCGGGTACGCGCCGGCACGGTGGTGCCGCTGCTCGCCGACCGGGACCTCTCCGCCCGGGGGGTGGAGGTCGACTTCTTCGGCGGCCGGACCCGGATGCCGGCCGGTCCGGCGCTGCTGGCGATCCGCACCGGTGCCCCGCTCTACGTCACGTCGATGTGGTACGAACCGGATGCCGCGTGCGCCTCGCTCGAGGGCCCGCTGCCGCTGCCGGACCCGGACTCGGCGCCGCTGGACCAGCGGGTCCGGGTGCTGACCCAGCGGATCGCCGACGGTCTGGCGGCGGGCATCGCGCGGCATCCGGAAGACTGGCACATGTTGCAGCGGATGTGGCTGGACCAGCGGAGCACAGGCAGCGACGCGACACCACCCGCGCCGATCACCGGCCAGGCCTGACGGGAAGGGCGCTTACGTGCGGATCGGCATCGTGTGCCCGTACTCCTTCGACGTGCCCGGTGGGGTGCAGAACCACGTCATGGACCTCGCCGAGGCGCTGATCGGGCTCGGCCACGAGGTGAGCGTGCTCGCCCCGGCCGACGAGGAGTCGGCGCTGCCGCCGTACGTGGTCTCGGCGGGGCGGGCGGTGCCGCTGCCGTACAACGGTTCCGTGGCCCGGATCGCGTTCGGCCCGGTCTCCACCGCCCGGGTGCGCCGCTGGATCACCCGGGGCGACTTCGACGTGCTGCACGTGCACGAGCCGCTGACGCTGAGCCTGTCGATGCTCGCGGTGCTCTCCGCCCGCGGCCCGGTGGTGGCGACGTTCCACACCGCGATGACCCGGTCCCGGGTGCTCGCCGCCGCGCAGGGCGTCCTGCAGATCGTGCTGGAACGGATCACCGCCCGGATCGCGGTCAGCGCCCTGGCCCGCAAGGTGCAGGTCGAGCACATGGACGGCGGCGCGGTGGAGATCCCCAACGGGGTGGCGGTGGCGAAGTTCGCCGGCGTCCCGCCGCTGCCCGGCTGGCCGGGGGAGTGCGCGCCGGGCACCGGCGGCACGCTCGGTTTCCTCGGCCGCTTCACCGAGGCCCGCAAGGGTTTCCCGATCCTGCGCGACGCCTTCGTCGCGCTGGCCCCGCACCGGCCCGGGCTGCGCCTGCTGGTGGCCGGCCCCGGCGACCCGGACGACCTGTTCGGGCGGTTCCCGGCCGAGCTGCGCGACCGGGTGACCTTCCTCGGCATGGTGCCCGAGGAGGACAAGGCCCGGATGCTGCGCAGCCTGCACCTCTACGTCGCGCCGAACACCGGCGGGGAGTCCTTCGGGATGATCCTCACCGAGGCGCTGGCGGCCGGCACCACCGTGGTCGCCAGCGACCTGGACGCGTTCCGCCGGGTGCTCGACGGCGGGCGGGCCGGCCGGCTCTTCCCGACCGGGGACGCGGTCGCGCTGCGTACCGCCCTGGCCGAGCTGCTCGACGACGCGCCGGGCCGGGCCGCGCTGACCGCCTGCGGGGACCAGGTGGTGGCGTACTACGACTGGCCGGTGGTGGCCCGCCGGGTCCTGGAGGTGTACGCGGCGGCCATCGAGGCCACGGACGGCCGGGTCATCGACCAGGAATGGGTGGGGCTGGGCGGGGCGGTGTGAGCACTACGATGCCGCACATGTGGTGGGTGGTGGGCGCGACGCTGGTCGTCGCCCTGGTCGCGGCGTACCTGATCTGGACGGCCGGCCGGGTCGAGCGGCTGCAGGCCCGGGCGGAGTCCGCGGCCCGGGCGCTCGACGCCCACCTGCTGCGCCGGGCGGCCGCCGCCGCGGTGCTGGCCGAGCGGCGCTACGGCGTGGAGCTGTACGCGGCGGCGCGGATCGCGCTGGACGCCCCGCCGGAGGAGCGGGAGGCCGCCGAGAACGACCTCACCCGGCAGTTGCGCACGGTGTGGCTGGACCCGGCCGATCCGGTCTGCGAGGCGGTGATCGCCGCCAGCCGGCGGCTGGCCCTGGCCCGGCAGGTCCACACCGACCTGGTCCGCGACGCCCGGGCGGCGCGCAACCGTCCGCTGGTGCGGCTGTGCCGGATGGGGCGCCGGCACCCCTGGCCCCGCTACTTCGACGTCGACGATCCGACCCTCACGGTCGCCGCCGAGGCCCCCGCGACCTGACGCCCGATTCGGGCCGCGCAGGGGCCGGCTGCCCGGTTTCAGCCGGTCGGCGTGGGGTGTCCGATCCCGGGTGATGACTGCCACAGTGCAGGCCACCAGGGGTCTGATTGGCTGTCGGACCGGCGTTGACCCCGTCGTAGCATCAGTCGTAGCCACCCCCCGAGCACGTCCGAGGAGCGATAACCCGTGCCCGAAACCACCTCCCAGAACGCCGGCGCCACCTCCCTCGTCGGCACCGCCCGCGTCAAGCGCGGCATGGCCGAGATGCTCAAGGGCGGCGTGATCATGGACGTGGTCACCCCCGAGCAGGCCAAGATCGCCGAGGACGCCGGCGCCGTCGCCGTGATGGCGCTGGAGCGCGTGCCCGCCGACATCCGCGCCCAGGGCGGCGTGTCCCGGATGAGCGACCCGGACATGATCGACGGCATCATCGCCGCCGTCTCCATCCCGGTCATGGCCAAGGCCCGGATCGGCCACTTCGTCGAGGCGCAGGTCCTCCAGGCGCTCGGCGTCGACTACGTCGACGAGTCCGAGGTGCTGACCCCGGCCGACTACGCCAACCACATCGACAAGTGGGCCTTCACCGTCCCCTTCGTCTGCGGCGCCACCAACCTCGGCGAGGCGCTGCGCCGGATCACCGAGGGCGCGGCCATGATCCGCTCCAAGGGCGAGGCCGGCACCGGTGACGTCTCCAACGCCACCATGCACATGCGCAGGATCCGGCAGGAGATCGCCCGGCTCAGCTCGCTGCCGGCCGACGAACTGTTCGTCGCCGCCAAGGAGCTCCAGGCGCCGTACGAGCTGGTCAAGGAGGTCGCCGAGACCGGCAAGCTGCCGGTGGTGCTCTTCACCGCCGGTGGTATCGCCACCCCGGCCGACGCCGCGATGATGATGCAGCTCGGCGCCGAGGGTGTGTTCGTCGGCTCCGGCATCTTCAAGTCCGGCAACCCGGCCCAGCGTGCCGCCGCGATCGTCAAGGCCACCACCTTCCACGACGACCCGGACGTGCTGGCCAAGGTCTCCCGCGGCCTCGGCGAGGCGATGGTCGGCATCAACGTCGACGAGATCCCGCAGCCGCACCGGCTGGCCGAGCGGGGCTGGTGAGCATGAGCGGGCCCACCATCGGTGTGCTCGCGTTGCAGGGTGACGTGCGCGAGCACCTCGCGGCCCTGGCCGGCGCCGGCGCGGAAGCCCGCCCGGTACGCCGCCCGGCCGAGCTGGACGCGGTCGACGGGCTGGTCATCCCCGGCGGCGAGTCCACCACCATCAGCAAGCTCGCCGACATCTTCGAGATGCGCGAGCCGATCGACAAGCGGATCGTCGGCGGGATGCCGGTCTACGGGTCCTGCGCCGGCATGATCATGCTGGCCGCCGAGGTCCTGGACGGCCGGCCCGACCAGCGGGGCTTCGCCGGCATCGAGATGACGGTGCGGCGCAACGCGTTCGGCCGGCAGGTCGACTCGTTCGAGGCCCCGGTGCGGATCGCCGGGGTCGAGGGCGAGCCGTTCCACGCGGTGTTCATCCGGGCGCCGTGGGTCGAGCGGGTCGGCGACGGCGTCGAGGTGCTGGGCCGGGTCACCGAGGGCCCGGCCGCCCAGCGGGTCGTCGCGGTCCGGCAGGGCAACCTGCTGGCCACCTCGTTCCACCCGGAGCTCACCGGCGACCTGCGGCTGCACCGCTACTTCGTGGAGCTGGTCCGCGCCGCCTGAGTGCTGCCGGCAGGGCCCCCTTCCGACCCGGGAGGGGGCCCTGCCGACGCTCGGAGGCGGTGCGCGTGTGACACCGCGGGGGGCTACCTCGGTAGGATTGCCGCGGTTCGGCAGGGCTGACCGCCCGCCGCAGCCCTCCATCCGACCGGCCACCGGTCCAGGCGTGGGGTTGGCGCGGACAGTCGACGCAGGCGTGGGTCAACAGACGGAGGTATGACATGTCCGGCCACTCAAAGTGGGCGACCACCAAGCACAAGAAGGCCGTCATCGACGCCAAGCGCGGCAAGATGTTCGCCAAGCTGATCAAGAACGTCGAGGTCGCGGCACGTACCGGCGGTGGCGACCCGGCCGGCAACCCGACGCTCTACGACGCCATCCAGAAGGCCAAGAAGAACTCGGTACCGAACGACAACATCGACCGCGCGGTCAAGCGGGGCTCCGGCCTGGAGGCCGGCGGCGCCGACTGGCAGACGATCATGTACGAGGGCTACGGCCCGAACGGCGTGGCGATGCTCATCGAGTGCCTGACCGACAACCGCAACCGGGCGGCGACCGAGGTGCGCACCGCGCTGACCCGCAACGGCGGCTCGCTCGCCGACGCCGGCTCGGTGTCGTACATGTTCTCCCGCAAGGGCGTGGTGATCGTCCCCAAGGCCGGCACGACGGAGGACGACATCATGATGGCCGTCCTCGACGCCGGCGCCGAGGAGGTCAACGACCTCGGTGAGGCGTACGAGGTGGTCTCCGAGCCGACCGACCTGATCGGAGTCCGCACCGCCCTGCAGGACGCCGGGATCGAGTACGAGTCGGCCGAGTCCTCCCTGATCCCCAGCGTCAACGTGCCGCTCGACGAGGAGGGCGCGCGCAAGGTCTTCAAGCTGATCGACGTCCTCGAGGACTGCGACGACGTGCAGAACGTCTACGCCAACTTCGACGTCTCCGACGACGTCATGGCCGCGGTGGACGCCTGATCCCGATGACCGGACCGCGATTCCCGCCGGGCGACGTGGTCGTCCGGCGGGAGGTCCTGCGCGGCGAGGTGTGGTTCGGCTGCCCGACCATCTGCGTCGAGGACTCCGCCGACCTGCTCGCGCTCTACCTGCCGCCGGGGGCCGAGTTCGGCTTCCCGGAGGGCGGTTCCTTCCCGTGTGGACGGCACCCCTGGCAGACGCCGGCCACACGGCCTGGTCGGGGCACGGCAAGCTGATGCTCCAGCGCCCGGGTGAGGCGCACTCGGTGGACGTCTTCTGGACCGGCGAGGACCGTGCCTTCGCCGGCTGGTACTTCAACCTCCAGGACCCGTTCCGGCGTACCCCGATCGGGGTGGACACCCTCGACCACGAGCTGGACCTGTGGTGGCCGGCGGGCGCCGACCGGTACGTCTGGAAGGACGTCGAGATGTTCGCCCAGCGTCTCACCGAGGGGCGCTACCCGGGGATGGCGGACGCGATCCGCGCGGAGGGGGACCGGATCGCGGCCCTGCTCGACGCCGGCCGGCGCTGGTGGGACGAGGGTTGGGCGAACTGGCGGCCGGATCCGTCCTGGGGTGTGCCGCGGCTGCCGGCCGGTTGGGACACCGTCGCGTGCCGAAGCGGCGAGGCGACGCCGGCGAAATCCGGCTGACGCCCAGCTGCCCCGCCCGTAGCCTGCCGGCATGCTGGTTCCCGATCTTCCGGTGCGCACCGAACGCCTGGACCTGCGCGCCTTCAACCCGGCCGACCTGGCCGCCCTGCACGCCTACCGGTCCCGCGCCGACGTGACCCGCTACCTCTACTTCGTCCCGGAGGACGAGGCGGCGACCGGGGCGACGCTGGCGACGAAGTGCCGGCGTACCACGCTGCGCGCGGAGGGCGACGTGCTCTGCCTGGCGGTGGTGCTGCGCCGGACCGGGGATCTGGTCGGCGACGTGGTGTTGAGCTGGACCAGCGCCGCGCACCGGCAGGGCGAGATCGGGTACGTCCTGCACCCCGACCACGCCGGCCACGGGTACGCCACCGAGGCGGCCCGGGAGTTGCTGAGGCTGGGCTTCGACGGGCTGGGCCTGCACCGGATCGTCGGCCGGCTGGACGCCCGCAACACCGCCTCGGCCCGGGTGCTGGAGCGGCTCGGCATGCGCCGGGAGGCGCACCTGCGGGAGAACGAGCTGGTCAAGGGGGAGTGGACCGACGAGGCGGTGTACGCCCTGCTGGCCCGGGAGTGGCGGGCCGGCGCCCGCTGAGCGGACCCCGGCCCGGCACCCGGAGTGTGCGCCGGGCCGGGTGGCCCGGTCAGGCGTCGCGGCGGCGGGCCTTGACCACGCTGTCGGCGACGTCCCCGAGCGTGATCGCGGCGATGACCACGACGGCGACCCCGGCGACGGTGTCCAGGTGCCCGCCCGCGCCCAGCCACTCGAACCGGGCGACCAGGTCCGGGTTGAGCAGCCGGTCGGTGAGCAGCAGCCCCGCGACCGGCACGGCGATGGCCAGGTCGAGCGCGGCGTTGACCGCCACCAGCGGCCAGGTCCACCGCCGGGCGCGGTACTTCGCGATCTCCAGCAGCAGGCCGGCGACGAGCACCGCCGCGAGGAACGGCAGCCACGAGCGCCACAGCGCCGGGTCGAGCAGGGGAATGCGCCCGCCGTCGGTGCCCGAGACCCAGGACTGGACGTGCTGCCAGGGCAGGAAGGCGAGGGCGAGCAGCAGCATCGCCACGGACGCGCAGGTGTCGATCATCCGCACGTCCCGCTCCACGGGGCCCTCGGGGAGCTGGTCGACGTTCCACTCGGGCAGCTTCAGCGAGGTGTCGGTCCGTTCCAGCACGGCGAAGCTCAGGGTGACCCAGAAGGCGATCTGCACCGCCGTCTGGAAGGCGCTGGTGATGCCGGCGCCGATCGCCGCGCCGGGATCATCGCCGACGGTCGCCTTGAGTACGCCCACCGCCACACCGACGGTGCCGGGCACGATGGCGAGCAGTCGCCGCAGCAGCCGCTGCCAGACCAGGTAGTAGGTGGGGCCGATGAGCTGGAGTCGGCGGTCGGCGTAGCCGGCGGCGAGCCGCTCCGGGTGGCCCAGTTCGGTGAGCACCTCGCGTTCGGCCGCGGCGGCGTCCTGGCCGGCGCCGGTGCGGCCGTCGATCATGTCCTCGATGGAGGCGCGCAGCTCGGTGGCGATCTCCGCCCGGCGTGGTGCGGGCACGGCCCGCAGGGTGGCGGCGACGTAGCGGTCGGTCAGGGAGGTCATCGGTCCACTCCTTCGATCAGCCCGGCGACGGAGGTCTGCACGGCGGCGAGGTCGTCGAGGAGCCGGCGCAGCACGGCCTCGCCCTCCTCGCTGGTGCGGTAGAACTTCCGCGGCCGGACTTCCTCGGTGTTCCACTCGCTGGTCAGCAGCCCCTGCTCCGCCAGCCGGCGCAGCAGGGGGTAGAGCGTGTTCGCGTCGACCGGGAAGCCGTGCGCGGCCAGCCGTTGCAGCAGCGCGTAGCCGTAGTCGGGGTGGCGGAGGGCGACCAGGCTCGCTACCACCACCGTGCCACGGCGCAACTCCTGGAGATGGGTCCGCAGGATCTCCTCGCTCACCATGTGTCACACCATACTGTGTGCCACACAGTAATGTCGAGCGATGCGGCATCGTGTCAACGGCATCAATGTGGGCGACGTCCGCAAAGAACGGCGGGGCGACCGGCACCCGGTGCGCCCCGCTCACCACCCTCCGCGCCAGCGCGTCACCCCGCCGCGCCGCCCGCTGGTCCGAGCCGGTCGACCAGGAACTCCTGGTCGGGGCCGCCCGTGCAGGGTTCGATCAGCGCCGCCGCGGAGGCGTCGGTGGCGTCGTCCCGGATCCCGACGCACAGCCCCTCCCGTCCCGACCGGATCCGGTACGCGCCGGGATCGCCGGGCTGCGGCTCGAACCGGAAGACCTGTGTCGACCGCTCGGCGCGACAGTCGTCCCACGGCTCCAGCAGGAACATCCCGGGGCTGTCGCCGCGTACCGTGAGGCAGCCGGGCCCCTTCACGGGGTGTTCCCACCTGATGAAGTGCAGGTGGCCGCCCGCCGGTTCGAGGTACGTCTCGGGCGGGGTGGAGCCGCCGCAGGGACGCTGGACGGCGATCTCGTGCGGGTAGGCGCCAGTGGGGTCGCGTCCTTCGCTGAGGCAGAACTGAGGGGTGCGGGCGGGCCGGATGCGGACCCGGCCGGCGATCGGCCCGGGTGTGCCGGCCGCCACGGCAGGTGTGCCGTCCGAGCCCCTCTCCCCGGCCGACCCGGCGGGGGCGGAGGACGGCCGGGTGAGCCAGACGCCCGCCCCCGTCACGGCCAGCGCCACGGCGCCGAGCGCGAGCACCACCGGCCTGGCCCTCGGGCGCCGCCCGGGGTTGGCCCCGCCGCGCAGGGCGCCGGCCGGTGGGGCCGCCACCCGGGCGGATCCGGCCGCCGACGGGCCGACCGCATCGCCGGTGCCGGTGCCAGTGCCGGTCGGTGCGGCGCCGGGCTGGCCGGCGGCGACCGACGGGGCGGTGGCCGGGGGCGGGACGAGCGCCGCCGTCGCCAGTCGGTCCCGCGCCCGCAGCCACGTGGTGACCTGCTCGCCCTGACCGCAGGCGCGGACGAACGCGGCCAGCACCTCCGGGCGGGGTAGCGTGCTGCGGCGCAGGATGTCGGCGACCGTGCTGCGGGCGAGGACGTCCCCGTTGCCGGTGGCGCGCTGTTCCAGTTGCCGGTAGGTCAGCCCGGACCGCTCCTTCAGCGCGCGCATCGCCGCCACGAACGCGGCCGGGTCGGTGATCTGGGCGATGTGCTGCTCCCCGTAGTCCATCGCCTGATTCTCGGGAATCCGGAATCGGCGGAACAAGACCGCCCTGCGGTGGCTGTCCGGCCGCCCGGACAAAAACCCGGACACGCCCCGGTGACCTGCCCGGACAGCGTGGGGGCGGCGCAGCGGCATTGTCCGGGCCCGGCGCTCTACCTACCGTGAGTGTCCGCTGGTCGGCGCGGCCCCTGCCGCGGAGGCTCGCGGTCCTGATCCGACCACGGGGAGTAAGAATGATCGATGTCGTCCCGGCGTGTCCGTCCCGAGCCTCGACGCCGGGGGAGTACGTGGCGTCGCTGCGCCAGCTCCGGCAACGTTCCGGGCTCACCTATCGGGAGATATCCCGGCGGGCGACCGCCGCCGGGCACTGGCTCCCGGCCAGCACCCTGGCCACCACGCTGGGCCGGGTCACCCTGCCCCAGGAGCGGGTCGTGCTGGCGCTGCTCGCCGCGTGCGAAACGCCGGACGCCCAGACACGGCGCTGGCTGGCGGTGCGCAACGAGATCGAGATGCGCCTCGCCGAGGCGGTCCGGCCGGATCACCGCCGGCCGCCCGAGGCGCTCCGGCCCGGCCTGATCCGGGTCGGGGGGCCGCTCGGCCACCCCGGTCCGGCGGCACGGTGCACCGCCGAGGACCGCCGGGCCGTGACGATGCGGCTGACGGTCGCCACCGCCGTCTGCGTGCTGGCCGGCACGGCGGGCCTGCTGGCCGTCCGATGGCGCGGTACCGGCCGGCCCGGCGTGTCGGCGTCGGGCGACGCCGGCCTGGGGAGCTGCCGGTGCGCCCCGGCCGAGCGGCAGTGACCGGCGGACGGGGCGTCGGCCGGTCACTGACCGACCGCGGTGCGGGCCGCTCGACCCGTGGCCCCCACCGCGCGCACCGTGCCGCCCCGGCTGGCCGGTGCGCGCGTCGCCCCGCCCGGCGGCTGGCCGGACGGGGCGATGCGATGCGGGGGCGGTGCTATCCGTTCAGGGCCGGAGCCGGCTCGCGTAGACGTACTCACCCACCGAGCGGCCCGTGGCCAGGCCGGCGTCGGCGTCGAACCGGTAGTGCACCCCGAGATAGATCCGGCTCACCGCGTTCTCCTGGGCCGCCGCGTCGAAGCCCGCCATCCGGCGCACGACGGTCCGGACGGCCGGGTCGTCCGTGGTCGCGTCGAAGACGATCGCGTCGGTGCCGAAGAAGCGCTGCATCACGGCCGCCCAGGCGCCCGCGAACGTGGCGTGCCCGGAGACGTACGCCGGGAACGACGGGGAGAAGGACCGGCCCTGGGTGTCCCGAGACAGCGGCGCCCAGGCGGCATCGCCGAGATCCTCGATCGCGGTGTCCGGGCGCCACAGGTCGATCGCGGTGCGGTACTTGGCGTCCCAGGCGGCGATGCTGGCGTCGGCGAGGGCGAGCCCGACCAGCCCGAACAGCCGGGCGTTGGCGAGGATGCCCAGCTTCTCCTGCTCCGCCACGATCCGGGTGTGGGTGAGCAACTGGCCCGGGGGCTTGTAGGTGCCGCCCAGGTCGTTGGCCCAGAAGAAGGCGATCTGCGTCTGCTCGGTCGTGCGCAGCGACGAGACCGTCCCGCCGTAGTCGCGTACCTCCTGGACCTGGCGCCGGTACTCGTCGGTGCCGAGCAGGGCGTTGTACGAGGCGGCGCCGGCGGGCGGCCCGGGCCGGAACTGCTGGCCGGAGGTGAGGGCGAACGGGGTGACCAGCCCCCAGTTCGGAGTGACCGCCGGCTTGCCCTCCGTCGGTCGCCACGAGCCCCGGACGCCGTCGAGCTGGTACGGCGGGGTGTCCGCGGCGGCGGAGCCGTCGTTGGCCCGCGCCTGGAGGTTGGCGTTGGCCGCCGCCGTGCCGACCGAGTCGCCCCGACTCACCTCGGCGGAGTTGGTCCCCGAAGGCCGGCGGGCGACGGCGCCGTTCCACGCGTTGCTGAACGAGATGCCCTGGTAGAGGGCGGTGAGCACCGTGTACGCGGCCCGGTCCATGGCGGCGTGCAGCGACGGGGCCACCACGTCGTCCATCGTCCCCGGATAGCTGACCGGCACCCGGATCTGGTACGGCTGCCCGACGCCGGTGACGGAGACGGCCGCGTCGTGCATCGCCGCGTGCAGGATCGCCGCCTTCCGGGCGATGACCGTGGGCGGCTCGTCCACCGCCCTGTAGGTGTCCGTCAGCACCTTGTCCCAGTAGAGGACGGGATCGGTCGCCGGGTCGACGGCCAGCGGCACGAGGGAGATGTTGTCCAGCCGTACGGTCGAGGCGGGGCTCGCGCCGAAGTGGAACAGCAGGACCGCCTTCGGGTCGCTGAACGGCGAGACGAAGTCGAAGCTGAATGGGCGCATCGTGCCGTCGAGCGCCACCGTCTGGTCGACCGCGGAGGTGAACGGGGTGTCGACCCGGGAGACCGTGACCCGCACCGGGCGGGCGACGTCGGCCGCCGCGTCGAACCGGAGCCGGTACGGCTGCCCGGCGGTCACTCCGAACTCGAAGTGCCCGACGAGGTCGTCCCAGACGTTGGGGGCCTTGTTGGCTCCGGCGGTCTGGACGTGCAGCTGGCCCGACTGCACGGACATGCGGGTCGCGGACAGCCGCTTCCACCACGGCTCGGTGCTGCCGTTGTCGAACGTGCCGTTGATGATCAGGTTTCCGGTGGGGGGCGCGGCCGCCGCCGGCCGGGCCAGGGCCGGCAGGGTGACGGTGAGCACGGCCGCCAGCACGGCGCTGGACACGCGGCGGAACAACCGCCGACGTCCGCCGGCGCGCACGCTCAGGGATGGCGTCATGGAGAGCCTTTCCGGTCGGGGAGCGGCGTTCGCACGCCGCCGGGTCGGCTCACCGTAGGGACGTCCGCCCTGTTCGCAGCCGCCGAACGGGCGTGCGGAACAGGCCCGTACGAACCGGCGCGGTGGCGGGGGAGTCCGATGCGCCGGCGCCGGTCGGCCGTCCCACCGGTGTGGCCCGCGCTACTGCCCCGGGTCCGCCCTGCGCGGCTGCTGGAGGTGGCTGCGGGCCCGGCGATAGGGTGGGCCGACCGACCTCGACCAACCCATGATTCGACCCGGGGGGCGCCACGCATGGGCGATTCGTTCGCGCATCTGCACGTACACACCGAGTACTCGATGCTCGACGGGGCGGCCCGGCTCAAGGACCTCTTCGCCGAGGCCAACCGGCTCGGCATGCCGGCGGTGGCGATCACCGACCACGGCAACATGCACGGCGCGAACGACTTCTACAAGCAGGCGATGGCCGCCGGGATCACGCCGATCCTCGGCGTCGAGGCGTACGTGGCGCCGGAGTCGCGCTATCACAAGGCGCGGGTCAAGTGGGGCCGGCCGGAGCAGAAGAGCGACGACATCTCCGGTAACGGCGCGATCACCCACAAGACCATGTGGGCGATGAACGCCACCGGCCTGAAGAACCTCTTCACCCTCAACTCGCGCGCCTCCATGGAGGGCCACTACGTCAAGTGGCCCCGGATGGACATGGAGCTGATCGCCGAGCACGCCGAGGGCATCATGGCCACCACCGGCTGCCCGTCCGGCGCGGTGCAGACCCGGCTGCGGCTGGGCCAGTTCGACGAGGCGCTCAAGGTCGCCGCCAGCTACCAGGACATCTTCGGCAAGGAGAACTACTTCCTGGAGATCATGGACCACGGCCTCGAGATCGAGCGCCGGGTCCGCGACGGGCTCACCGAGATCGCCCGCAAGCTGGACATCCCGCCGGTGGTCACCAACGACTCGCACTACACCCACGAGGCCCAGGCCACCGCGCACGACGTGCTGCTCTGCGTGCAGACCGGCAGCAACATCGACGACCCGAACCGGTTCCGCTTCGAGGGCGGCGGCTACTTCATCAAGTCCGCCGAGCAGATGCGCGCGGTCGACTCCTCCGAGCTGTGGCAGCGGGGCTGCCGCAACACGCTGCTGGTCGCGGAGAAGGTCGACCCGACCGGGATGTTCGAGTTCCACAACCTGATGCCGCGCTTCCCGGTGCCCGAGGGGGAGACCGAGGAGTCCTGGTTCCGCAAGGAGACCTTCGCCGGGCTGGACCGCCGCTACCCGGGCGGCATTCCGGAGGGGCACCTAGTCCAGGCCGAGTACGAGCTGGGCGTCATCAACCAGATGGGCTTCCCGTCGTACTTCCTCGTGGTCGCCGACTTCATCCAGTGGGCGAAGAGCCAGGGCATCGCCGTCGGTCCGGGCCGGGGCTCGGCCGCCGGCTCGCTCGTCGCGTACGCCCTGGGCATCACCGACCTCGACCCGATCCCGCACGGTCTGATCTTCGAGCGGTTCCTCAACCCCGAGCGGGTCTCGATGCCGGACGTCGACATCGACTTCGACGAGCGCCGGCGCGGCGAGGTGATCAAGTACGTCACCGACAAGTGGGGCGAGGACAAGGTCGCCCAGATCGCCACCTTCGGCACGATCAAGGCGAAGGCCGCGATCAAGGACTCGGCCCGGGTGCTCGGCTTCCCGTACGCGGTGGGTGACCGGATCACCAAGGCGATGCCCCCGGCGGTGATGGGCAAGGACATCCCGCTCACCGGCATCTTCGACCCGAAGCACCCCCGGTACGCCGAGGCCGGCGAGATCCGCGGCCTCTACGAGTCCGACCCGGACGTGCGCAAGGTGATCGACACCGCCAAGGGCATCGAGGGGCTGATCCGGCAGACCGGTGTGCACGCCGCCGGCGTCATCATGTCCGCCGAGCCGATCATCGAACACATCCCGTTGATGCGCCGCGACGCCGACGGGGCGATCATCACGCAGTTCGACTACCCGACCTGCGAGTCGCTCGGGCTGCTGAAGATGGACTTCCTCGGCCTGCGCAACCTGACCATCATCGACGACGCGGTCAAGAACATCGAGCTCAACCACGGCAAGAAGCTCGACCTGCTGGCCCTGCCGCTGGACGACAAGGTCGCCTACGAGCTGCTGGCCCGGGGTGACACCCTCGGCGTGTTCCAGCTCGACGGCGGGCCGCTGCGGTCACTGCTGCGGATGATGAAGCCGGACAACTTCGAGGACATCTCCGCGGTCATCGCGCTGTACCGACCCGGCCCGATGGGCGCCGACTCGCACACCAACTACGCGCTGCGCAAGAACGGCCAGCAGGAGGTCACCCCGATCCACCCGGAGCTGGAGGAGCCGCTGCGGGAGATCCTCGCCCCCACCTACGGCCTGATCGTCTACCAGGAGCAGGTGCAGCGCGCCGCGCAGATCCTCGCCGGTTACACCCTCGGCCAGGCCGACCTGCTGCGTCGGGCGATGGGCAAGAAGAAGAAGGAGATCCTCGACAAGGAGTTCATCCCGTTCCGGGACGGCTGCCGCGAGCGGGGCTACTCCGACGAGGCGATCCAGGCGGTGTGGGACGTCCTGGTGCCGTTCGCCGGCTACGCCTTCAACAAGGCGCACTCCGCCGCGTACGGGCTGGTCTCGTACTGGACCGCGTACCTGAAGGCCCACTACCCGGCCGAGTACATGGCCGGGCTGCTCACCTCCGTCGGTGACGACAAGGACAAGATGGCGCTCTATCTGTCCGAGTGCCGGCGGATGCGGATCCAGGTGCTGCCGCCGGACGTGAACACCTCCGCCGGGCCGTTCACCCCGGTCGGCAAGGACATCCGCTTCGGCCTGGCCGCGGTACGCAACGTCGGCGCCAACGTGGTCGCCTCGATCATGCGGTGCCGGGGGGAGAAGGGCGAGTACGCCGACTTCTACGACTTCCTGTCGAAGGTGGACGCGGTGGTCTGCAACAAGAAGACCATCGAATCGCTGATCAAGGCCGGCGCCTTCGACTCGCTGGAGCATACGCGCAAGGGCCTGCTCGCCGTGCACGCCGACGCGATCGACGCGTACGCCGATGTCAAGCGCAAGGAGGCGGTCGGCCAGTACGACCTCTTCGGCGCCGGCTTCGGCGAGGCCGACACCGGCGGCAGCACCACGGTCATGCCGACCATCGGCGAGGGGGAGTGGGACAAGCGCGACAAGCTCGCCTTCGAACGCGAGATGCTCGGCCTCTACGTCTCCGACCACCCGCTGTTCGGCCTGGAGCACATCCTCGGCGCGGCGGCCGACACCACCATCGCCTCGCTGGCCGAGGACGGCGCGGTGCCCGACGGCGTGGTGGTCACCCTCGCCGGCATCCTCTCCGGCGTGCAGCGCCGGGTCACCAAGCAGGGCCGGGCCTGGGCCTCGGCCACCCTGGAGGACCTGGCCGGCGGCGTGGAGACGCTGTTCTTCCCCAACACCTACGAGGTGATCGGGCAGTACATCGCCGAGGACGCCATCGTGGTGGTCAAGGGGCGGGTGGACCGCCGCGACGACACGCCGCGGATCATGGCGATGGACATGTCCATGCCGGACGTCAGCAGCAACCCCGCCAACAAGCCGGTCACCCTCACCATCCCGGTGCACCGGTGCACCCCGCCGCTGGTGGAACGGCTCAAGGAGACCCTGGTGCTGCACCCCGGCGACACCGAGGTGCACGTCAAGCTGCTCAACGGCGGCAAGACCACCACGCTGCGGCTCGGGCCGTTCCGGGTGGCGGCGACCACCGCGCTGATGGGTGACCTGAAGAGCGTGCTCGGCCCGGCCAACGTCAGTTAGCTGCCTGCTCCGTTGCCGACTTGCCGGATTCGCCGTACGTGAGGCGACTTCATCCAATACCGTCGGCTGGTGCCCACCCGACGCCTACCGCTCGCCGTCCCGGTGGTGATCCTGCTCGCCGGGCTCGTGGCCTGCACCAGCCGCGAACCGACCCGGGAGGCGTTGACGGGCCCGTCCTCCGCCGCCCCGTCCGGCGCGGCCTTCGAGCCGCGGCTGCCGGGCATGCCGGCGTACCCGGCGGCCGGCAACGTCTACGCCGCGGCCGGCGCGAACCAGCTCGCCGAGCAGGTCCGCGGCGACCGGCCGATGGTCTACGTGCCGAACACCAAGAGCAACGACGTCTGGATGATCGACCCCGCCACCTTCCAGGTGGTGGGGAAGTTCCCCGGCGGGCCGGAGCCGCAGCACGTCGTCCCCTCCTACGACCTGCGCACCCTCTACGTGGCATCCAGCCAGATACCCCGGGGCGGGGTGATCCCGATCGACGCCCGGACCGGGAAGCCGGGCGAGTTCGTCAACCTCGAGGATGTCTACAACCTCTACTTCACCCCGGACGGCAAGCAGGCGATCGTGGTCGCCGAGGCGTACCAGCGGCTGGACCTCTACGATCCGACCACCTGGAAGCGGACGCGCTCGGTGCGGTTCCCCTCGTGCGGGGGCATCAACCACATGGACTACTCCGCCGACGGCAGGACGATGCTGTTCAGCTGCGAGTTCGCCAACCGGATGATCGTCCTGGACACCGCCACCCTCGACAAGGTGCGCGAGTTCCGGCTGACCAGGACGGCCGACGGCATGCCCCAGGACACCCGACTGACCCCGGACGGGCAGCACTTCCTGGTCGCCGACATGCACGCCCACGGGGTGTACGTCTTCGACGGCCGGGCCGAGCGCCAGACCGGCTTCATCCCCACCGGCCACGGCGCCCACGGCATCTACTTCGACCGGGCCGCCACCCGTGCCTTTGTCACCAACCGGGACGAGGGGACCGTGACCGTGCTCGACCTGGCCACCCTGAAACCCACCACGACCTGGCGGATCCCCGGCGGCAGCCCGGACATGGGTGGGCTGTCCGCCGACGGCCGGCAGCTCTGGCTCTCCGGGCGCTTCAACGACGAGGTGTACGTGTTGAGCACGCAGGACGGCAAGCTGCTGGCCCGGATCCCCGTCGGCCGTGGCCCGCACGGCCTGACCGTCTGGCCGCAGCCCGGCCGCTACTCCCTCGGCCACACCGGCAACATCCGGTAGCGGGCCGCCGACCGTCGATTGGCCGTCCCCGACGACGCCGCGTCCCACTACCGTCGGCGGCATGGAGCTGGAACAGGCGCAGAAGCTGTGGCAGCCGCAGCCCGGCTGGCTGAACACCGCCAGTTACGGACTGCCGCCCGACCCGGTCTGGACGGCGGTGCAGGAGGCGCTGGCCGACTGGCGGGTGGGGCGTACGTCGTGGGAGGGGTGGGGCGAGGCGGTCGACCGGTCCCGGGTCGCCTTCGCCGGCCTGGTCGGCGTGCCGGCGGCGGACGTGTCGATCGGCAGCACCGTGTCGCAGCTGCTCGCCCCCGTCGCGGCGGCCCTGCCGGCCGGAGCGACCGTGGTGGTGCCCGAGGTCGAGTTCACCTCCAACCTGTTCCCCTGGCTGGTGCAGGGCGAGCGGGGAGTGGAGGTGCGCACGGTGCCGCTGGCCGGGCTGGTCGACGCGATCGACGCCCACACCGACCTGGTCGCGTTCAGCCTGGTGCAGTCCGCCGACGGCGCGGTCGCTCCGTACGAGGAGATCGTGGCAGCCGCCCGCGCGCACGACGCCCTGGTGGTGGTGGACGCCACCCAGGCGTGCGGCTGGCTGCCGTTCGACGGGGGCCTGGCCGACGTGGTCGTGGTCGGCGCGTACAAGTGGTTGATGGCGCCGCGTGGCTCGGCCTTCGCCTACCTCGCGCCGTCGGTGCGCGACGGGATGCGCCCGGACGCCGCCGGCTGGTACGCGGGCCAGGACCCGCACGCCTCCTACTACGGCCCGCCGCTGCGGCTGGCCGACGACGCCCGGCGGTTCGACATCTCGCCCGCCTGGTTCAGCTGGGTCGGCACCGCACCGGCCCTGGAACTGATCGCCGAGATCGGCGTGCCGGTGATCCGCGCGCACGACGTCGCGCTGGCCAACCGGTTCCTCGCCGGGCTGGGCCGACCGCCGGGGGAGAGTGCGATCGTGACGGTGGAGGTGCCCGGTGCGCGGGAGAAGCTGGAACGGGCCGGGGTGCGGGCGGCGGTGCGCGCCGGCCGGGTCCGCGCCTCGTTCCACGTCTACTCCACCGAGGCGGACGTGGACCTGGCGCTCGACGCGTTGACGGGGCGACCCGATCCGGGTTGACCGCAGCCACGCAGGCCATCACCGGCCTTCCCGTCGCCGTCCCGG
>NZ_JBFALG010000023.1:0-101534 GCF_040656135.1 Micromonospora sp. NPDC050200
CCCGCCTTGGCCTCCCAAAGTGCTGGGATTACAGGGGTGAGCCACTGCACCCAGCTGAAAATATTCTTTCTAAAAGATAAGAAGGATCCTTTTAAAAAAAGGTCACGTATAAAACAAAGTAAAAGGAACCAGGAGCCAGCGGTGAGCGCGGCTCGCGCGGACCGTTCGGCCCCGGCCGGCGTACGCCGTCCAGCAGCGAGATCCCCTTGGCGCGCTTGCCGCCGGCCCGGCGCAGCAGTCGCTCGGCCACCTCGGCGTTGATCCGCTGGGCAGGGTCCTTGCGGAGCAGGCCCTGGAGCACCGGCTTGAGCGGGCCGGCGTTCTTCGGCGGCGGCAACGGCTCGGTGGCCAGCGCGGCCAGGGTGCCGATCGCCGACGGCCGGGCGTACGGGGACTTCCCCTCCACCGCGGCGTAGAGCGTCGCGCCCAGCGACCACAGGTCCGCCTCCGGGCCGGCGGTGCCGTCCTTGGCCCGCTCCGGCGCGATGTACGCGGGCGAGCCGAGCACCATGCCCGTCCGGGTCACGTTCGGGTCGCCGGGGATGGTGGCCAGACCGAAATCGGTCAGCACCACCCGGCCGTCGCTGCCGAGCAGGACGTTGCCCGGCTTGATGTCGCGGTGCATCACGCCGGCCTTGTGCGCCGCCTTCAGCGCGCCGAGCACCCCGAGACCGATCTCCACCGCGCGCGCCGGCGACACCGGACCGTCCTCGGCCAGAGTGTCCTGCAAGGACTTCGACGGGACGTACTCCATGACGATCCACGGGTCGCCGTCGGTGCGCAGCACGTCGAAGATGCGGACCACGTTGACGTGGTTCAGCCGGGCGATGGCCCGGGCCTCGCGCAGCGAGCGTTCCCGCATCTCGCGGCGCTCGTCGTCGGTGAGGCTGGGCGGTGGGACGAGCTCCTTGATGGCCACGTCCCGGTGCAGCACCTCGTCACGCGCCTTCCACACCCGACCCATGCCGCCCTGGCCGAGCGGCGAGAGGAGCCGGTACCGGTCAGCGACAAGTTGGGGAAGCGCGTCAGACATCGCAGAGACCGTACCCGGACCCACCGATGCTCACACCGCCGGCACGCCACTGTGCGGCGAAGGTCAAGTTCTCGACGCGTACGCTGACGCCATGTCTGCCGAAGAGCCGCTGTTCCGCGTCGTCCGGGGTGTCCCGACCGCCGACGAACTGGCCGCGCTGGTGGGTGCGATCGTCGTCCGGTCCCGGCCGTCCGCCACCCCCGCGCCGGTGACCACGTCCGCCTGGGCGCGCAGCGGCCGACCGGCCGTCGCGACGCCCGCCGCCGGACCGGGCGCGTGGCGCGCCTCCGGCCTGCCCCGCTGATCTTTCCCTGCCCCGCTGGCCCTTCCTCCGGTACGACCGGACCGAGCCGGGGCGGAGCCGTGTGATGTCCTCGGGGCTGCCGAGATCGCGTCACACCCATTAACCTCACTCAGGGAAACGAGGCCGTGACGGGTAGGGAGGATCGATGATCCCTGAGGAGGACCGCCCAGCTTCCTGGCTGCGCGGCTACGGCGGCATCGAGGCCGACATCCGCCAGATGAGCGAGTTCGCCGACCGGCTCCAGGCCGAGGTCGAACGCAACTACGCGCCACACCTGTCGTACATCGCCGACGACATGAAGGCCGCCATTCCCAATCCGTGCGACGCCTTCGTCGAGCTGGTGCAGTTCCTGCACGCCCATTGGGAGACCCAGCAGGCCACGGCGACCATGGTGCACGACCTGGGCGGAGCCACCGGCCACCTGGCCTCCGCAGCCGGCAGGATCGCTTCCGACTACCAGGGCGCCGACGCCTTCGCCGCCGCCAGGGTGGCCGACGTGGAGGCAGCGCTCGCCAACCCGTACTCCACCATGCCGGGCGGCCGACCCCGGCTGCCCGACCCGACCGGCCCGGACAGGGGGCCGGTGGTGCTGCCGTGATCGAGAGGGGCAGCGGCCGGACGTCCGGCCTCACCGACTGGCAGTTGATGGACGTGCTCAGCATGTGGGCCTGCCTCCAGGACCACGAGACCAAGGGACACTGGAAGCAGGTCGCCGGCTGGCGCAAGGTCTGCGACCTCGCGATGACCCACCTGCGACGACTGCACGAGTACCGGCGCGGGCTGGCCGAGGCGTGGCCGCCGGAGACCAACGCCGCCGCCCGGGCATACCTGGGCGAACTCGACCAGCTCATCGACAAGGTCCAGCACACCCACGACGCCGCCGCCGCCAACCACGACGCGCTCGCCGCCGCCACCCGCGCCATCGACAGCGCCCGGCCCGAGCTGAGGAGCCTCTACGAGCAGTACTCGACGAAGCTCCAGCAGAAGCGGTCGTACGAGGCGATGATCGCCGACCCGAAGGCGGTGGCCGGCAACCGGACGACGGAACCGCCGGTGACGGACGTGGAGTTGGACCAGCTGAACACGAAGGCCCGGGGGATCATGTTCGGGCTGAGTGGTGAGCTCCAGCAGGCGCAGGTGATGCTTCAAAAGCCGCCGGTGGTCAGGCCTCCTAAGCAGACCGAGAACCCAGACGTGTATGGGGGTTCGCAAGCACCGATCATTCCTCCGATCGTGCCAGTGCCGTTAGCGGCATCCACTCCCTTGCCACCCAACCGATCGGCGACAGTGGTCAAGCCGGTGCAGACTCCCACGGCGCCAAATGTCGGGCCCGTGCTCGGGGGGACAGGCACCGGACTTGCCCAAGCCCCTAGCTCCGGCCTGCCCGTTACACCTCCTACAGGACCAGCAGGCCCCTCGTCAGGTGTCGCGCTTCCGCCGAGCATGCCCCCCATATCCGGCGCGTCAGGCCGATCCGGAATGACCCGCTCTCAAAGAGGGGAGCCAGGCAGCGTCAATCAGCCAGGTGCCATTGGGAAGAACGGGGGACCTCACGCGACACGACCTGCTCTTGGCCGGTCCATGCCTCCGGGCGGGTTGATTGGCGGCGCACCCGGGATGACACTAGGCCAACCGGGTGGAACCACCCCACCACGCAGAGTCAACCCTGTCGGAGGAGTGATTGGGGGCGGTGGGGCCGGCACCGCGCCGACTGGCGCCGCAGGCTCGCGTCCAAGCGGCGGACGCGGCAACCAAATCGGCGGCATACACGGGCTGTCACCCCTCGGAGGCGCTCCCGGGTACGGCGGCAGTTCTTCTGGTGGAGTTCCAGGCCTATCGGGCCATCGCGAGCGAAGCGACGGGCAATCACGAGGTTGGGATCCAGACCATCCGTGGGAGACCGATGAGGGAGTCAACCCGGTAGTTCTTCCTCCTCAGGACGAGGGACCAATCGATCCCGGCCCTGCCATCGGCTTCACTCGGTGAGGCAGCACCTCATCCCAGCCGCCGTCGCGGCTGCCATATTCATGTCAGCAAATATTCCGTTTGTCAATCCGGCGAATGCCACACCCGCAACAGGCGGCCCGGAGCGAGTTCGCGGCGATCAGTGGCACCTAAAATTCCTAAATGCAGCTCGAGCACAGCGAATTAGCCAAGGGAGAGGTGTCATCGTCGCGGTGCCAGATACCGGCGTTGATCAACACCCCGATCTGCGAAACAACCTGCTGCCCGGCTTCGACATCATCACAGGGGGCAAAGGAGACGGCCGACTCGACCGGGATGGCCACGGCACGTCGATGGCTGGGCTAATCGCCGCTCATGGACGCGGCGGAAACATCGGCGCCCTCGGCATCGCGCCCGAGTCGAAGATCCTTCCCATCTTCGACTCTCCGCCGAACGGCGACGGGGACCCTGATGCACTCGCCACGGGGATCGAATTCGCAATATCGCATGGCGCTGACGTAATTAGCGTCTCCAGTGGCGGCGGATCCAGCGAACGGCTGGTGCAAACAATCCGCAATGCAATAGCATCGAATATCGTCGTCGTAGCAGCCGCAGGAAATAGGCCCGAGGACTCCTACGTCGGATACCCAGCCTCAGAGCCTGGGGTAATCACTGTCGGCGGGGTCGACCGGACTGGAATTCGTGCTGCCGTATCGGTGACAGGCCCAGAAATCGATGTCGCAGCCCCAGCTGTGGACATTTACAGCACAAGCATCGAGGGAAAGTACTCCAAGGGAGTCGGCACGTCCGGCGCCGCCGCCATCGTTGCGGGAGCTGTCGCGCTTGTACGGTCGAAGTACCCAGACCTTCCGGCTTCTGAAGTCGTGCATCGACTGACCGCCACCGCTATCGACAAAGGCGCACCTGGCCGTGACGACGAGTACGGCTACGGTGTCATCGACTTGCTGGCAGCCCTGACGGCCGACGTACCTCCGCTCCCACCCGAGTGGGCGACGACGAGCGCACCGCCCAACGACGCATCAGCCACGACAGCGGCAGCCGAACCTGCTGGGGGCGGGGGCGACGATAATTCGACGGCCCGTGGCCTGGCTACCCTCGGCGCGATCGTGGCGGCAGGCGGCGGTTACCTGCTCTGGCGACGTCGCCGCAACGCGGACGATCCGCCACCACGGATCAGCCGGTGACTACCGGCGTCCACCGCTTTCGGGTTGATGAGGTGTTCGATGTGGCAACCTGGGCGGAACCGTCGCCTGTGGGACCTTGCTCGACGGCTCACCGGTCGGCACACTCAGCTTCGTGGATGAACTGACCGGCGCAGTGGTCCGGATCATCGGCATCGACTTCCCCACCCCGACGACGACGCAGCGCAGCGGTCAGCACCTTCTCGTCGTCTCCCGGGATGACGCGCCGCTCGTCCTACCGGGTCGGGTCTGGGCGGGGCGCGTCACCTCCCGCTCTGACGCGCGGCTGGTCGCCTGACCCTCCCCGCCGCTCAGGCGGTAGCGTCGGCAACGTGCCGAACTCCCTGCCACTGCGCCTCGTGCTCGCCTCTCAGAGTCCCGCCCGCCGCAAGCTCCTGCAGGCCGCCGGGATCGAACCCGACGTGCTGGTGAGCGGCGTCGACGAGTCCCAGGTGGTCGCGGACCGGGCCGAGGAGCTCTGCCTGGAGTTGTCCCGGCTCAAGGCGCAAGCGGTGCTCGACCGGCTGCGTGCCACCCCGGACGAGCGCACGCTGGTACTCGGCTGCGACTCGGTGCTCGCCTTCGACGGGGAGATCCTGGGCAAGCCGGCGGACGCCGCCGACGCCACGGACCGCTGGCGGCGGATGCGCGGGCGCAGCGGGGTGCTGCACACCGGGCACTGCCTGATCGACGTGACGCACGAGGCGCGGGCGGAGGCGGTCGCCTCGACGGTGGTGCACTTCGCCGACGTCAGCGACGACGAGATCGCCGCGTACGTGGCGACGGGCGAGCCGCTGGCGGTGGCCGGGGCGTTCACCATCGACGGGCTGGGCGGGGCGTTCCTGACCGGGATCGAGGGCGACCCGGGCACCGTGGTGGGGCTTTCCCTGCCGCTGCTGCGCCGACTCCTCGGCGAGTTGGCGCTGAGCATCACGGACCTGTGGACGAAGGTCGCGCCGGGAGGCCAGGAGGTCGAACATCTCAGCTAGCGTCCCTTCATGACCACCAAGTCGCTGCCGCTGACCCCGGAACTGCACGCCTATCTCGTCGCACACGGCTCGCCGCCGGACGAGATCGTCCGCGACCTGGCGCAGGAGACGCTGGCCCTCCTCCCCGACCAGGCGACGATGCAGGTGGCGCCGGAGCAGGCCGCGTTCCTGACCTTCCTGACCCGGCTGCTCGGCGCACGGCGGGCGGTGGAGGTGGGCACCTTCACCGGGCTCTCCTCGCTGGCGATCGCCAGGGGGCTGCCCGAGGACGGCCGGCTCACCTGCTTCGACATCTCCGAGGAGTACACCGGCATCGCCCGGCGGTACTGGGAGCGCGCGGGCGTAGCCGACCGGATCGAGCTGCGCATCGGCCCGGCCGGCGACACGCTGCGTGAGCTGCCCCGGGAGCGACACCTGGACTTCGCCTTCATCGACGCCGACAAGACCGGCTACCCGGTCTACTGGGACGAACTGGTGCCCCGGATGCGCCCGGGCGCGGTGATCGCGGTGGACAACACGCTGCGCGGGGGCCGGGTGCTCGCCCCGCAGAACGCCGACGACCGGGCGATCGCCGCGTTCAACGACGAGGTGCTGGCCGACGTGCGCGTCGACGTGGTCATGCTGCCCATCGCCGACGGGGTGACCCTCGCACGCGTGCGCTGACGGCAGGGGACGGTCGCCCGGCGGGCAGCGGCCGGGGGTCAGGCTCCCGTCATGGCCGGGGTGCGGTCGTCGGTCGGTGCGGCGCGGAGCGCGCGGCCGAGGCGCCCGGTGAGCAGGACGGCCGCGGCGATGAAGCCGGGCAGCAGCAGGAAGGCCAGGTGCGGTCCGATCCCGTCGGCCACCGCGCCGAGGGCCACCGGCGCGATCCCGAAGCCCACCCCCATCGAGTACGCCGACCAGCCGGCCGCCTTGTCGGCGGCCGGCCCGGCGACGGCCAGCGCGATCGAGATCGCGAGGGGGTAGTGCAGCGCGTTGCCGAGTCCCAGCACCACCAGGCCGGTGACGGCGAGCCAGCCGACGGACGCGAGCCAGAAGAGGGCGAACCCGGCCAGGGAGACGGTCAGCGCGGCGAGCAGCAGCGGCGCGGGCGGCCAGCGCAGGGCGATGCGGCCGCCGACCAGCCGGCCGAGGAACATGCCGCAGACGATCGCCGCGACGGCGGCCGACGCGGAGGCGGCGGTCATCCCGGCGTGTGAGCGGAGCACGTCGGCGGTCCAGAGCGACAGGCAGACCTCGATCGAGCCGGTGACCGCCATCAGCACCCAGGCGATCCAGTACGCCCGGGGCAGCCGCCCGGCCTCGCCGACGCCAGCCCCGGCGGTGACCCCGACCGGGTCGGCGGCAGCACCGGCGGTCACCCCGACCCCATCGATAGCCGCACCGGCGGTCACCGCGACCGGATCGACGGCGGCACCGGGGGTCGCCCCGACGGGTACGGCGGCAGCCGCGGCAGCGGGGGCGGACTGCGGCAGGCGTACCCGGAAGAGGCGGGCGGCGAGCGCGACCAGCGCGATCAGCCCGACCTCGACGGCCATCACCGGCCGCCAGCCGAAGCCCGCGTCGACGCTGGCGCCGATGACCAGCGGGGCGAGGATGCCCATGCCGGCACAGGCGGCGTTGGCCTCGGTGAGCGCGGCGGGCGCGGCGGGGCCGTGCCGGGCGGTGAGGACGACGGCGACGCCGCTGGTCACCATCATGCCGGCGGTGGCCACGACGGCGACCGCGGCGAGGGTGGTGGGCAGCGGGCGGAGCAGGCCGAACGCGGTGACGCCGACGGCGACGCCGGCCAGGCCGAACCAGATCGCCCCGCCCCGGCCGACCCGCCGGGCGAGCGGGGCGAACAGCGCCCCGCCGAGCAGCGCGCCGACGGCGACGGCGGTGCTGTGCAGGCCGGCGACGGCGGCGCTGGTGCCCTGTTCGTCGCGGAGCAGCGGTACGACGGGGCCGAACCCGTAGAGGAAGAAGCCCCACAGCCCCAGCTGGGCGTAGGTCAGCCAGGTGGTCCTGTCATGGGTGAGGCGGGGCACTGACCTCACGCTACTAACGTTCGGCCGGTGCCCCGCCCCCGGTGAGAGGCAGGTCTCGTCAGCGGACGCTGCGGGCGAACTGCCGGGCTGCCCAGAAAACGCCGGCGGCGGCGAGCACCGCGATGATGGTCAGCCCCTGCCACACCCTGTCGTTGCCGAGGTCCCCGGCGAAGAGCGCCCGGGTGCCGTCGACCGCCCAGGAGAACGGGTTCCAGTCGGCGATGCCCTGGAGCCAGCCGGGGGCGAAGGTGAGCGGCAGCAGGATGCCGGAGAGCAGCAGCACCGGCTGGGCGACGGTGTTCATCAGCGGGGCGAGCGCGTCCTCGCTCTTGACCTTGAGCGCGACACCGTAGGAGACGGCCGAGGTCATCAGCGCGATCAGGGCGAGCATCAGGTACGCGAGCAGCAGGTCACCGATGAAGACCGCAGGTCGATACCAGTTCCTCGCGGGCGGTGGACTCGTCCCAGGTGCTGCCGCCCTGGGCCACGTAGCCGATCCGGCGCCGCACCTCGGCCGGATCCTTGCGCAGATCGGCGCCGGCGATGGTGGCCTCGCCGCCGTCGGGTTCGATGAGGGTGGCGACTAGGGCGCGCGGGGACAGTGCGCCATCCCACACTGAGCGATCGTTAGGGCCATCAGAGTGACCGATACACTCCCGGTCAACGACCTCCCGGGAGGAGCCCTCAAGGTGCGCAAGGTACTCATCGCCAACCGCGGCGAGATCGCCGTCCGCGTCATCCGCGCCTGCCGCGACGCCGGCCTGGGCAGCGTTGCCGTCTATGCGGACTCCGACCGGGACGCCCTGCACGCCACCCTCGCCGACGAGGCGTACGCCCTCGGCGGCGACACCGCGGCCGAGACGTACCTGCGGATCGACAAGCTGATCGACGTCGCCGGCCGGTCCGGCGCCGACGCCGTGCACCCCGGCTACGGCTTCCTCGCCGAGAACGCCGACTTCGCCCAGGCCGTCATCGACGCCGGGCTCACCTGGATCGGCCCCACCCCGCAGGCGATCCGCGACCTCGGCGACAAGGTGACCGCCCGGCACATCGCCCAGCGCGCCGGCGCGCCCCTGGTCCCCGGCACCCCCGACCCGGTCGGCAGCCCGGACGAGGTGATCGCCTTCGCGGTCGACCACGGTCTGCCGGTCGCCATCAAGGCCGCCTTCGGCGGTGGTGGGCGCGGGCTCAAGGTGGCCCGCACCATGGAGGAGATCCCGCACCTGTTCGAGTCGGCCACCCGCGAGGCGGTCGCCGCGTTCGGCCGGGGCGAGTGCTTCGTCGAGCGGTACCTGGACCAGCCCCGGCACGTCGAGGCGCAGGTCCTCGCCGACCAGCACGGCAACGTGATCGTGGTCGGCACCCGGGACTGCTCGCTGCAGCGCCGGCACCAGAAGCTGGTCGAGGAGGCCCCGGCGCCGTTCCTCACCGCCGCCCAGCGCACCCAGATCCACGACAGCGCCAAGGCGATCTGCCGGGAGGCCGGCTATCACGGCGCCGGCACCGTGGAATACCTGGTCGGCGTGGACGGCACCATCTCCTTCCTGGAGGTCAACACCCGGCTGCAGGTGGAGCACCCGGTCACCGAGGAGACCGCCGGCATCGACCTGGTTCGCGAGCAGTTCCGGATCGCCGACGGCGAGAAGCTGCGGTTCGCCGAGGACCCGACGCCGCGCGGGCACTCCATCGAGTTCCGGATCAACGGCGAGGACCCGGGCCGCAACTTCCTGCCCGCCCCGGGCACCGTCACCGCGCTCCGGCTGCCCACCGGCCCGGGCGTACGGGTGGACACCGGTATCTCGGCCGGCGACGTGATCGGCGGCAATTTCGACTCGCTGCTGGCCAAGGTGATCATCACCGGCGAGACCCGGGCCGAGGCGATCGAGCGGGCCCGCCGGGCGCTGGACGAGATGGTCGTCGAGGGCATGGCCACCGCGCTGCCGTTCCACCGCCTGGTCGTCCGGGACGAGGCGTTCACCACCGAGCCGTTCACCGTGCACACCCGGTGGATCGAGACCGAGTTCGACAACACCGTGCCGCCGTTCGCCGCCGCCGGCGCCGCCGAGGCGCCGGCGGGTCGCGAGACCGTCGTGGTCGAGGTGGCGGGCAAGCGGCTGGAGGTCAGCCTCCCCGCCGGCCTCGGCGCGGGTACGACCACCGCCGCGCCCGCCGCCCGCAAGCCGGCCCGCCGGGGCGGCGGCGCCAAGGCCGGCGCGGCGGTCAGCGGCGACGCGCTCACCTCCCCGATGCAGGGCACCATCGTCAAGATCGCCGTGGCGGACGGGGACACCGTCGCCGAGGGCGACCTGGTGGTGGTGCTGGAGGCGATGAAGATGGAGCAGCCGCTGCACGCCCACAGGGCCGGTACGGTCAGCGGGCTGTCGGCCGAGGTCGGCGCGGTGATCACCGCCGGCGCGGCGATCTGCACCATCGCCTGATCCGGTCGGGACCGGCGGGCGCGGCAGGGCCCCTGCCCAGCCGGCCGCGGCGACGCGTCACCCACCCATCGGCCCGCCCCTGCCCGCCGACGGGTGGGCGGGCCGCGCTCTCGGCTGGGCGGCGGGCAGGCCGGCCGTACCCTCGGCTCGCCCGGCGGGGGCGGGCGGCGGCCCGGCGGGTGGTTTGGGCCACCAGCGGCGGCGGGCCCGGCCGGGAGCAGGAATGATGGCCGGGTGCGGTTCCTTCATGGCGCGGTCCCCGCGCACGACCTGACCTACAACGACGTCTTCATGGCGCCGGCCCGCTCCGAGGTGGGCTCGCGGCTCGACGTCGACCTGGCCACCGGCGACGGCACGGGCACCACCATCCCGCTGGTGGTCGCCAACATGACGGCGGTGGCCGGCCGCCGGATGGCGGAGACCGTGGCCCGGCGCGGCGCGATCACGGTGATCCCGCAGGACATCCCGATCGAGGTGGTGGCCAACGTCGTCGCCTGGGTCAAGCAGCGGCACCTGGTGCACGACACCCCCATCACGCTCGGCCCGACCGACACCGTCGGCGACGCCATCCACCTGCTGCCGAAGCGGTCGCACGGCGCGGTGATCGTGGTCGACGAGGCGGGCCGCCCGCTCGGCGTGGTCACCGAGGCGGACACCGTCGGCGTGGACCGCTTCGCCCAGTTGCGGCACGTGATGTCGACCGAGCTGCACACCGTGCCGGCGGACGCCGACCCGCGTACCGGTTTCGACCGGCTCTCGGCCGGCCGGCGTCGGCTGGCCCCGGTGGTGGACGCCGACGGGCGGCTGATCGGGGTGCTGACCCGGCAGGGCGCGCTGCGCGCCACCCTCTACCGACCGGCGGTGGACGACCGGGGCCGGCTGCGCATCGCCGCCGCCGTCGGCATCAACGGCGACGTGACCGGCAAGGCCGAGGCGCTGCTGGCCGCCGGGGTGGACACCCTGGTGGTGGACACCGCGCACGGCCACCAGGAGCGGATGATCTCCGCGCTGCGGGCGGTCCGCAAGCTCGACCCCGCCGTCCCGGTGGCGGCCGGCAACGTGGTCACCGCCGAGGGCGTACGCGACCTGGTGGAGGCGGGCGCCGACATCGTCAAGGTGGGCGTCGGGCCGGGCGCCATGTGCACCACCCGGATGATGACCGGCGTCGGCCGGCCGCAGTTCTCGGCGGTGCTCGACTGCGCGGCGGCGGCCCGGGCGCTGGGCCGGCACGTCTGGGCCGACGGCGGGGTGCGGCACCCCCGGGACGTGGCGCTGGCGCTCGCCGCCGGGGCGTCCAACGTGATGATCGGGTCCTGGTTCGCCGGCACCTACGAGTCCCCTGGCGACCTCTACACCGAGCCGGACGGCCGGCGCTACAAGGAGAGCTTCGGAATGGCCTCGGCGCGGGCGGTCAGCGCGCGTACCGCCGAGGACAGCGCATTCGACCGGGCCCGCAAGGCGGTCTTCGAGGAGGGCATCTCCTCGGCGCGGATGTACCTCGACCCGGTCCGGCCCGGCGTCGAGGACCTGATCGACGAGATCATCGCCGGGGTGCGGAGCGCCTTCACGTACGCGGGCGCCCGCAACCTGGACGAGTTCCACGAGCGCGCGCTGGTCGGCGTCCAGAGCACCGCCGGCTACACCGAGGGCATGCCACTCCCCACCAGCTGGTGAGTGTGCGTCACCGAAAGCCGGACCCCCGGCCGGGTGATGCCGCCACCGGCCCACCGGTGGCCCGCCCCAGCTGACGCCTCCGCCCGGGCGGTCACTCGAAGAGGCGGCGGATCACCGCGCGGGCGGCCTGCTCCGGGTCCCGGCCGGCCTCGGGTGGCAGCGCGCCGGCCAGCCAGAGGGTGGCGAACCCGTGCACGATCGACCAGGCGGCCAGGGCGTCCCGGTCGGGGGCGGTGGCGGGCAGGGCGGCCAGGCCACCGCGCAGTGCCGCCCGGGCCCGGTCCCGGGCCGCGCGCACCTCGGCGTCGTCGCCGCGGTAGAGGTCCGGCCGGAACATCACCTCGAAGTGCGCCCGGTGGTCGACGGCGAACCGGACGTACGCCACGCCGACCTCCAGCAGTTCGTCGCCGGCCCCGCCCAGGTCGGCGGCGAGGCGGTCGTACCCCTCGACGGCGACCGCGGTGAGCAGCCCGGCCTTGTCGCCGAAGTGGTGTGCCGGGGCGGCGTGCGAGACACCGGCGCGCCGGGCCAGGTCCCGCAGGCTCAGCGCGGCCGGGCCGGACTCCTCGATCGCCTGGACCGCCGCGTCGAGCAGGGCCCGCCGCAGGTCGCCGTGGTGGTAGCCGCGCGTCGTCATGCCGGCAGCATAAATTGTCACCGACAAGATGCGGGAACCCCGAAAATAGTTTGGCCCCTGACCATCTGGTGGCTAACCTCGACGCCGTGCACATGGAACCGCTGGCCCGCTTCCCGGACCTGCTGCGTAACGCGCCGATGGGGCGGCTGGTCTCGGTCGCCGGCCACCTGGTCGACCAGCACTGGGGTCGCTACCTCTCCGAACACCACGGCCTCTCGACGGCCGGGATGCGGGTGCTGTTCATTCTGGCCCGCGCGGGCGAGACCACCCACCGGGCGGTCGCCGACCGCTGCTTCGTCCGACCCGCCACCCTCACCGGGATCGTCGACACGCTGGAGCGCGACGGCTTCGTCGAGCGGCACCGGGACGCCGCCGACCGCCGTACGGTGCAGCTCGCGCTGACCGACAAGGGGCGCGAGCACGTGCAGGCGCTCTTCGACCTCATCCACACCGACACTCCGCTGACCTCCGTCGACGCCGACCCGGCGAAGCGGGCGGTGATCCGCGAGTTCCTGACCGAGTTGATCGTGACCATGTCCGACGGGGAGGAAAACAGGTTGAACCCATCGCACCAGGAATCCGACGAAGCGGGACCGGGAGGCCGGACGTGCTGATCCGCCTGCTGCGCGACCATCTGCGCCCGTACCACCGGCCACTGGCCGCCGTGGTGCTGCTCCAGTTCGTCGGCACGATGGCCTCGCTCTACCTGCCCAGCCTCAACGCCGACATCATCGACCTTGGTGTGGCCCGCGGCGACACCGACTACATCATGCGTACCGGCGGCTGGATGCTGCTGGTCAGCCTGGTCCAGATCGCCTGCTCGGTGGCCGCCGTCTACCTCGGCGCGCGGACCGCGATGGCCTTCGGCCGGGACGTCCGGGCCGAGGTCTTCGCGCAGGTCAACCGCTTCTCCGCCCGCGAGGTCGCCCGGTTCGGCGCGCCCTCGCTGATCACCCGCAACACCAACGACGTGCAGCAGGTGCAGATGCTCGTGCTGATGAGCTGCACCATGCTGGTCGCCGCGCCGATCATGAGCGTCGGCGGTGTGGTGATGGCGCTCCGGGAGGACCTGGGGCTGTCCTGGCTGATGCTGGTCAGCGTGCCGGTGCTGGCGGTCGCGCTGGGTCTGATCATCCGGCGGATGGTGCCCGGTTTCCGGCTCATGCAGACCCGGATCGACACGGTCAACCGGGTGCTGCGCGAACAGATCACCGGCATCCGGGTGGTCCGGGCCTTCGTCCGGGAGCCGTACGAGACGGACCGCTTCGCGGTGGCGAACGCCGACCTCACCGCCACCGCCCTGCGCACCGGCCGGCTGATGGCGCTGATCTTCCCGGTGGTGATGCTGGTGCTCAACCTCTCCAGCGTCGCGGTGCTCTGGTTCGGCGCGCAGCGGGTCGACGCCGGCGCCATCCAGGTCGGCGCGCTCACCGCGTTCCTGCAGTACCTGATGCAGATCCTGATGGCCGTCATGATGGCGACCTTCATGCTGATGATGGTGCCCCGGGCGGCGGTCTGCGCCGAACGGATCGTCGAGGTGCTGGACACCGAGTCGTCGGTGGTCCCGGCGGCGTCGCCGGTGACCCGGGTCGAGGGGCACGGCGAGCTGGAGCTGCGCGACGTGGCGTTCCAGTACCCGGGGGCGAGCGCCCCGGTGCTGCACGACATCTCCTTCCGGGCCCGGCCCGGGCACACCACCGCGATCATCGGCTCGACCGGCGCCGGCAAGACCACCCTGCTGACGCTGATCCCGCGACTGGTCGACCCGACCGCCGGGGCCGTGCTGGTCGACGGGGTGGACGTCCGCGAACTGGCCCCCGACGAGCTGTGGCGGCGGATCGGGCTGGTGCCGCAACGGCCGTACCTGTTCAGCGGCACGGTCGCCAGCAACCTGCGGTACGGCAACCCGGACGCCACCGACGCGGAACTCTGGGCGGCGCTGGAGATCGCCCAGGCGCGCGACTTCGTCGCCCAGATGCCGGACGGCCTGGAGGCGCCGATCGCCCAGGGCGGCACCAACGTCTCCGGTGGTCAGCGGCAACGCCTGGCGATCGCCCGCGCGCTGGTACGCAAACCGGAGATCTACCTCTTCGACGACTCGTTCTCGGCGCTGGACCTCGGCACCGACGCCCGGCTCCGGGCGGCGCTGCGGCCGGTCACCGCGGACGCGGCGGTGGTGATCGTGGCCCAGCGGGTCTCCACGATCGTCGACGCCGACCAGATCATCGTGCTCGAGGACGGGGGCGTCGTCGGGATGGGCCGACACGACGAACTGCTGGACACCTGCCCGACATACGCCGAGATCGTGGCGTCCCAGCAGACGGCGGAGGTGGCGGCATGAGCGAGCGATTCAGGCAGCTCAGTGGCCGCGGGGGTCATGGCGGCACCGAGCGTGGCGAGGTGACGGCATGAGCGAGCGCAGCGAGCGATTCAGGCAGCTCAGTGGCCGCGGGGGTCATGGCGGCACCGAGCGTAGCGAGGTGACGGCATGACGGCCGTACCCGAGCAGAAGAAGGCCCCGGAGGCAGGGACGCCGAAGCGGCTGCCCCCCGGCGGGCAGCGCGGCGGCCCGCCGTGGATGTCCGCCGGCATGCCGGCGGAGAAGTCGCTGAACTTCGGGCCGTCCGCCCGGCGGCTGCTGAACCGGCTCCGGCCGCAGCGGCTGCACCTGGCCGCCATCGTCAGCCTGGCGGTGGCCAGCGTCGCGGCCAGCGTGGTCGGGCCGAAGATCCTCGGTCGGGCCACCGACATCATCTTCACCGGCGTGATCGGCCGGCAGCTGCCCGCCGGCAGCAGCGCCGACCAGGCCGTCGCGGCGGCCCGGGCCGCCGGCAACGACAACTTCGCCGACATGCTCGCCCGGATGGACGTGGTGCCCGGCGTGGGCATCGACTTCCCGGCGCTGGGCCGGGTGCTGTTGCTGGCGCTGGGGCTCTACCTCGCCGCGAGCCTGCTGATGTGGTGGCAGGGCTGGCTGCTCAACGGCGTGGTGCAGCGGACGGTGCTGCGGCTGCGCGCCGAGGTGGAGGAGAAGCTCAACCGGCTGCCGCTGCCGTACTTCGACCGGCAGCCCCGGGGCGAGCTGCTCAGCCGGGTCACCAACGACATCGACAACATCTCGCAGACCCTGTCGCAGACGCTCAGCCAGCTGCTCACCTCGCTGCTCACCGTCGTCGGCGTGCTGGCCATGATGTTCTGGATCTCGCCGCTGCTGGCGCTGGTCGCGCTGGTCGCGGTGCCGCTGTCGGTCGTCGTGACCCAGCAGATCGCCAAGCGGTCGCAGCAGAAGTTCATCGCCCAGTGGAGGCACACCGGCGAGCTGAACGGCCAGATCGAGGAGGCGTACACCGGCCACGAGCTGGTCAAGGTCTTCGGCCGGCAGCGTGAGGTGCAGGCCGCCTTCACCGACAAGAACGAGGAGCTGTTCCGGGCCAGCTTCGGCGCCCAGTTCATCTCCGGGATCATCATGCCGGCGATGATGTTCGTCGGGAACCTCAGCTATGTCGCGATCGCCGTGGTCGGCGGGCTGCGGGTGGCGTCCGGGTCGATGAGCCTCGGCGACGTGCAGGCGTTCATCCAGTACTCGCGGCAGTTCACCCAGCCGCTCACCCAGGTCGCCTCGATGGCCAACCTGCTCCAGTCCGGGGTGGCCTCGGCCGAGCGGGTCTTCGCGGTGCTCGACGCCGACGAGCAGACGCCGGACCCGGAGCCGGCCCGGGTCACCGACCCGCACGGCCGGGTCGAGTTCGCGCACGTCTCCTTCCGGTACGCCCCGGACGAGCCGCTGATCGAGGACCTGTCGCTGGTGGCCGAGCCCGGCCACACGGTGGCGATCGTCGGCCCGACCGGCGCCGGCAAGACCACCCTGGTCAACCTGGTCATGCGCTTCTACGAGCTGGACGCCGGCCGGATCACGCTCGACGGGGTGGACATCACCACGATGCGCCGGGACGACCTGCGCGGCCGGATCGGCATGGTGCTCCAGGACACCTGGCTCTTCGGCGGCACCATCCGGGACAACATCGCCTACGGCCGGCCCGACGCCACCGAGGAGGAGATCCTGACCGCCGCCCGGGCCACCTTCGTGGACCGCTTCGTGCGCAGCCTCCCCGACGGGTACGACACCGTGATCGACGAGGAGGGCAGCAACGTCAGCGCCGGCGAGAAGCAGCTCATCACGATCGCCCGGGCGTTCCTGGCCGAGCCGTCGCTGCTGATCCTGGACGAGGCCACCAGCTCGGTGGACACCCGCACGGAGGTGCTGCTCCAGCGGGCGATGGCGGCGCTGCGCTCGGACCGGACCAGCTTCGTCATCGCGCACCGGCTCTCCACCATCCGCGACGCCGACCTGATCCTGATGATGGAGCACGGCCGGATCGTCGAGCAGGGCACGCACGAGCAGCTGCTCGCCGCGAAGGGGGCGTACCACCGGCTGTACCGGTCGCAGTTCGCCGGGGCGCTGGTGGACGACGAGGACGAGGCGGCCCCCCGGACACCGTCGGTCCAGGGGGCGCTCTCCTCATGACCGGCTCAGGCGGCGGCCGGCAGCAGGTCGGGCGATCGGGCGGCGACCACCGCCCCGATCAGCCCCAGCGCGTCCGCGACCGGCATCGGGTCCAACCCCCGGCCGTCGCGCAGGCGCAGCGAGACCGACCCGCCGGCCGCCTCCCGGGCGCCCAGCACCCCGACGTACGGCACCTTCCGGCGGGCGGCGTCGCGGATCCGGGCACCCAGCGAGCCGGCGGCGTCGACCTCGGCCCGCAGCCCGGCCGCGACCGCCCGGCGGGCCAGCTCGGCCGCCGCCCCCGCCTGCCCGGCGTCGACCGGGAGCAGCACCAGCTGCACCGGGGCGTACCAGGGCGGAAAGGCGCCCTGGTGCACCTCGATCAGGTAGGCGAAGAGCCGTTCCATGCTGCCGACCAGGCTGCGGTGCACCATCACCGGCCGCCGCCGGCCGCCGGACACGTCGGTGTACGACAGGTCGAACCGCTCCGGCTTGTCGAAGTCGAGTTGGACGGTGGAGATGGTGGACTCCCGCCCGGCGGCGTCGACGATCTGGATGTCGATCTTCGGGCCGTAGAAGGCGGCCTCGCCCGGGGCCTCGGTGAAGTCGACCCCGTCGAGCGCCGCGCGCAGCAACTCCTCGGCCCGCGCCCACTGGGCGTCGTCGCCGACGTACTTCTCCCCCGGCCCGCGCAGCGACAGCCGGAACCCGGCCGGGCGGACGCCGAGCGCGGCGTGCGCCTCGCGGATCAGCCGCAGGATCTCCCGCACCTCCTCGCCGACCTGGTCCAGGGCGCAGAAGTTGTGCGCGTCGTTCAGCGAGATGGCGCGGACCCGGGACAGGCCGCCCAGCACGCCGGAGCGTTCCGCCCGGTACATTCCGCCCAGCTCGGCGACGCGCAGCGGCAGCTCCCGGTAGGAACGGCCGCGTGCCCGGTAGACCAGCGCGTGGTGCGGGCAGAGCGCCGGGCGCAGCACGAACTCGTCGTCGGCGCTGAGCCGCAGCGGCGGGAACATGTCGTCGGCGAAATAGCCGAGGTGCCCGGAGAGCTCGAACAGCTCTCGTTTGCCCAGCGGCGGCGAGTAGACGGGCTGGTAGCCGGCCCGGCGTTCCAGCTCGCGGACGTACTCCTCGACGGCGTGCCGGGCGGCGGCGCCGGCCGGCAGCCAGATCGGCAGGCCCGCGCCGGCGAGGGGGTCGGAGACGAACAGGTCCAGCTCCCGGCCCAGCCTGCGGTGGTCGATCATGTGCTCTCCTTCGGGGTACGGCCCCGAGGCGACCTGATCCACGGACGCCGCGAGGCCCCGGGGCGGATCGCCCCGGGGCCTCGTCGACGTCGAACGTCAGTGCGGCACGCCGGGGTCTCCCGGCGTCGTGGCCATTACCGCGCTGCGCATGCCACGACGGTACGGGCCCGGCGGAGGGCGGTGCGAGTGGATTTCCGGCTCGCGTCGCCGGCCGGTCGGGTGGGCGCCAGGGCGGGCCGGGAGAAGGGGCGGGCCGCCGGCACGGGACCTGCCGGCGACCCGCGGCGGCCGGCTCGTCGGAAACGGGGGGCCCGACGCGCGTGCGACCGCGCGCCGACAACGGTACGCCGACGAGCGCCGATCCGCCGTCCGCGCCCCGCCCGGATTCGACCCGTTACGCCCGTCACGCCGGGTCGAGCTCCATCGTTGTCCCCTGGTGGCCCGGTGGTGTCCACCGTCACCACCGGCCGGGTCCGTCCCCGGTGACGGCGCACACGCCGTCAGGCTCGGTGGACGTGATCGGCCTTGACCGGCGAGGTGGCAGTCGTGCCCGAACTTCTCACTGACGTCGCGTCGCCGACGTGGGCGTACCTCGCGCTGCTGGGTCTGCTGGCCGCGGACGCGTTCGTGCCGGTCGTCCCCACCCAGGTCGTCATGATCACCGGTGGCGCGCTCACCGTCTACGGCGGGCTGAGCCTGCCGGTGACCATCGGCGTCGGGGCGCTCGGTGTCTTCGCCGGCGACCTGGCCTGCTACCTGCTGGGCCGCAGCGCCCCCGACCGCCGCGCGCCCCGGCACGCCGAGCCGAGCCGGGCCCGCCGGATGGCCGGCCGGGCGACCCGGGGGCTGCGCAGGCCGGGGCCGCTGGCCATCCTGCTGTGCCGGTTCGTACCCGGCGGCCGGATGGCGGCCTGCTTCTCCGCCGGCCGCAGCCGCTACCCGTACCGGCTCTTCCTGTCGTACGAAACGGTCGCGGCGATCGGCTGGGCGGCCTACGGCGCGCTGGTCGGCCACCTCGGCGGAACGGCGCTGACCGAGTCGGCCTGGCGGCTGGCGCTGATCGCGGCAGCGGCGGCGGCCGGGTTCGCGGCGGCGGGCTGGGCGATGACGATCGTCGGCGCCCGCACCCGCGCCGAGGTCCCGGTCGACTGACGCGGACGCCCCGCCGTCGCCCTGCCGGCGGGCTGCCGGTCTCGGTAGCGGCCGGGAGGTGTCGGCCGGGCAGCCCGGCGCGACGCCCTGCCCGGGACCGCGCCCTGGCTGCGACGCGAACGATTACTCCAGCTCGTGGAGCATGAGTTGGCGGGCCGCCTCGGTGATCGACCCGGACAGCGACGGGTAGATCGTGATGGTCTGGGCCAGCTCGTTGACGGTGAGGTTGTTCTCCACCGCCATGGTGATCGGCAGGATCAGCTCGCTCGCCTTCGGCGCCACCACCACGCCGCCGACCACCTGGCCGCTGGCCGGACGGCAGAAGAGCTTCACGAAGCCGTCGGCCAGGTCGTCCATCTTCGCCCGGGCGTTGCCCGACAGCGGCAGCATCACCTGGCGGGCCGGGGTCCTGCCGGCGTCCACCTCGTCCTGCGAGACGCCCACGGTGGCCAGCTCCGGGTCGGTGAAGACGTTCGCCGCCACGGTACGCAGCCGCAGCGGCCGGACCGCCTCGCCGAGCGCGTGCCACATCGCGATCCGGCCCTGCATCGCGGCGACGCTGGCCAGCGGCAGCACCCCGGTGCAGTCGCCGGCCGCGTAGATGCCGGGGACGTTGGTGCGCGACACCCGGTCGACGGTGACGTAGCCGCCCCTGGCCAGCTCGACGCCGTACTCCGCCAGCCCCAGGTCGGCGGTGTTGGGGATCGAGCCGACGGCGATCAGCGCGTGCGAGCCGTAGACGACCCGGCCGTCGGAGAGCTGGACCTCGACGCCGTCGTCGGTACGGCGGACCGCGTCCGCCCGGGAGTTGTTGAGGATGCTCATGCCCCGGTTGCGGAAGACCCGCTCGATGGCCATCGCCGCGTCGGCGTCCTCGTGCGGCATCACCCGGTCCCGGCTGGAGACGAGGGTGACCTCGACGCCCATCGCCAGGTAGGCGCTGGCGAACTCGGCGCCGGTGACGCCGGAGCCGACCACGATCAGGTGCTCGGGCAGCTCGGGCAGGTCGTACACCTGCCGCCAGGTCAGGATCCGCTCGCCGTCGGGCACCGCGGTGGGCAGTTGGCGCGGGGTGGCGCCGGTGGCGACCAGCACGGTCGACGCGGCGATCGAGTACTCAGCGCCACCGTCGGCCGGGGTGACGATCACCCGGTGGGTGTGACCGAGCGTGTCCTCACCCAGCCGGGCGGTCCCGGCGACGACGGTCACCCCGGCCTTGACCAGCTTGGCGTGGATGTCGGCGGACTGGGCCAGGGCGAGCCGCTTGACCCGCTCGTGGACCGCGCGGGCGTCGACCGTCACCGCCTCCAACCCGTCGGAGTGCACCCCGAACTCCTCGGTGTCCCGGTAGCCGGTGACCACCTCCGAGCTGGCGATGAACGTCTTCGACGGGACGCAGTCGGAGAGCACGCAGGCGCCGCCGGCCCCCTCGGCCTCCACCACGGTGACGTCGGCGTCCAGCTGCGCGGCGACCAGCGCCGCCTCGTAGCCGGCCGGCCCCCCGCCGATGATCACGATCCGGCTCACCACAGCGCACGCCCCTCGTCGATGTTCACAGTGACTTTCTTCTCCCGAACGCGTTCGACACGCACCGTCGTATTCTCCCCCACCCGTCCGCCGGGCTATCGTCATCGCCGTGCGTCACTACGCCGCCTACGGCTCAAACCTGGACCCCGCCCGGATGCGCGCCTACTGTCCGCATTCGCCGATGGTGGGCACCGGCTGGCTGGAGGGCTGGCGGTTGACCTTCGCGGGCGAGGACGTGATCGGCTGGGAGGGCTCCGTCAGCACCATCGTCGAGTCCCCGGGCGACCGGGTCTTCGTGGCGCTGTACGACATTCACCCGTACGACGCCGCACAGCTCGACGAGATCGAGGGCGTGACCGCGGGCACGTACCGCAAGCTGCACGTCCGCGTCTCGACCCTGGACGGCGACGTCACCGCCTGGGTCTACGTCTTCGACGGGTACGAGGGCGGTCTGCCGACCTCCTGGTACCTCTCGGAGATCGCGAACGCGGCGGAGAAGGCGGGCGCGCCGGACGACTACGTCACCGAGCTGCGGTCCCGCCCGACCGGCACCGCGTCGGCGTAGCGCGTATCGCACGCCCCCAGTCTGCTACCGGCGGGGCGGGCGGTCACCGCCGACCCCGGCCGGCGTCGCACATCACACACCGGCGGCGGGGGCGACCCGCTCGTACATGTCGGTCCAGCGCACCTCGCGCAGCCCGACCGAGCGGTAGAGGGTCACCGGGGCGGTCGGGTTGGTCAGGTCCACGCCCAGGCCGGCGGCGGCCCGGCCCTTGGCCGCGTAGCCGGTGAAGGCCCGCCACAGCAGCGCCGCGCCCACCCCGCACCGCCGGTACGCGGGCAGCACCGACAGCGTGCGGACCCAGCCCATGTCCTGCTCCAACGCCTGGTCGGAGGATTGCAGGGCGCCGGCCGGCTCGCCGTCGACCTCGGCCACGAACCACTCGTCCCAGACCCTGCCGGACGACGGGATCTGCTCCCGCCAGCGGTCGAAGCCGACCGGCTCGTAGTCCGGGGTGTCCCGGAACGCGGTGTCGAAGATCCGGTGGAACCCGCGCAGGTCGGCCTCGTCGCCGGCGCGCAGCGGGCGGACGGTCACCCCGGGCGGGGGCGACGGCTCGGCGGGCAGCCCGGCCAGCGGGCGGCTCATCCGCACGTACCGCTTGACCCGGGTGAAGCCGGCCTCGGCCAGCTCCGCCGCCCAGCGGGTCTCCGGCGCGAAGACGGCGGTCCGGGCGGTCAGCGCGGGCAGCTTCCGCTCGGCGGCCCGCTCGGCGACCCGGTCGAGCATCCGGGCGAGCAGCGGGGCGCGCAGCGCCGGGCCGCGCTCCGGGTCGACGTGCACCTCGACGAAGTCGCGGCCCACCCCGGTCGGGTTGTCCACCACCGTCCAGGCGACGGCCGTCCCGTCCGCGTCGGTGACCAGCCAGGAGTCGCGGGCGGGGTCGAAGAAGGGGGCGGTCAGCGCGGCCCGGACGTCCTCGGCGTCGAAGTCCGGGTAGCCGAGGGCGAACGTGTCGGCGGCGTGCACCACGGCGAGGATCGCGGGGACGTCGTCGAGGGTGGGGCGGCGGACGGTCCAGCCGGCGGGAAGGGTCACGGCGAGATCCTGGCAGGGCGGGCGGCTCCCGCGCCGCCGGTTTTCCGCCCGGAGCCGACGCGGCACGCCGGGAGGCGGCCGGGCGCAGCCGGGCGGCTCCGGGGCAGGGCCCGCCGGGCGGCGGTCAGCGCACGGGGGCGCCGGCGAGCAGGGCCCGGGTGGCGGTGAGCAGGTCCACCAGCTCCGCGCCCTCCCCGGGGCGCAACGCCCGGAAGGCGGCGGAGGTCAACCGGTCGGTCATCGCCTCGGCCCAGAGCCGCCGCCGCACCAGCGGACCGACCGGCGGGTACGGCGGTGACCAGCCGCAGGCCGACGCCCCGGCCTCCCCCTCCGGCCCGGCGAGCACCGCCTCCAGCGGGGTCATCCCGCCGGCCCGCACCGCCAACAGGTACGCCCCGGTGAAGTGCTCGCGGAGCAGCAGCAGCGCCACCGCGGCGCGGGCGCCGGCGGCGTGCTCCGGCACCGGCATGGCCCGCCAGGCGGCGAAGAGCGGCATCCCGGTGGCGTCCGCCGCGGCGACGACCCGCTCCAGCAGCACCGCCAGCCGGGGCGTCCCGGGCAGGTCGTCCAGGTGCTGGGCACCCCAGCGGCAGCATTCGGCGAGGTTGGCGGCGGCCACCTCCAGCGGACGGACCACCCGGACGGCGGCGTCCCAGCCGTCGGCGACCGCGTCCGAGGCGATGAAGCCGACCACGGCGGCGACGGTCTCCGCGCGGACGTCGCCGAGCGCGCCGGCCCGTCCGGTGATGTAGAAGGCCCAGCCGGAGATGCCGAGCAGCCGGGCCCGGCGCAGCGTCCCCGGGCAGCGGCTGAACAGCTCGCCCAGTTCCAGCACGGCGGGCTTGCTGGCGGCTGCCACCTGTTCCGGCGTCATCCCGACCACCCGCTGCACGCATCCATCGCGCTCAGTGTGCCTCGCCGTCGCCCGTGGCGACATCCTCCTCTTCGGCGTCCAACGCCTCGATCGCCGCCTCCACCTCGCCGGTGCGGCGGCGCGCGGCGGTGAGCGACCGTTCGGCAGCCCGGCGGGCCAGCTTGGACCGGCTCAGCTCCTGCTCGGCCGCGGCTCGGCGGCGCTCCAGTTCGGCCAGTTCGGCCTCGATCCGGTCGAGCGCGGCGCCGCCATCCCGCTCGGCCGCCGCCGTGCCGTCCAGCTCCTTCTCCGCCCGCCCCTGTTCGGTACGCGCCGACGCCAGCTCCCGTTCCAGCGCCCGGCGCCGTTTCGCGCGCTCGGCCCGGGCTGCCCGCGCCGCCGCCCGCTCGTCGCGCGCCCGGCGCTCCCCGGCCCGCTCCGCCGCCCGGTCGGGTACGCGCGGCGGCTCCTCCGTCCCGCCGGTGACCAGCCGCAGCTGCGGCCGGGGCACCTCGCCGAAACCGGCGTAGTGGACCGCCCGCAGCAGCGTGCCGGCGCGGACCTGCTCGGCCACCTCGGCGTCGGCGAGCGCGGCGTTGAGGGTGGCCTCCACCTCGGCCAGCGGCAGCTTCCCGGCGGACGGGGCGTCCGGGTTCCGGGCCGCGATCCGGCGCACCTCGGCGACCAGCGCGGCGACGACCGCGCGCCGCTGGGCGGAGAGCTCGCGCAGCTTCGGCCCCTTCAGGTCACGCTGGGCGGTGCGCAGCGCCTCGGCGAGCTGGGCCAGGTCGGCGACCAGCTCGGGGCGTTCGAGGGCGAGCAGGTTGACCAGCCAGGCCGCCACGGTGGGCCGCTTCAGCCGGGCGATCTGGCGGGCGCCGGCGGCGTCACCGGCCCGGCGGGCCTCGGCGACGGCGGCGTCCCGGGCGGCGACGAACCGGTCCGGCGGCGTGCGGTACAGCCGTTGGACCAGCTCGGAGGGGAGCGCGGGCACGGGTCAGGCGTCGATCCGGGTGCCCGGTTCCAGCCGCCGGTAGTCGGTCCGGGACAGCGCGGTGTACTGCCGGTCGAGCACACCGAAGCCGTTGTCGTTGAGCAGCCCGTCGTGCAGGGCGTACGCGCGGCGCGGCGCGACCGCCCGGATGAAGTCGACCACCTCGGAGAACTTCGACCAGGGCGCGTGGATCGGTGCGAACAGGGTGTCCACCTGGACGTCGTCCGGCACGACCAGCGCGTCCCCCGGGTGGTAGACGACGTCGTTGAACAGGTACCCGACGTTCGCCACGACCGGGATGTCCGGGTGGATGACGGCATGCTGGCCGCCGTACGCGCGGACCGCCACGCCGGCGGCGGCGAAGGACTCTCCCGGCGCGACCACGGTCAGCACCTCTGCCGCGTCACCCAGGGCTCCGGCGAGCGAGGGCGGGCCGTTGATGGTGAACGGGCGGCGGTCCAGCGCCCGGGTCAGCGCCTCGACGTTCAGGTGGTCCGGGTGCTCGTGGGTGATCAGCACCGCGTCCGCCCCGTCCAGCGCCTCCGGCTCGCTGAACACCCCGGGGTCGACCACGAGCACTCCCCCGTCGTGCTCCAGCCGGACACAGGAGTGGGTGTACTTGGTTACCTGCATCGTGACTCCTCGATTACCGAATCGTGACGTCCTGAGCGCAGTCTGCCGGAACCGGCGCGGTGTCGCGTCGCGTCCGAGCTAACGCCCCGGGACCGGGGCGGTCAGAGGACGGAGCGGGGATGGACGGACAGACGGGACGACGCCGGGGCAAGGCCCTGGCGGCGCTGGGGCTGGCGGGGTTGCTGCTGGCCGGTTGCGGAGCGGCGGACCGCACGAGTTCGGCGGGTGACTCGGCGGCCGAGGCCCCGGCCGGCAGGGCCCCGGTGGGTGGGGCCGCCCAGCCGGGCAAGGCTGGGGCGGGCGCGCCGGACCTGCGGGTGGACCAGCGGTCGATCATCTACACCGGAACGATGCGGGTGCAGGTGGACGACGTGGAGGGCGCGGCGCGCAAGGCCGTCGCCGCGGTGACCCTGGCCGGCGGGTTCGTCGGCGGGGACAACCGGCGCAGCGTGGCCGCCGACGCCGAGGCGGAGTTGGAGCTGCGGGTGCCGGCGGCGAAGTTCACCCCGCTCATCGACGAGCTGGCGACGTACGGCAAGCAGCAGCGCCGGGAGGTGAAGACCCAGGACGTCACCGAGGAGACCGTCGACCTGGACGCCCGGATCGCCACCCAGCGGGCCAGGGTGGAGAGTGCCCGCAAGCTGCTCTCCCGGGCCTCCTCGATTCCGGAGCTGGTGTCGCTGGAGGACGAGGTGTCCCGGCGGGAGGCCGACCTCGCCTCGCTGGAGGCGAAGAAGCGCCGGCTGGCCGACCTGACCGCGCTCTCCACCATCACGGTGACGTTCGTCGGGAAGGATGCCTCGACCGCCGAGGAGGAGTCCGAGACCGGCTTCATGGTCGGGCTGCGCGGCGGCTGGAAGGTCTTCGTGGCATCGATGACGATCCTGCTGACCGTGCTGGGGGCGGTGCTGCCCTGGCTGCTGGCGCTGGGCGTACCCCTGGTGGTGTTCCTGGCGGTGCTGCGCCGTCGGCGGCGGGGACGGCCCGCGCCACCGGCGCCGCCCACGACGCCGGTCGGCGTGCCGCGCCCACCGGCGCCTACCGCGCCGCCGCCAGTGCCCGCAGCGCGGTCTGGACCATGAGTCGCACCCCGGCGGGGATGGCCCGCTCGTCGACGTCGAACGACGCCCGGTGCAGGTCCACGTTGGGCCCGGACCGGCCGACGCCGAGGCGGGCCAGCGCGCCGGGGACGTACTCCAGGTACCAGGAGAAGTCCTCGCCGCCCATGCTCTGCGGCGTCTCGGCGATCCCCTCGGGGCCGAGCGCCGCGGCGGTGGCGGCGGTGAGGACGCCGATGGCCCGGGAGTCGTTGCACACCGGCGGACGGCCGCGCAGGTATTCCAGGTCGACCGTGGCGCCGGTGGGCGCGATGACGTCCCGGACCACCTGAGCGACGATCTTGGGAGCCAGCTCCCAGGTGTCTCGGTCCATCACCCGCAGGGTGCCCGAGGCGCTCGCCTCGGACGGGATGACGTTGTACCGGGTGCCGGCCGAGGCGTGGCCGAACACCAGCAGCAGCCCGCTGTTGGCCGGCACCCGCCGGCTGACCAGGGCCGGCACCTCGGTGACCAGCCGGCCGAGCGCGTCGACCAGGTCGACCGTCAGGTGCGGGCGGGCGGTGTGCCCGCCGGGGCCGGTGAGCCGGACGGTGACGTTGTCGGCGGCGGCGGTGATCGGGCCGACCCGCAGGCCGACCTTGCCCACGGGCAGGTTGGGGTCGCAGTGCACGGCGAAGATCTGGACCACGTCCTCCAGGCCGCCGGCCTCGATGACCTCCAGCGAGCCGCAGGGCAGGATCTCCTCCGCCGGCTGGAAGATCAGCCGGACCCGGCCGTCGAGCTGGCCGGCGTCGGCGAGCTGGGCCAGCAGCATGCCGACGCCGAGCATCACCGAGGTGTGCACGTCGTGGCCGCAGGCGTGGCAGACGCCCTCCACCGTGGACCGGTACGGCACGTCCTTGACGTCGGTCAGCGGCAGCGCGTCGATGTCGGCGCGGAGCGCGACGACCGGGCCGTCGGGGCGGCCGTCGATGTCGCAGATGACCCCGTTGCCCTTGGGCAGCAGCCGCGGGTGCAGGCCGGCCAGGGAGAGTTCCCGGGCGATCAGCGCGGCCGTCCCGAACTCCTCGCCGGAGAGCTCCGGGTGGGAGTGGATGTGGCGACGGGTGGCGATGAGGCCGGGTACCCGCAGGGCGAGCAGCTGGTCGAGCTCGAAGGGCAGGGGCTGGGACCCGGATGGCGCCTCCGGCCAGGACGACGCCAGCTGGCTGCCGTTCGGCAGCGTCAACGCACTCGTCACGTCGAATTCTCGATCACTAGGAATGGATGGATCATCGGGGAGGACAGCAGACAGCCTAGACCTCCGACGGTGACGCTGCGCAACCTCGTTACGGTAATGATCGGACCGCACAGCGTCACGTAACCCCTGGTGAGAGGGCTCGAATATCTGCGGGACAGCAGGTAGATCGCGTTCGAACGCCGTCATCTGCCCCACACCTCCTACAACGCGTAACCGATTCGGCGGTCGCGAAATCGGCGTCGATCCGGGGCCGTCGTTCCGAATTGTCGCATTAGTCGCCGCAATTAACTGCCGCTCGGACAATTAACCGACGACAGCCGGCAACCAGGCGACGCCCGACGGTGACACGATCGTCCCGCGCGCGACCGGACACGCTGTCCGTCCCGTTCGCCCGTCCGGGTTACCCGGGAACCCGGCGGCACATGCCCGCCCGGAGGGCCACGCTGCCCGGGCCGCCCACGGAAGGCTCGACCGTTCCGTGCCGCACCGGGAACCTGCACCGACCGTAGCCCCGCCGGGGCACCCCCGGCGACCGCCGCCGACCCCGCCGCGCGACGACGGCGGCCCCCGCCGGCACCCGGGGCACCGGCGGAGGCCGCCGTTCACGCGCTGGTCAGAAGCGGTCGCTGGGCCGGTACGTCCCCCACACCTGGCGCAGCGTCCCGCAGACCTCGCCGACCGTGGCCCCGGAACGCAGCGCCTCCTTCATCGGGTAGAGCACGTTCTCGGTGCCCTCGGCCGCGGCCCGCAGCTCCGCCAGGGCCCGCTCCACCGCGCCGTTGTCGCGCTCCGCGCGCAGCCGGGCCAGCCGCTCCGCCTGGGCCGCCTCGATCGTCGGGTCCACCCGCAGCGGCTCGTACGGCTCCTCCTCGTCGATGGCGAACCGGTTGAGCCCGACCACCACCCGCTCGCCCGAGTCGATCTCCTGGGCGATCCGGTACGCGGACTGCTCGATCTCCCGCTTCTGGAAGCCCGCCTCGATGGCGTCCACCGCCGAACCGTGGTCGAAGACCCGGTCCATCAGCTCGTTGGCGGCCGCCTCGATCTCGGCGGTCATCGCCTCCACCACGTACGAGCCGGCGAACGGGTCCACGGTGGCGGTCAGGTCCGTCTCGTACGCCAGCACCTGCTGGGTGCGCAGCGCCAGCCGGGCCGCCTTCTCCGTCGGCAGCGCGATCGCCTCGTCGAAGCTGTTGGTGTGCAGCGACTGGGTGCCGCCGAGCACCGCGCCCAGCCCCTGCACCGCCACCCGGACCAGGTTCACCTCCGGCTGCTGGGCGGTGAGCTGCACGCCGGCGGTCTGGGTGTGGAAGCGCAGCATCATCGACTTCGGGTCCTTCGCGCCGAAGTCGTCGCGCATCAGCCGGGCCCAGATCCGCCGGGCGGCGCGGAACTTCGCCACCTCCTCGAGCAGGGTCGTCCGGGCGACGAAGAAGAACGACAGCCGGGGCGCGAAGTCGTCCACGGCCAGCCCGGCCGCCAGCGCGGCGCGGACGTACTCCACGCCGTTGGCCAGCGTGAACGCGATCTCCTGCGCGGGCGTCGCGCCGGCCTCGGCCATGTGGTAGCCGGAGATGGAGATGGTGTTCCACTTCGGCACCTCCTTGCGGCAGTAGCCGAACGTGTCGGCGACCAGCCGCAGCGAGGGCTTCGGCGGGAAGATGTACGTCCCCCGGGCGATGTACTCCTTGAGGATGTCGTTCTGGATGGTGCCGGTGAGCGCGGAGCCGGCCACCCCGGACTCCTCGGCGACGAGCTGGTAGAGCAGCAGCAGCACCGAACCGGGCGCGTTGATGGTCATCGAGGTGGAGACCTTGTCCAGCGGGATGCCGTCGAAGAGCAGCCGCATGTCCTCGATCGAGTCGATGGCCACCCCGACCTTGCCGACCTCGCCGTGCGCGATCGGGTCGTCGGAGTCGTAGCCCATCTGGGTGGGCAGGTCGAAGGCGACCGAGAGGCCCATCGTGCCGGCCCGCAGCAGCTGGTGGTAGCGCGCGTTGGACTCGGTGGCGGTGCCGAAGCCGGCGTACTGCCGCATGGTCCAGGGACGGGAGGTGTACATGGTGGGGTAGACCCCGCGGGTGTAGGGGTACTCCCCCGGACCGCCCAGCCGGGTCTCCAGCTCCTCGGGGAGGTCGTCCGCCGTGTAGACGCCCTTGATGGGGAAACCGGACTCGCTCGGCCGCCGTTCGCTCATCACCGGATGGTAGGACGCGCGACGGCGTCGATGGGTGAGGGATACCGCACAACCGGGGGTCGACGACAGGTGAACATGCGGGCACGTACCGTCCGGTAGACAAAGGTGCGCCGCGTCGGGTTTCGCATCGGGCGTCGGAACCAGCAAGATAGGGGAGTTGTGTCCCAGCCCCCTCGATTTCCCCCGGTGGCTTTTCTGTGACTCAGATCCCGACGTGGAGCGGCGGACCAGTCAGTCCTCCCAACGGACGCGCGGCACCCGGCACCATCATCGGTGGTCGCTACTCGCTGCGATCGGCGGTGGGCAACGGCGGCATGGGCACGGTGTGGCGTGCCACCGACACGCTGCTGCGGCGCGACGTGGCGGTCAAGGAGGTCGTCCTGCCCCCGGGGCTGGCCCCCACCGACCGAGACGCGATGTACGAACGCACCCTGCGCGAGGCCCGCGCCGCCGCGGCCATCCAGCACCCCGCCGTGGTCCAGGTGTACGACGTGGTCACCGAGGGTGGCCGGCCGTGGATCGTGATGGAGCTGCTGGACGCACGCAGCCTCGCCGACATGGTGATCGAGGACGGGCCGGTCGCGCCCCGCGCGGTCGCCAAGATCGGCATCGCGCTGCTCGGCGCGCTGGAGGTGGCGCACGCCAACGGCGTGCTGCACCGCGACGTCAAGCCGGCCAACGTGCTGATCTGCACCGACGGCCGCTGCGTGCTGACCGACTTCGGGGTGGCCCGGATGCCCACCGACGTCCAGCTCACCACCCCCGGGATGGTGCTCGGCTCGCCGCACTTCATCTCTCCCGAGCGGGCCATGGGCCAGGAGTTCGGCCCGCCGAGCGACCTGTTCTCCCTCGGCGTGACGCTCTACACGGCGGTGGAGGGCCGGCCCCCGTTCGACAAGGGCGACCCGATCGAGACCATGCACGCCGTGGTCGAGGACCCGCCGGCCACGCCGCAGCGCAGCGGGCCGCTGACCCGGGTGCTGATGGGCCTGCTGGAGAAGGACCCGGGCCGCCGCCTCGACGTGCACACCTCCCGGGCAATGCTCCGCGAGCTGCTCGCCGGGCCGCTGACCAGCACCGCCACCGCGGTCAACTCGGTCACCGACCCGTACGCGGTGGTGCCGGTGCAGCGCCCGCCGACGCCGCTCCCGACGGCCGAGCCGGAGTCGAAGCCGAGCGGGCAGATCGGCGGCCGGGCCATGCTGGCCCCCGGCGAGTCGCTGACGGACCGGCTGGCCGCGCTGCGCCGGGGCGAGCGGCCGAAGCCGGCCGGGTCCGCCGCCGGGCTCGACGACACCAACGCGGACGCGCTCGCCGGCCCACTGCACACCCCGACCGGCGCGATGCCCACGGCGGGCCGCCCACCCGGCGCAATGCCCACGGCGGGCCGCCCGCCCGGCACGACGTACGGCGGGGCGCCGGACGCCACCCAGCGGATCAGCACCGGGCACCCGGACGCGACCCAGCGGATCGGGGGCGGGCGCTCCGACGCCACCCAGCGGATCGGCGCCCACCCGGACGCGACCCAGCCGGTGTACGGCGGCGCGCCGGAGGCCACCCAGCCGGTGTACGGCGGCGTTCAGTGGTCGGTGCCGGGCACCGGCCAGCCGTGGGCCTCACCGGCCACCGCGCCGGGCGGAGCCACCGGGGGTGGCGGCGCGCTCGACAAGGTGAAGGGCGCCGGCGGACGACTGTCCGCCACCGTGCAGGGCTGGCCCCGCAAGGTCCAGCTCGCGGCGGCCGGCGGCCTGGCGGTGGTGCTGCTGATCGGCATGGTCACGCTGTTCAGCGGCGGCGACCCGGAGCCCACCACCCCGCCGCAGGTCCAGCCCACCGCGCCGGCGGCCGGCGGCGAGCTGCCCGAGATGCAGGAGCACAACGCCAGGGGCGTTCGGGTGATGGTGCCCAAGGGCTGGAAGAAGGCCACCGGCGGGTCCTACGTCGACTATGTGGATCCTCAGGACGAAGGACGCAAGGTCCGCATCCTCGCCGAGAAGTGGAAGGGCAGCGCCAACCGGTGGGCGGAAAGCGCCCAGACCTTCCTGAAGACCAAGAGCACCACCTGCGGCGACCCGTACGAGCAGGTCGCCATGGACGAGCAGGACACGGCCGGCAAGCCGGGCGTCGAGTTCGAGTACACCTGCGGCGACGGTGACGGCAAGCGGCACGGCGTGTGGCGGGGCGTGCTCAGCGACGGGAAGATGTACTCGTTCTACCTCTCCTCGACCGACGCGAAGTTCGCCGAGAGCAGGCCGATCTTCGACGAGATGGTGAAGTCGTTCCAGCTCACGGCGGCCGGCTGACCGAGGCCGCCGAAACGTGGTGATCCGCCGCCGTGCTATCCATAGGCAATGGCGGCGGAAACCACTGACCTTGACGACATTCGCGACCAGGCCCGGCGTTGGCTCGACGACGACCCCGACCCGGCCAGCCGTGACGAGCTCCGCGCGGTGCTCGACCGGCTGCCGGAGAGCGCGCCGGAGCTGGCCGACCGGTTCGCCGGGCCGCTGACCTTCGGCACCGCCGGGCTGCGCGGCCCGCTGCGCGCCGGCCCCAACGGCATGAACCTCGCCGTGGTCACCCAGGCCGCGGCCGGGTTGGTCGGCTGGCTCGCCGCCCAGGGCGGCGAGGGCCCGCTGGTGATCGGGTACGACGCTCGGCACGGTTCCCGCGAGTTCGCCGAGCGCACCGCCCAGGTGGCCACCGGCGCGGGCCGGCCGGCGCTGCTGCTGCCCCGGCCGCTGCCCACCCCGGTGCTGGCGTACGCGGTCCGGCACCTCGGCGCGGTCGCCGGGGTGATGGTCACCGCCAGCCACAACCCGCCGCAGGACAACGGCTACAAGGTCTACCTCGGGGCCCAGCTCGGTGGGACGCTCGGGGCGGGGGCGCAGATCGTGCCGCCGGCCGACGCGGGGATCGAGGCGGCCATCCGGGCGGTCGGCCCGCTGGCGCGGGTGCCGCTCGGCCCGTCCGGCCAGGTGCTCGGTAACGACCTGGCGGCGTCGTACGTCCAGCGGGCCGCCGCGGTGGTCTCGCCGGACGGCCCGCGCGACCTGACCGTGGCGTACACGCCGCTGCACGGGGTCGGCGCGGCGGTGCTGACCGCCGCCTTCGCCCGGGCCGGTTTCCCGGTCCCCGGCGTGGTGCCCGACCAGGCCGAACCGGACCCGGCCTTCCCGACGGTGCACTTCCCCAACCCGGAGGAGCCGGGCGCGGTGGACCGGCTGGTCGCGCTCGCCGACTCGACCGGCGCCGACATCGCGATCGCCAACGACCCGGACGCGGACCGTTGCGCGGTGGCCGTCCGCGACGGCGGGACCGGCTGGCGGATGCTGCGCGGGGACGAGGTGGGCGCCCTGCTCGCCGATCACCTGATGCGGCGCGGGGTCACCGGCCTGTACGCCACCACCATCGTCTCGTCGTCGCTGCTGCGGGCGATGTGCGCGGCCCGGGGCCTGCCGTACGACGAGACGCTGACCGGGTTCAAGTGGATCGTCCGGGCCGGTGGCGGGGCGCAGCCGCTGGTGTTCGGGTACGAGGAGGCGCTGGGCTACTGCGTCGCCCCGGAGCACGTCCGCGACAAGGACGGCATCACCGCCGCGCTGACCGTCGCCGAGCTGGCCGCCGGCCTGAAGGCGCAGGGCCGGACGCTGACCGACCGGCTGGACGAGCTGGCCGCCGAGTTCGGCGTGCACCACACCGACCAACTCTCGGTGCGGGTCGACGACCTGCGGGAGATCGCCACCGCGATGGCCCGGATCCGGGCGGCCACCCCGACCACCCTGCTGGGGCAGCCGGTCAGCGAGTCGCGGGACCTGCTCCCCGCCTCCGACGTGGTGATCCTGCGGACCGGCGCCGCCCGGGTGGTGATCCGCCCCTCGGGCACCGAGCCGAAGCTCAAGGCGTACCTGGAGGTGGTGGAGCCCGTCGCGGACGGCGACGTGGCCGCGGCCCGGCAGCGCGCGACCGCTGCGGTGGCCGCGCTGCGCACCGAGATCGCCACCGCACTCGGCCTCTGACCGCAGCGGTCGGGACCGCCGGCACCCGGCGGGCGACGGAGGTGTCCACTCCTTCAGCCGGTGGCGGTCCCGCCTGGGCGCCCGCTAGGGGCGCTTGCCGAGGGCCTGGTCCACGGCCTGGGCGAGGGCGGCCACCACCAGCCCGACGGAGGGGCGGACGACCGAGTCGTCGAGACTGACGTTGCCGGAGAAGCCGGCGCTGCCGGCGATCTCCTCCAGCCGGCGGCGGGCGTCAGCGGCGGCGGCGCCGGTCCGGCCGAGCGCCGGCTCCATCCGCAGCACCGCGACCAGGGTGGCCAGCGCGGCGGTCCGCTCGTCGGGCAGCTGCCCGCCGGCCAGCGCCTCGGCGAGCCGGCGCCGGGTGTCGTCCTCCACCGAGGCGTCCGCCATCGGGTAGCGGTGCACCACGATGAAGTCCAGCTCGGTCTCCTCGACGTCCCGGACCACGCCCCGGGCGACCAGGTCGCCGAGGATCCGGTCGCGCAGGCCGTGCCGCAGCCGCTGCACCCAGGAGGACGGGGTGTGCGGGGTGTCCGCGGCCATCCGGCCGAGCACCTCGTCGATGATCGGCTCGCCGACCGGCGTCGGGTCGCTCACCACCAGGGATCCCTCGGCGTACGCGATCCGCCCGGCCAGGGCCAGCTCGACCAGGACGGCGGCGGCCATCCCCAGGTCGAGGCTGATCCGGGGCATGGTCGCCCGGCCCGTGTCGTCGTCGTACGCCAGCAGCAGCAACTCTTCGGCGAGCGCAACACCAGTCATGGCCCGAGACGGTAGCGGTTGCGCGCTCGCCCGCGTGCCGACCCGCCGACACCCGTCCCGGGCCGCGACCGGGTCAGAACCGGGGCATGCCGCCGAACTGCCGGTCGCCGGCGTCGCCGAGGCCCGGCACGATGAACATGTTGTCGTTGAGGCCCTCGTCGATCGAGGCGGTGACCAGGCGCAACGGCAGGCCGGACCGCTCCAGCCGCTCGATGGCCACGGGCGCGGCCAGCACGCAGAGCACGGTGATGTCGGTGCAGCCACGATCGGCGAGCAGCCGGCAGCAGTGCTCCAGCGAGCCGCCGGTGGCCACCATCGGCTCGAGCACCAGCACCGGCAGGCCGCTCAGGTCGCGCGGCAGCGACTCCATGTACGCGCGCGGCTCGTACGTCTTCTCGTCCCGGGCGAGGCCGACGAAGCCCATCGAGGACTCCGGCAGCAGGCCGAGCGCGGCGTCGGTCATGCCGAGACCGGCCCGCAGCACCGGCACCAGCAGCGGCGGGTTGGCCAACCGGGTGCCCTCGGTGGCGGTGACCGGGGTCTGGATGGGGTACTTCTCGACGGGGAAGGAGCGCGCCGCCTCGTACACCAGCATGGTGGTCAGTTCGTGCAGCGCGGCCCGGAACGACGGCGAGTCGGTCCGGGCGTCCCGCATCGCGGTCAGCCGTGCCTGGGCGAGCGGGTGGTCAATGACGTGTACGTCCACGATCGCTCAACCTACCGCTCCGCCCTCGCCCGCACTGCGGGTGCCGGGGTGACCAGCGACCCGGCTCACGCGGCAGCGCCGGCCGAGCCGGCGTGACCAAGATCACTGACCGGCGGGATGCGTAGTATTCGGGGCATGACGGCGACAGCGACGTCGGCCCGGTCGGACCTCTCCGAGCTGGGACGATCCGAGACCGCTCTGCGGACCTTCCTGCACGGCCTACCCGGCGTGGACCAGGTCGGCGCGGAGCAGCGGGCGGCACAACTCGGCACCCGCTCCATCAAGACCACCGCCAAGGCCCAGGCGATCGACCTGGCCATCCGGATGGTCGACCTGACCACCCTGGAGGGCGCCGACACCCCCGGCAAGGTGCGGGCGCTCGCCGCCAAGGCGCTGCGCCCCGACCCGGCCGACCCGACCTGCCCGCACGTCGGCGCGGTCTGCGTCTACCCGGCGATGGTCCCGTACGTGGCCGAGGTGCTGCGCGGCAGCGGCGTCCACCTGGCCAGCGTGGCGACCGCCTTCCCCTCGGGGCAGGCGCCGCTGGAGGTCAAGCTCGCCGACACCCGGGCCGCCGTCGCGGCCGGCGCGGACGAGATCGACATGGTGATCAACCGGGGCGCGTTCCTGGCCGGCCGCTACCAGGAGGTCTACGACGAGATCGTGGCCACCAAGGAGGCCTGCGGGGACGCCCACCTCAAGGTGATCCTGGAGACCGGCGAGCTGGCCACCTACGACAACGTGCGGCGGGCCTCCTGGCTGGCCATGCTGGCCGGCGGCGACTTCATCAAGACCTCGACCGGCAAGGTCCCGGTCGCGGCCACCCTGCCGGTGACCCTGGTGATGCTGGAGGCGGTCCGCGACTTCCGGGCCGCCACGGGGCGGCAGGTCGGCGTGAAGCCGGCCGGCGGCATCAAGAACACCAAGGACGCCATCAAGTACCTGGTCATGGTCAACGAAACCGTCGGCGCGGACTGGCTGGACCCGGACTGGTTCCGCTTCGGCGCGTCCAGCCTGCTGAACGACCTGCTCATGCAGCGCACCAAGCTGACGACCGGCGTCTACTCCGGTCCCGACTACTTCACCCTGGACTGAGAGTGATGTTCGAATACGCACCCGCCCCCGAGTCCCGCTCGGTGGTGGATATCAAAACCTCCTACGGGCTGTTCGTCGACGGCGAGTTCGCCGACCCGGCCGACGGCGGGACCTTCAAGTCGATCAACCCGGCCAGCGAGGAGGTCCTCGCCGAGGTCGCCGAGGCCGGCGCGCAGGACGTGGACCGCGCGGTCCGCGCCGCCCGGCAGGCGTACGAGAAGGTCTGGGGCCCGATGCCGGGCCGCGACCGGGCCAAGTACCTGTTCCGGATCGCCCGGATCATCCAGGAGCGCTCCCGCGAGCTGGCGGTGCTGGAGTCGCTGGACAACGGCAAGCCGATCAAGGAGTCCCGCGACGTCGACCTGCCCCTGGTCGCCGCGCACTTCTTCTACTACGCCGGCTGGGCCGACAAGCTCCCGCACGCCGGCTTCGGCCCGGACCCGAAGCCGCTGGGCGTCGCCGCGCAGGTCATCCCGTGGAACTTCCCGCTGCTGATGCTGGCCTGGAAGATCGCCCCGGCCCTGGCCGCCGGCAACACGGTGGTGCTCAAGCCGGCCGAGACCACCCCGCTGACCGCGCTGCTCTTCGCCGAGATCTGCCAGCAGGCCGAGCTGCCGGCCGGCGTGGTCAACATCGTCACCGGCGCCGGCGAGACCGGCCGGGCGCTGGTCGAGCACCCGGGCGTGGACAAGGTCGCCTTCACCGGCTCGACCGAGGTCGGCCGGGCGATCGCCCGCTCCGTCGCCGGCACCCGCAAGAAGCTCACCCTGGAGCTGGGCGGCAAGGCCGCGAACATCGTCTTCGACGACGCCCCGGTCGACCAGGCGGTCGAGGGGATCGTCAACGGCATCTTCTTCAACCAGGGGCACGTCTGCTGCGCCGGCTCCCGGCTGCTGGTCCAGGAGTCGGTCGCCGACCGGGTGCTGGAGTCGCTCAAGCGCCGGATGGCCCAGCTGCGGGTCGGTGACCCGCTGGACAAGAACACCGACATCGGCGCGATCAACTCCGCCGCCCAGCTGGAGCGGATCCGCGAGCTCTCCGACGCCGGGTCGGCCGAGGGCGCCGAGCGCTGGTCGCCGCCGTGCGAGCTGCCCGAGCGCGGCTTCTGGTTCGCGCCGACCATCTTCACCGGGGTCACCCAGGCGCACCGGGTCGCCCGGGAGGAGATCTTCGGCCCGGTGCTGTCGGTGCTCACCTTCCGTACCCCGGCCGAGGCCGTCGAGAAGGCCAACAACACGCCGTACGGGCTGTCGGCCGGGATCTGGACCGACAAGGGCTCCCGGATCCTCTGGATGGCCGACCGGCTCCGCGCCGGCGTGGTCTGGGCCAACACGTTCAACAAGTTCGACCCCACCTCGCCGTTCGGCGGCTACAAGGAGTCGGGCTACGGTCGCGAGGGCGGCCGGCACGGGCTGGAGGGCTACCTCAATGTCTGAGCGGGTCGCGGTACGCAAGACGTACAAGCTCTTCATCGGCGGGAAGTTCCCACGCAGCGAGTCGGGACGGTCGTATCTCGTGCAGTCCTCGAATGTGTCACTGGCCTCCCGTAAGGACGCTCGGGACGCGGTGGTCGCCGCCCGCGCCGCCGTGAAGGGCTGGGCCGGGGCGACCGCGTACAACCGGGGGCAGATCCTCTACCGGGTCGCCGAGATGCTGGAGGGCCGGCGCGAGCAGTTCGTCGCCCTGGGTGTGCCGGGCGACGAGGTCGACGCGGCGATCGACCGCTGGGTCTGGTACGCCGGCTGGTCCGACAAGCTCCCCCAGGTGTACGGCGGGGCGAACCCGGTCGCCGGGCCGTACTTCAACCTGTCGGCGCCCGAGCCGACCGGCGTGGTGGCCGTGGTGGCCCCCGAGACGCCGGCGCTGCTCGGCCTGGTCAGCGTGATCGCCCCGGCGATCGTCACCGGCAACACGGTGGTGGTCGCCGCCTCGCCGGCGCAGCCCCTCGCCGCGGTGACCCTGGCCGAGGTGCTGGCCACCTCCGACCTGCCGGGCGGAGTGGTCAACATCCTCACCGGTCGCCTGGCGGAGACGGTGCCGACGCTGGCCGCGCACATGGACGTCAACGCCATCGACCTGACCGGCGTGACCGACGCGGAACTGGCGGCCGACCTGGAGGTCAAGGCGGCGCAGAACCTCAAGCGGGTGCTCCGGCCGGCCCAGGCCGACCACGACTGGACCGCCGATCCGGGCATCACCCGGATGACCACCCTGCTGGAGACGAAGACGGTCTGGCACCCCAAGGGCGTCTGATCGGTCAGCGGCCCGCCGCCAGCGCGATGACGATGTGGTCGAAGGTGATCGGCGTGGGTGCCGCACCCGAAGCCGCGTTGATCCGGTAGATCGTGCGGGTCAGGCTGCCCGACTGGCACCCGAGGTAGAAGAGCGACTCGCTGTCGCGGGCCCAGGCGACTGGGTACCCGGTGCAGTATTTGGCCGGCGTCAGGCTCCACAGCCGGACGCCGGCCGGCGAGTACCCGTACAGCCTGCCCCCGTCGGTGCCGAAGGCGATCGTCGAGCCGTCCGGTGACCAGGCGGCGGGGCTGAAGCCGTCTCCGCTGGACCCGGTGTAGAGGGTCTTCTTCCCGCTGCCGTTGGTCGCGCTCGTGTACAGGGTCGGCGGCTGCGTCGCGGTGGTGATCGCCCACCGGTCGTTGGCCGGGTTCCAGGACGGCGGCCCGTCCCACCTCCGGGTGGAGATGCGGGTCGGTGTGCCGCCCCCGGCTGGTACGACGTAGACGCCGTCCGTGGGACAGGTGTACCAGCCGAAGCTGCTGCTGCGCGAGAAGCTGATGGTCGCGCCGTTCGGCGACCACACCGGGTAGTCGTCAAAGGTGTCCACGCTGCACTGCGGATCCTGGTAGGTGAGCTGGCGGTCCTGCCCGGTGGCCACGTTGCGGACGAAGAGGGTCATCCCGCGGCTCGCCATGCGCTGGTAAACCACTTCGGTGCCGGCCGGATTGACTGCCAGCCTGCTCGGCCCTCCCGTGAAGGTGCCGCCGATCTGTCGCTTCCCGCCGCCCCGGTCGTCGGTCTGCACCAGGCGCAGCGACGAGAAACAGTCGCTGCTCAGGCACTCCACGGCGTAGAGGTGCTGCGGCCACGGGGCGTGAGCGAGCACCTTGCGGTAGCGCAGGATCGAGGGGTTGCTCTTGTCGAAGCCGAGCGAGGGCAGGGCGATGCCGGCGCCCGCGTCCAGGCCGCCGGTCACGGTCCACCACGGCTCGACCGCCGGGTTGGCACCCAGCCCCACGTTGATGTCCGCCGTCAGGTACGGGCCGGCCAGCCCGTACAGGAACAGTTCGAGCCGGGGGCCGACCCGCGCCGTCAGCGACGCCCCACCCGACAGGGTGGGCGGCGTGTAGCTGAAGCTGCTGCTCGTCCGGGCGATCGGGCGAAGGTTGCCGTCGGCCCACGACAGGCCCAGGGTGCCGGAGGCGTGCTGCGCGGCGCCGGTCGTGACCTGGGCACTGACGGTGCCGCTGGCGGAGAGGTAGAACTGCAACTGCGGGGTGACGACCACGGGCACCGGGCCGATGCTGAACGTGATCGGAGCGAAGCGGATCGGCGTGAGGAGCAGCGGCACGGGCCCGAGGCTGCAGCCACTGGCCGCCTGTGCGGTGGCGGTCAGCGACGCGTCCTGGGAGAGGGTGCCGGTGAAGGTCGCCGACTTCAAGGAGAACCAGCCCCACTCGACCGAGAGGTCGACGGACGGGCTGACGCTGACACTCCCCACCACCTTGACCGAGCCCCCGCCTGAGCAGCTCACCGCCTTGTCGATCGGTTGCCCAACGGCGCTGACCGACTCGCCTCCGGTGAGGCGGCGCTGGATCCGGTCCGGAGTCAGTGCCGCCTGGTCCGGCCTGACCGGTGTGCCGGCGGGGACGACGTCGGCGGCCGAGAGCGGCGCCGACACCGAGAAGTGCCCGGCACCGAAGGCTTCCTGGAGAGTCGCCGGCTCGGTGGTGAGGACCGGCCGGCCGTGCTCGTCGGCGCCCGTGTCGGTGACCTTCACCAGCAGTCCGTCCGGGGTGGCGGGGGTGACGCCCGCGGTGAGCACCTCGCCGACCTCCGGCACGCTGGCCTGCGTCGCCAGGACGACCTCACGAGTCTCCCCGGGCGCGCCCGTGACGGCCTCGACGTCGCCGGGCCGCGCCTGACGGGTACTGCTGGGCGCCGCGGTGTCGCCCACGAAGTACCCGACCACGTCGACGACGACGTGCGTGTTGCCGGCGCGGTTGTAGACCAGCATCCCCCCGTCCGCACCCAGCGGAGCGATGGAGAGGTTGGGCACCACCTTGCCGGCGGTGAAGTTGAGGTCGGACGCGTCGGGTCGGGTGGTGAGGGCCGGGTAGACGGTCAGGAAACCGGCGCTGGTCGGCTCGACCGCCGTGACATTGGCGATGAGCCCGGTCGGCGGGACCGGCGCGGTCGCCGGCGGCAGGCCGGCGTGTCCGGCCACCATGACCGGCAGCGAGGCGCCCGCGGCGACGGGGGCCCTGGGTGCGCCCAGACCCGTGCGGGTGTCGACGATACGGGTGGGCGGGACCCCGGCGAGGTAGGCGCCGCCCGCGGAGGGGTCCGAGCCGTCGCTGAACCAGCCGGTGACGTCGATGACGAGCGGAGTCGATCCGGCCCGGTTGTGGAAGCTCACCTTGCCGTCGGTCCCGACCGGCACGATTACGCGGTTGGCGACCACCTGCTTCGCCACGAAGTTCACGCTCGACGCGGTCGGCTGTGGCTGACCCGCGGGGAAGGCCGTGACGAAGCCGGCGACGGCCGAGCCGGCGACGGTGGTGTTGAGCACGACGGCCGACACGCCGGTGGTTGGCACTCCGCCGGCCCCGGTGACCTGGAGGTCGAGTCGACCGTTCGGGCCCGGGGTGGCACCGCCGAACCCGGTCCGCGTGTCGGCGAGCCGGGCGGGGCTCAGTCCGTGGAACAGGCCGGCGGCAGGTGAGGCCGCTGACGCGGTGGAGAACCAGCCCGCAGCGTCCGCCACCAACTGGGTCACGGCGGACGACTGCAACACGACCGTGCCGTTCCGCCCGACCGGCACCACGACAAGGTTCGACACGGTCTGACCCTTGAGGAAGTTGACGTTGGAGGCCGTCGGCCGGGTCGTGCCGCCCGGGTAGGCCGTCACGAAGCCGGCGGCGACCGGCTGGGTGACGGTGACGTTCAACGCCACGGCCGCCACGTTCGCTCCGGGGATGCCGCCCCGCCCGGTCACGGTGAGGGTCACCTGCTGGGTGGCCACCTTCGGCGCTCCCAGACCCGAACGGGTGTCGAGCAGCCGGGCCGGCGGCACGGCCGTGAGCGAGCCGCCCGGTGCGGTCACGGTGACGGCGGTCTCGGCCGGGGTGGCGGGCGAGACCTCGGCACCGGCCAGCGCCGCCACCTGCGCGACGTACGCCGTGTTCGGACGGATCCCGGGCAGCACCGCCTGGTCCGCGCCGGCGGGGACGTCGAGGGACAGGCCGGCGGGGACCGTGCTCACCCGGTATCCCGTGACGCCCGTCGTGTCCGGGGGCGGCGTCCAGGTGACCCGGACGGCGAGACCGTCGACCTCGGCGGCCACGCCGCTGGGGGCGGCGGGCCCGGCAGCGGCCGCCGGCACGGCGCCGAGCGGCACCAGAACCGCCACGGCCGACAGGACGACCAGACAGCGAACGCGAACCCCCATGGCCGCCTCCTTCGCAGATTAGAGGTCGTCTATCAGGCGGATGCGGTGTCGGAAAGGCGCTGGTCCGGCAACGGACACCGCGACCGCGCAGGTCGGGCTGAACGGCCGCGGCCGGATCGATCGACCGTCGCCGGTGCCGGTCCCATCGGCCGGGCCTCGTTCGCCTGACCGTCCCCGGCGGGCCACCCGGGCCGGGACGGTGACCTACTACACGAGGTAGGATTGGCGGCGTGACTCGGCTGGGCGATCTTGAGCGTGCGGTGATGGACGTGTTGTGGGACTCCGTGCCCGCCACGTCGGGTGGAGTGACCGTGCGGGAGGTCGCCGACGCCCTGGACGGCCGCGAGTTGGCGTACACGACGGTGATGACCGTGCTGGACCGGCTCGCCGGCAAGGGCATGGTGCAGCGCGAGCGGGAGGGGCGGGCCTGGCGTTACCAGGCCGCGGCCAGCCGCGAGGCGCACATCGCCCGGCTCATGCTCGACGCGCTCGACCTCGGCGGCAGCCGGGACGCCGCGCTGGTCCGCTTCGCGCACTCGGTCACCGGGACGGAGGCGGACGTGCTCCGCGCGGCGCTGGGCGCCGAGGCCGGGCTGACCGACCGGGTCGAGGACCCGCGGGCCGGCCGGGCGAGGCTCGCCGACGAGCCCACGGAGAGGTAGGGGCGAGCCGTGGCCTTCGCCGTGCACTTCGCCGCGTCGATGCTGGCCTGCTACCTGACCGCGCAGGTCCTCGCCGGGTCCACCTGGACGTGGCGCGCTCCCCGGGTGGCGATCGTCTGCTGGCAGGCGGTCGGGCTGGCACTCGGCCTCTCCGCGATGGGCCTGCCGATGGCGCTCGGCCTGGCCCCGTACGACCAGCCGACCGGCAGCGCCCTGCTCGCCCTGGCCACCGACCTGAGCCACGGCACGCTCCCGGCCGGGCTGGGCGCCGTGCACCTCGGGTTGGTCGGCGTCGGCTTCGGCATCGGCGCGGTCCTGCTCACCACGACCGTCCGCAGCGTCCACGCGGCCGTCCGCGCGCAGCGCCGGCACCGGGACCTGCTCACGCTGGTCGCCCGCCGGGACCCCACCGTGCCGGGCGCACTGGTGCTGGACCACCCGAGCGCCGCGGCGTACTGCCTGCCCGGGGTGAAGCCCCGGGTGGTGGTCAGCGCCGGCACCCTGAGCCTGCTCGACCGGGCCGAACTGGCGGCGGTGCTCACCCACGAGCGGGCACACGCGCAGGAGCGGCACGACCTGGTGCTGCTGCCGTTCACCGCACTCTGCCGGGCGCTGCCCTGGTTCGGTTGGGTGCGCGACGCGCACGAGCGGGTCGCCCTGCTGGTCGAGATGCGGGCCGACGACAAGGCCCGCGAGCTGCACGCCGAGGCGCCGCTGGCGGGCGCGCTGCGCCGGTTCGCGGCCTGCGGGGATCGGATCACCCCGGTCGGCGCGCTGGGCATGGGCGACCGCGACCTGGACGCCCGGGTGCAGCGGCTGATGGTGGCCGACCGCCCGCCCCGCGTGATCGGGGCGGCCGCGCTGGCGGTGGCGACCACCCTGGTCTCCCTGCCGATCTCCCTCTTCCTCAGCTGACTCCGCGATTGACCCACTTGCTGGCACAGGCCCGCGAGGTCCCCATTTCGTCGGCGACATGAGCGATTGGGCGGGTTCGGCGGGGTGCGATGAACCGCCGGAGCGGCAGGGCGATGAGCAGTGCGACCGCGACCAGGAGGCCGCTGACGCACACCGGGCCGAGGTCGCCAGCATTGGACCCGAGGGTCGCTGCTGCAACGACGGGGCCGCCAGCAGCGCCGATGTTGAGCGCCGCGGTCGCATACGACCCTCCCATGGTGGGGGCGCCTGCTGCCTCATAGAGCACCCGGGCGATCAGGGTGCTGCCCAACGCGAAGGAAAGCGTGCCCTGCACGAACACGAGGAGCAGAAGCACCGCGGGCTGGGCAGCCAGGGCCGCCAACCCGACCCAGCCGAGCAATAGCAACGGGCCACCGACTGCGATCACGATGCCGGGATGCTGATCGGAGAGGCGTCCCGCGAGGGTGACGCCGACGAAGGACCCGACACCGAAGAGCACCAGTACGACCGAGACCCACAGCTCGCCTAGGCCGGCGGTGTCAGTCACGATCGGTGCCAAAAAGGTGAACGTGGCGAAGGTGGCAGCGTTGACTAGGGCACCGAGCAGCATGACCAGGAGCAGCCTGGGCATCACGAGCTGGGCGATCTCGTCTCGAAGAGACGAGCCGACCGGAGCGCCCTGAGGGGTCTTTCCGGCGCGGGCCGGGATGCCCTTCACGACGCCGAAGGCGGCGGGAAGGCAGAGCAGTGCGATCGCCCAGAAGGTTGAACGCCAGCCAAGCAGCGTGCCGAGCAGCGCACCGCCGGGAACTCCAGCGATGGTGGCCACCGTCGTACCCGAGAGCAGCACCGCCAGTGCGCGCCCTTTCTGATCAGGTGCGACGAGCGTGGCCGCCGTGCTCAGTGCCACGGCCAGAAAGCCCGCGTTGGCCAGGGCGGCGATCATCCGGGTGACAAGCAGAACCGCGAAACTCGCCGTGAGGGCGCCCACGACGTGTGCCACGGCGAAAACCAGCACGAAGCCCAGCAGACTGGCCCGGGCAGGCCACCGGCGCGCAAGCGCCGCCATCAGCGGCGCGCCGACGATCATCCCGACAGCGAACGCCGAGATCAGAAGCCCGGCGGCCCCGACCGACACGTCGAGGCTTGTGGCGATGTCCGGCACCAGGCCGGCGAGCATGAACTCCGAGGTGCCCATGGCGAAGACCGCCACGGCAAGCAGGTAGAGCGGCAGAGGCATCAAGAGCTCCGAGGTGAGAGAGAACGAGAAGGAGACGTCTCGTCACCGCGGCCAGCGCCCCAAGGGTGCGCGCAAATATCCCACGCAGCGAAGGCTGCTGGGAAGCGGACTAAGAACTCAGCGGTTCAGGGGGCTGACGGCGTGACCGAAAGCCCCCACCTTGGATGCCTCAGGGCTCGACATGACGCAAACACTACTCAAACCCAACGGCACGCACCCAGGGCGAGTGTCAACCTCGTGCTCCCGCAACAGCTAGAGATCGAAGAGCATCTCCCTCTGTGACGGGTCGAGGACAGGGAAGAGCGCTCCCGGTGTTGCCACCGCAGCAGAGCAAAGCGGGTGCGGAGGGTGGGGCCGGCGGCGCCGACCACGACCGGCCGGGGAATATGCGTAGAGAAACTACGTGTAGGATCGCTACGACAAGCGAGCCAACCTCTGGAGAGCGGTCATGGACACCCTGCTCCTCGCGCGCCTGCAGTTCGCCACCACCACCTCGATCCACTTCCTCTTCGTGGTGGTCACCCTGGGCCTGGTCACCCTGCTGGTGGGGTTGCAGACGGCCTGGCTCCTCACCGGCAACCCGGCCTGGGAGCGCCTGACCCGCTTCTGGGGCCAGCTGTACGTGATCAACTACGTGCTCGGCATCGCCACCGGCATCGTGATGGAGTTCCAGTTCGGGCTGAACTGGAGCGGGCTGTCGCGCTACGTCGGCAACGTCTTCGGGGCGCCGCTGGCGATCGAGACGCTGGTCGCGTTCTTCCTGGAGTCCACGTTCCTCGGCATGTGGATCTTCGGTTGGCACCGGCTGCGCCGCGGGGTGCACCTCGCGCTGCTCTGGGGCGTCGCGCTGACCGCGTACGCCTCCGCCTTCTGGATCATGGTGGCCAACTCCTGGCTCCAGCACCCGGTCGGATACGAGTTGCGCGACGGCATCGCCCACCTCACCGACTTCACCGCGCTGCTCACCAACCCCACCCTCGGCATGGCGTTCGGGCACGTGGTCGCCGCCGCGCTGCTCACCGGCGGGGTGCTGATGGCCGCGGTCAGTGCCTGGCACCTAATCCGTCGTACGCCGGACTTCGCGCTGTTCCGCACCTCGCTGCGGATCGGGCTGGTCACCGCCGCGCTCGCGGTCACCCTGGTGCAGGGCTTCGGTTTCGCCCAGTTCGGCCCGGTCAGGCAGGTGCAACCCACCAAGTTCGGCGGCGGACCGGCCGCGGACGCGCTGGTCGCCGAGTGGACCGCCAAGTTCGGCCCCGGCGACTACAGCACTCCGGTGCTCTCCAACGTCGGGCTCGGCTTCATGATCCTGATCGGCTTCACCCTCGGCTGCGTCTGGCTGCTGCTCCCGCTGCTCTGGCGAGACTGGATCATCCGGCTGCGCTTCCCGCTCTGGCTGATCCTGTTCGCCCTGCCGCTGCCCTTCGTCGCGGTGATCCTGGGCTGGATCGCCCGCGAGGTCGGCCGCCAGCCCTGGGCGGCGTACGGGCTGCTCCCCACCGGGCAGGCCGTCTCCGGGGTGGACGCCGGGGTGATGCTCGCCTCCCTGATCGGCTTCAGCCTGCTGCTCGGCACCCTCGCCGTCACCAACTGGACGCTGCTCGCCCGGCACGCCGCCCGGGGCGCCGCCGATCCCGCGCTCGGCCGCCCGCCGGGCGCCCGGGACGACGACGCCCGCCCCGAACCCGCCCTCGCCTGAGGAGACGACCCGTGGAACTCGCCTGGTACGCCCTGCTCGGGCTCTTCTTCGCCACGTACCTGGTCCTCGGCGGCTACGACTACGGCGTCGGGCTGCTGCTGGCCCGGGGCACCGACCCCACCCGCCGGCGCGCCGCGCTCACCGCGCTCGGCCCGTTCTTCCTCGGCAACGAGGTCTGGCTGGTCGCCGCCGTCGGCATCCTCTTCGGCGCCTTCCCCACGCTGGAGGGCGAACTGCTCTCCGGCTTCTACCCGGCCATGGTCGGGGCGCTGGTCGGAGTGATCCTGGTGATCGCCGGGGTGCAGCTGCGCAGCCGGCCGACGTCCCCGCGGGCCCGCGCCCGCTGGGACCGGGTGGTGGTCGCCGGCAGCGCGCTCGCCGCGCTGGACTGGGGCATGGTGCTCGGCGGGCTGCTCCAGGGCGTACCCCGGCACGCCGACGGCCACGTCGCCGGGGTGACCCACCTGGCCACCCCGTTCGCCGCCGCCGCCGGGCTCGCGATGCTCGCCCTGGTCGCGGTGCACGGTGCGACGTTCCTCACCCTCCGGCTGCCGGCCGCCGACGCCGCGGCGGTCGGCCGGCTGGCCCGCCGGCTGGTCCCGGTGGCGCTCGCCGCGGTCGCCACGGCCACCGTCCTCGGCCTGCTCTCCGACCGGGTACGCGCCACCGCGGCACGCCCGCTGGTCGCCGTACTCCTGCCGTTGGCGCTGGTCGCGGCGCTGCTGGTGGCGCGGGCGGCGCTCGGCCGGGGGCGGCCCGGCGTCGCCTTCGCCGCCACCGCCGTGGCGCTGGCGCTGCCGGTGGCGCTGGTCGGCGCGGCGCTGTGGCCCTGGGTGCTGGTCTCCACCGTCGACCCGGCCGCCTCCCTGAGCGTCGCCGACGCGGCGGCCAGCGGCCCGACACTGCGGCTACTGGGCTGGCTCACGCTGCCGCTCCTGCCGGCCCTACTAGGCTTTCAGGCAATGTGCTGGTGGGTGTTCCGGGGACGGACCGACGGCAGGGCACCGGTGTACTGGTGAACCGCCGTCCCTTCGACCCGCGTCTGCTGCGTCGGGTCCCCGCGGCCCGGCGCGACCTCGCCGTGCTCGCGGTCCTCGGCGGGCTCACCGCGTTGCTGGTCGTGGGGCAGGCCACCGCCCTGGCCGCACTGCTGGCCACCGCGATCCACGGACGGCTCGACACGGTCGCGCTGGCCGGCTTCGTCGCCGCCGTGGCCGCCCGGGCCACGGTCGCCTGGGCGCAGGGCACCGTCGCGGCGCGGGCCGCGGCCACCGTGAAGGCGACGCTCCGCGCCGACCTGCTGGCCGCCGTCGGCCGGCACGGGCCCGGCTGGGTCGCCGGTCAGCGCGCCGGTCAGCTCGCCACTCTCACCGGCCGGGGCCTCGACGCGCTGGACGCCTACTTCACCGGCTACCTTCCCCAGCTCGTGCTCAGCGTGACCGTGCCGGTGGCCGTGCTGGCCCGGCTGGTCCTCGCCGACTGGGGCTCGGCGCTCATCATCGCGCTGACCCTCCCGCTGATCCCGGTCTTCGGCGCGCTGCTCGGCTGGCAGGCGCAGGCCGCCACCGAACGCCAGTGGCGACGGCTGTCGCTGCTCGGCGGGCACTTCCTCGACATGGTCGCCGGGCTGCCCACGCTGCGCGCGTTCGGCCGGGCCCGGGCCCAGACCGGCGTGGTACGCCGGATGGCCGACGGGCACCGGGTCGCCACCATGAAGACCCTGCGGATCGCCTTCCTCTCCGCGCTCGTGCTGGAGCTGGTCGCCACCCTGTCGGTGGCGCTGGTCGCGGTGCCGGTCGGCATCCGGCTGCTCGGCGGCGGGATCACCCTCTCCACCGCGCTGCTGGTGCTGCTGCTCACCCCGGAGGCGTACCTGCCGCTGCGGGCGGCCGGCAGCAAGTTCCACGCCAGCATGGAGGGGCTCACCGCACTGGACGAGGCGCTGACCGTGTCGGCCGCCCCGGCCGCCGCCCCGCCGGCCGGCGAGCGGGCCCCGGCGCCGGACGGCCGCGGCGAGATCCGGTTCGCGGACGTGACCGTGGCGTACGAGCGGACCATCGCCCTGCGCGAGGTCAATCTGACCATCCGGCCCGGCGAGCGGATCGCGGTCATCGGACCGAGCGGCGCCGGCAAGAGCACCCTGCTCGGCCTGCTGCTCGGCTTCGTCACCCCCACCTCCGGCCGGATCACCGTCGACGGCGTCGACCTGGCCGACGTCGACGGCGACGCCTGGCGCCGACAGGTCGCCTGGGTGCCGCAGCGGGCGCACCTCTTCGCCGCCTCGCTGGCCGACAACATCCGCCTCGGCGCCCCCGACACCCCGGACGCGGCGCTCGCCACGGCGGTCGCCGACGCCGCGTTGCAGGACGTGGTCGCGGACCTGCCCGACGGGCTCGCCACCACGCTGGGCGAGCGCGGGCACGGCCTGTCCAGCGGGCAACGGCAGCGGGTCGCGCTGGCCCGAGCCTTCCTCCGGGACGCCCCGCTGGTGCTCCTCGACGAGCCGACCGCCCGGCTGGACAGCGCCAGCGAGGCGGTGGTGTTGACCGCCACCCGGCGCCTGGTCGCGGGGCGTACCGCGCTGCTGGTCGCGCACCGGCCGGCGCTGCTGGAGGACGCCGACCGGATCCTGCGTGTCGAGGACGGCCGGGTCACCGAGCTGACCCCGACGCCGGCCGGGAAGGCGACCCGATGACCACCGGACCGGTACGCCCGGAGGGCCGCGACACCGGCGGCCCGACCCCGGCCGAGCTGCCCGCGCCGGGTGCCCCCGGCGCCGTCCCGGCCCGGGCCGGGGCCGAGCGGACCGTGCTGCGGCTGGCCCGGCCGTACCTGGGCCGGCTGGTCGGCGCGGGGCTGCTCGCCGCGGCCACCGAGTTCGCCGGACTGGCCCTCATGGCCACCGCCACCTGGCTGCTGATGAGCGCCGCCGGCCGGCCGCCGCTGGACCGGCTGACCGTGGCCATCGTCGCCGTCCGGGCGCTGGCCATCGGCCGGGGCGTGTTCCGCTACACCGAACGGCTCGCCGGCCACGACGCCGTGCTCCGGATGATCACCGACGTGCGCGCCCGGGTATTCGCCACCCTGGCCGACCGCCGGGGGCCCGCCGAACAGCGGTCCGGGGACGCGCTGAGCCGGCTCGTCTCCGACGTGGAGGCCGTCCAGGACCTGCTGCTGCGGGTGCTCGTGCCCGGCGCCGCCGCCGCGCTGGTGAGCCTGCTGGCCGTCGGCGGGGCCGCGCTGGTCTCGTTCCCCGCGGCCGGCGTGCTCGCGGTGGGCCTGCTGGTCGCCGGGGTCGCGCTGCCCACGCTGGCCACCGCGCTCACCCGGCGGGCCGCCGACGAGGTCGCGCCGCTGCGCGGGGCGCTCGCCACCGACGCCGTCGACCTCACCCACGGCGCCGCCGACCTGGCCGCCTTCGGCGCCACCGGGTACGCGCTGCGCGCCGCCACCGACCGTGCCGACCGGCTGGCCCGGCTGGAACGGCGCCTCGCCGCGACCGGGTTCGCCGTCGACGCGGCCGGGGTGCTGGTCGCCGGGCTGACCGCCGGCGGCGTGGTGCTCGCCGCGCTGCGCGCCGGAGTCGACGGGGTGCTGGTCGGCGTGCTGGCCGTCGGCACCCTCGCCGCGGTGGAGATCGCGCTGGCCCTGGTCGGCGCGGCCCGGCAGCGCACCCAGCTGCGCGCCGGCCTCAACCGGGTCGCCACGCTGCTCGACACGCCCCTGCCCCCGACCGCTCCCGGGGCCGGCGCGACGGTGGACGGCCGGACGGCACACGACGTGCGGTTCGACGGGGTGACCGTCCGCTACCGGGAGGGCGCCGCCCCGGCCCTGGCCGGGATCGACCTGGCCCTGCCGGCCGGCCGCCGGGTCGCCGTGGTCGGCCCGAGCGGCGCCGGCAAGAGCACCCTCGCCGCCGTGCTCACCGCCGCGGTACGCCCGGACGCCGGCCGGGTCACCCTGGACGGGGTCGACCTGTCGGCGTACCCGGCCGAGGAGCTGCCCCGGGCGATCGGCGGGCTGCTCGCCGAGGCGTACGTCTTCCACGCCTCGGTGCGGGAGAACCTGCTGCTCGGTCGCCCCGACGCGGGCGAGGCGGAACTGGCCGCCGCGGCCCGGGCGGCCGGCCTGCGCGACTGGGTACGCGACCAGCCCGACGGCTGGGACACGGTGGTCGGCGAGGAGGGCGGCCAGCTCTCCGGCGGGCAGCGGCAGCGCCTCGCCCTGGCCCGGGCGCTGCTCGCCGCCCCGGCGGTGCTGGTGCTGGACGAGCCCACCGAGGGGCTCGACCCGGCCGCCGCCGACGCGGTGCTCGCTTCTGCGCTGGCCGCCACCCCGGCCGGGCACTCCGTGCTGCTGATCACCCACCGGCTCAGCGGCCTCGAGGGGCTGGACGAAATCGTGGTGCTCGACGCCGGGCGGGTGACCCGGCGCGGCCGGCACGCCGAGCTGATGGCCACCCCCGGCTGGTACCGCGACCAGTGGCTGCTCCAGGCGGCGGCCGAGCGGGGGTACCTGGCCCTGGCCCCCTGAGTCCGGTTCCGGGAATCTCCCCGACGCGGCGGCCCTGTCCTCGTGGCAGGGTGGCCCCATGCGGGGGTGTGACGAGGTACGGGTGGAGGACCGGCTGCGCGAGCTGGACGACCGGCTGCGCGGGCCGGCCCGGCTCAAGGCGGAGCTGATCGTCGAGCTGCGGCACGCGCTGGACGACGCCGCCGAGGCGTACCGGGAGAGCGGGCTGTCGGCGGCGGAGGCCGAGCGGCGCGCGGTGGCCGAGTTCGGCGCGCCGGCGCAGTTGGTGCCGGCCTACCAGGCGGAGCTGGCGGCGGCGGCGCTGCGTGGGCTGTCGCTGCGGGCCTTCGCGGTGGCCCTGGTCCTGCTCGTCGCCGGCGACCTCACCTGGCGGGGTTCCAGTTGGAGCGGCGGGCCCCGGCCGCCCGCCGGCTACCTGTTGCTCTCCGCGTCGGTGAACTGGATCTGGCTGGCCGTGGCCGGGTTCGGGCTGGCCGGGCTGGTGCTCGGGGTAGGCGCGGCGCGGCACGGTCGGGCCGGCGTGCCGATGGCCGGCCGGCTGCTGGGGCTGGGCCTGACCGGCGCGCTGGCGCTCGGCGCGGTCGTCGGGGCCGCCCTGTTCGCCTGGTCGCTGGAGCTCTGGGACGCCGCCCTGACCTGGCCCCCGATGATCGTCGGCGCGGTGGTGGTCGGCGCCGGCTACTTCTCCCTCGCCCGGGCCACCCGCTGCTGGCTACGCGCCACCCACTGACCCGCCGCGGCCTCGGCGCGCGCCGTGGGCCGGCCCGGGATCGTCTGCACTCTTCCGGTTCGACACGCCGGCTCGACCGTCGGAAAAGCCCAGACGATCACGACGTACCGGGGCGGGCGCGGGCGGGCGGCGTGGCGCCGGGGAGCCGGGGTGTCTGCGGTCAGGCCGGGGCGGTGGGGGGCGTGTCGGGGCCGAGGAACCGGCCGACCGTCGCGCTGAACTCGCACCAGCCGGCCCGCTCGCCGGCCAGTGCCCGGCGACCGGAGTCGGTCAGCTCGTACGTGCGCCGTTCCCGGCCGCTGACCGTGCTCCACGAACTGGCCACGTGGCCGGCCCGCTCCAGCCGGCGCAGCGCTGGGTAGATGGTGCCGGTGGGCAGGTCCAGACTGCCGTCGCTGCGGGCCCGCAGCGCCTCGATGATGGCGTAACCGTGCAGTGCGCCCTGCTCCAGCACCGCGAGGAGCAGCGCGTCCAGGTGTCCGTGCAGCGCCTGAGCCCTCATGCGTAGTAACGCTACTTGTCAACCGCGCGGACCGCCAGCGGGGTGCGGGGTCCGCCGCCGCCGAGGCGCCCACTAGGGTATGTGCCCAGAGTCACTGGCCGACCGGAAGTGTCGGCGAGTGGGCAATCCGACGTACACGGAGGTCAGCGTGGCCCGCCAGTCGCCCCAACGGCCCGACGCCGACGAGCCCGAGCTCGACGCCACCGACGGGCCGGTCGAGCCCGAGGTGGAGCGCGGCTCGGCCGACCGCTCCCTCTGGGACGAGCTGCGGATCGACCCGGTGGAGATCGCCCTCCCCGCCGGGACCGGTTTCACGCTGCGCGCGTACCGGCCGGCGCGGGAGCTGACCCCGACCGACGTCGCCGAGCGCGACGAGGACGACCCGTTCCTCGCCCGCCGTCAGGTCGTGGAGACCGAGGACGACGAGGACGAGGAGGTGGTGATCCTCGACGAGGAGTTCGCCGCGCTCTCCGCCGAGGACGGGGAGGACGGCCGGCCCGCGGGTCGCAAGCGCGCCGCCGACACCGACACCGACGCCGAGGACGAGGCGGACGAGGCGGAGTCCGAGGCGGAGGACGAGGACGAGGCGGGCGACGAGGAGGTGCCGGTCTTCCTCACCCACAAGGGGCGGCTGCTGCTCTTCAAGACCCCCGAGGCGCTGGTCAGTTTCATCCGCTCCGGCGCGCCCAACGACATGTCCCAACTGGACAGCTGGAATGAACTGTCCGAACGGGTGGAACCGGCCGACATCGCGCCGCTCGACGAGGACATGTACGAGCTGGACCTGGTAGTGGAGAACCTGCGCGGCGGGCACGACACGTGGGACCCGTCGCTGCTGATCGAGGCCGGCGAGGTGGCCCGTGACCTGTCGTACGCGCTGCGGCTACCCGCGGTGCTCGACATGCTCTCCGCCAGCTCCAGCCTGGACGACCTGGACGAGGCGCTACGGGCAACTGTCAACGGCGGAATCGGTGGTTTCCTCGGCCGACGGCGGCTGAAGAAAATCGGGGCACAAACCGCAAGTTTGGGTTGGCGCACCATTGTCGGCAAGATCTCTGCTGTCGTGGACTGGCGCGACTGACCCCGAGCGGGGAGCATCAGTCTCTGGCAGAGATAGGACCTGTGTCCCGGGAGGAGGACGACGCCGTGGCGCTCGTGCGCGTGTACTGCGGTCTGGCCTCGGCGGATCCGGCCGACCGACCGGCATCGGCCGGATCGACGCTGACGTCCGCTGTGGTCGACGACGCAGGCCGTCTGCTGCATGTCTACGAGATCGGTGACGACCCGACGGGCTACGCCCAGCTGGTCGCGCTGCTCGTGGAGCGGTCGGGCGGGCCGAGCGGCGCGGCGATCGCGGCCGACAGCGACGACCACACGGTCACCTCGCTGCTGAGCGCCGCCGGGCGTCCACTCGCGATCGCCGACGACGACTCGGTCGACGACTTCGCCGAGCGGTTCGCCGACGACGACTCCCTGGAGGAGATGCAGTCCCCGCCGGCCGAGCGGCGGGCGGTGGGCCTGGCCCGCGCCCTCCAGGCCGGGGCGCTCTCCGCGGTCACCCTGCCGGCACCCCGGGACCTGGCCGGATTCAAGCAGGTCCTGGCCGCGCACGCCGCCCTGTCCACCGGCCGCCACTCGGCCGCCGTGGCGCTGCGCGAGGTGCTGCGCGAGCTCTACCCGGCGGCCCTCCGGGCGTACCCGGACCCGGCCGAGCCGGTGTCGCTCGCGGTGCTCGACGCCCTTCCCGAGCCCGGCATGCTCGGCGGCGCGACCGCCCAGGGCCACGACGTCTCGGTCGCCGCGGACGCGGTGGCCGCGCAGCTGGCCGCCGACGGCGTGGCCGAGGTTGACGAGATCGACGCCGCGGTGACCGCCCTACGGGTGGCCATCTCCGAGACCCCCCGCCGGGCCACCGTCAACCGGGCGCTCACCTCCGCCGTCGCGGAGACCGTCCGTCACGCGGTCGCCTCGGTGCGGGCCTGCGACGCCGGCTGCGAGGCACTGGTGGGCGCGCTCAGCGCCCGGATCACCACCCCGGCTCCGGCACCCGGACGGCGCGCCGCCGCCCGGCGCGGCGAGCCGATCGGCGAACTGTCCGGCCTCGGCGGCACCGCGGCGGGGCTTCGCCCCGTCCGGCCGGCCGAGCCCGAGCGCCCCACCCCCACCAGCCGGCGCAGCCGCCCCGAGCCGACCTCCGGCGGAGCGATGCCAACCTCGCCCCGACCGCTCGGTCCGCCGCCGGTCGCACCGGCCCCGGTCGCACCGCCACCGGTCGCACCGGCGCCGGCCGCCGCGACAGCCACCCCGACCTCGGCCCCGCCCTCGCGTACCGACCCGGCCATGCCCGCGGTCCGCCGGGGTACCGACCCGGGCCTGCCGGTGGTCCGCCGGGGTACCGACCCGGGCCTGCCGGTGGTCCGCCGGGGTACCGACCCGGGCCTGCCGGTGGTCCGCCGGGGCACCGACCCGGGCCTGCCGGTGGTCCGCCGGGGCGTCGACGCCCCGACCAACCGTCCGGTGTCCGCGCCGCCCCCGCCGCCGCCCGGCATCACGCCGATCGCCCCGGCGCAGCGCGGCAACGTGCCCCCCGCCGAGGCGGGCGAGCCGTTCCGGCCGACCCTTACCACGGCGGCGATCAACAGCGCCCGCGCCGAGCGGCAGCGCACGGTCATCCCGCCCCGCCCGAAGACCAACGGCGCGCTGTCGGCGCCCACCGGCGGCTTCAGCGCCACCGACCTGAGCGTCCCGGTGCCGACCCCGCGCCCCGGGGCCGAGGCCGCCCCGCCCGGCTCCCGGGCGAACTGGCCGCTGGTCAACAACCCGGAGGACCCGGCCGACACTTCCGCCAACAACCCGGTCGTGCCGCCGTACGGCGAGCGGGCCGGCCGGCAGGTGGACGCGCCGACCGACCCCGGCTCTGAGCGGCGGGTCACCCCGCCGTGGCTCGCCGACGACCTGCCGCAGGAGCCGCCGATGCTGCGGCTCGTCGAGCCGCCGCCGCTGGCCGACCGTGCGCTGCGCGACGGTCCACACCCGGGCGCCGACCCGCGCCTGGAGACGCCCCCGCTGCGGCTGGTCGACCGGGAGGAGGCGAGCCGTTCCGGGCGCGCCCCCCGTGGTGAGCGGCCGGCCCCGGAACACCGGCCGGAGCCGGCGGAGCGCCGGCCCGCACCGATGGAGCACCGGCCGCCGCCGATCTCCGACGAGGGCGACGGCGACCTGCTGATCTTCGCGCAGGCCAGGTCCGCCTGGTTCGTCGGCCAGCCCGAGGAGTCCGACCTGGACTGGTCGACCACCGCGGACACCGGCTGGCAGGCCGCCGAGCAGGCGGCCCGCCCGGCCGTGGGCGCGGAGACCTCCGCCGGCCTGCCCAAGCGGGTCCCGCAGGCCAACCTGGTGCCCGGCTCGCCGCTGCGCGAGGAACGTCCGCTGCGGATCGTCCGCGACGCGGCGAGCCTCGCCGAGAACACCACCGGCTACTTCCGCGGCTGGCGCCGCGGCCAGGAGATCGGCGGGTTCGCGGTCGGCGGGCGACCGGGTCGTGAGTCGGCCGGCGGCTGGGACTTCAGCCGCGACCCGGCCGAGCGCGACGACGACCGCGAATACGAGTTCCGGTCCGCCGGCTACCGTTCCTGATCGCGGGCAAAGCGCCTTCCACCTGCGTGTTTCTGCCCACACCCGGATAATTTGACGCCGGGTCGCGGGGGCCGGAAGCATACCGGCGGAACCGCCGGCGGCAGGTGACGCCGGGGTGGGAAGGCGACTCCAATGGCGACACCGGCAATCGACTCCTCCGTGCTCACCCGCCGGGGAGTGCTCACCGCAGCGACCAGCAGCCTGCTGCTGAGCGCCTGCGGGCAGGCGGAGACGCAGGACGGGGCGGAGCCGGACGGCACCGCCTCGCCGGGCGGCCCGGAGCTGCTGATCGGCGTCAGCCTGGAGCTCACCGGCCGGGGCGCCGCCCTCGGGGTCCTTCAGGAACGCGCCCTGCAGATCACCATGGAAGACCTCAACGTCGACCGGGTGCAGGTGGGCAACCTGCGCCGGAGCGTACGGCTGCTGGTGCGGGACAACCGCGGCGAGCCGCGCCTGGCCGCCCAGCAGGCCACCGAGCTGATCCGCAAGGACGGCGTGCACGCCCTGCTCGGCACCACGCTGACCGAGACCGCGATGGCGGTCGTCGGGGTGGCCCAGCGACTCCAGACCCCCTTCGTCTCGCTCGCGCCCGGGGACGGCATCGTGCTGCCGCTGGCGCAGCGGACGTTCATCTACAAGCTCACCCCGGACGCGGTGGACGTCGCCCGCCGACTGGCCCAGCTGGCCCGCTCACAGGGGCTGGAGCGGGTCGCCCTGCTGGCCGCCGACGGCCTGCACGGCGACTCCGGCGTCCGAGCCGTGGCGGCCGCGCTGCGGGCCGTCGGGGTCGAGCTTGACCGCACCGTACGCCTGCCCCGCACCGGCGCTGACTCCACCACCGCCGCCCGGCAGGCGGTGGCCGGTGGACCCGACGGGGTGGTGGTGTGGGCGGCGGCTCCGGACAGCGGCAGCGCCGCCCGCGCGCTGCGCCGGGCCCGCTGGCGGGGTCCGCTCTTCTTCGACTCCGCGGCCGTGGCCGAGGAGACCGTGCAGGGCAGCAACGCGGCCGCCGTCGAGGGCTCGTACACGGTGCACCCGACCTGCCTGGCCGGCTCCACCCTCACGGGCACCACCACCGCCGCACTCGCCCGGCGGGACTTCGTGTTCCGCTACATCCAGCAGCACGGCGGGTTCAGCGGTTTCGCCCCCTACGCCTCGGACGCGCTCCAGCTCATCGCCGACGCGGCCCGGCTGGCCAGCAGCGTCGACCGTGGACGGCTGCGGGCGTACCTCCAGACGCAGGTGACCGAGGGGATGGCCGGGTGGTACGCCTTCGCGCCGATCCGGCACGGCGGGATGGAGCGCAACTCGCTGGGCGTCTACCAGCTCATTCAGGGAAGCTGGACCAGGGTCTCCTGACCCGGGGGCCGGCCCTGGCACCGCCGGCGTACACGTGCCGGCGCGTCCACTCCGGACCCGACCGGCCGTGGACGCGCGGACGCGCCCGGCGTCGGCCGGAGCCGCCACCGGACGCGTCGAGGCCCGTCAGGCCGGAGCGGTCGCGCGCGAACGACGCATGGTCAGCACGTATTCGACCAGCGAGATCAGCACGTGCTTGGTCGACTCCCGGTTACGGGCGTCGCAGGCCACCACCGGCACGTCGGTCGAGATCGCCAGCGCGTCCCGGACGTCCTGCGGGTCGTGGTACTGCATCCCGTCGAAGCAGTTGATGGCCACCAGGTACGGCAGCCGCCGGTGCTCGAAGAAGTCGATCGCCGCGAAGCAGTCGGCCAGCCGGCGGGTGTCGACCAGGACGACGGCACCGATCGCGCCGCGGACCAGTTCGTCCCACATGAACCAGAACCGGGTCTGGCCCGGCGTACCGAACAGGTACAGGATCAGGTCCCGGTCGATCGAGATCCGGCCGAAGTCCATCGCCACGGTGGTCGTCGTCTTGCCCGGCACCTGCCGGGTGTCGTCGACGCCCACGCCCGCGGAGGTCATGATGGCCTCGGTGGTCAGCGGCGTGATCTCCGAGACCGAGCCGACCAAAGTCGTCTTGCCGACGCCGAATCCCCCGGCGATAACGATCTTCGCCGACGTCACGCGCCCGCTCGGGGCCGACGGCCGGTGCGACATGTCAGAGCCTGCGAAGTCCACTCAGCACCCTCTCCAGCAGTTCAGTGCCCACCGCGTCGTCGGAGTCGTCCAAGATGGTCGGCTCGTGCACCGCGACCAGGCCGTCCGTCGCCATGTCGGCGATGAGCACCCGGGCCACGCCCAGCGGAAGCTGCATTCGCGCCGCGATCTCGGCGAGCGACTGCACACGTCCGTCACACAGCGCGGCGATGTACTGGTGCTCCCGGCCCTGACCGCCGTTGCCACTGGCAGCGGCGCGACCGCGCACCGTCGTCTCGACGAGCGCCTCCATGGCGATGTCGAGCCGGGGACGGGTACGACCGCGGGTCACGGCGTATGGACGGACCAACGCTCCGGTCGGTTCGTCACGATCGGCCATGTCGCCGCTCACCTCCTTCGTACCCGGCACCGGCTCGCGCCTGGTGGAACCCGTCGTTGTTGTCGTGTCGTTGCTGCCGTGCCGACCCGGTGGTCAGCTCGGTCAGCCCATCATCCCGACCGCCGTGCGGGGCTGCGGGGTCAGCGCGTCACCCACCCGGTCGACCAGCAGCGCCATCTCGTAGCCGACCTGGCCCACGTCACTGCTGCGGGCGGCCAGCACCGCGAAGGACGAACCGTCTGAGATGGACATCAGGAACAGAAAGCCGTTGTCCATCTCGACGACGGTCTGCAGCACCGCGCCACCCTCGAAGCAGCGGGCCGCGCCCTGGGTGAGGCTGACCAGACCGGAGGCGATGGCGGCCAACTGGTCGGCCCGGTCCCGCGGCAGGTCCCGTGACGACGCGAGGAGCAGGCCGTCCGCGGAGACGGCGACCGCGTGCGCGACACCGGGCACCCGGTCGGCGAAGTTGGCCAGCAGCCAACCGAGATCCTGCGTAGTTGTCATCGATCTTGCTCCTTCTGCCCGCTCCCGGCCGCCGGGCCGAAGCCAGACTGCGAGGATTGCTGCCCTCCCGGAGTCGCCTCCGAGCTGGTGGGGTTGCTGTCCGAGGGGTTGGTGCGCCCGCGCTGCACGCCCCGATGGTAGGCCGACAACAGACCGCGCACCGCCTCCGGCGTACGCCGCTGCACCGAGGTGGTCGGCTTCTCCACGGCACCCGGGACGAGCTGCGCCATCGGCGTCCGCTTCGGCAGGCCGGTCTGGGTGGTGGCCGCCACCGGCACCTCGGAGGCTGCCACGGCGGCACGCCAGCCGTCGTCGGCCGCGGTCTGCCAGCCGGCGGTCTGCGGGGCGGGCCGGCGGTTGGGCAGGCCGTCGGCCTGACCGGGGCGACCGCCTCCGTTCGTCGCCGACCCGTTGTCGCGCGGCGTCCCTCCGGCCATCGGAGTGTTTGCCATCGGTGCGTTACCTGTCGTCCGTGGTGCGTTGTGCGGGACGGAGCGACCGGCGTCGACGGCGGGCATCTGCTGGGTCGCGCCTCCGTCGACCCCCTGCTTGGCGGCCGCGACGCCCGGCTCCTCCGGGCCCGGCTTGCGGGTACGGAACCAGGCCGACTCGAGCTCCCGGAAGATCGGCAGCTCCATCGTCTCGTCCGCGTACCGCTGCCGGTTGGCCGTCTCCTGCGGGGTCGGGGGTCGGTTGACCGGTGCCGGCTGCGCCGCACGGACCTGCGGTGCGGCGGGCTGCCGCGCCGCCGGCGGAGTGGCCTGGACCGGGGGCTGCGCGGTCGGCTGGGTCTGCTCGGGACGCGCCACCCGCGGCAGCTCGGTGGTCATGTCCAGCGCGGCGGCGAGCCGCTCGGGCACCGGCGGGGCGGCCGGCTCCGGGTTGGCCACCGGCGGCCAGGCCGGCGGGGCGGCCGAGGCGGCCGAGACGGGCGGCTGGCCGGAGTACGGCGAGGCGGAAACCGGGTGCCCGGAGTACGGCGGACCGGAGTACGGCGAGGCCGAGACCGGCGGACCGGAGTAGGGCGAGGCGGAAACCGGGTGCCCGGAGTACGGCGGACCGGAGTACGGCGAAGCCGACACCGGCGGACCGGAGTAGGGCGAGGCGGACACGGGCGGCAGCGGCGGCGCCGAGATCGGGGGCATCGGGGGCGCGCTGTAGGGGCGGGCCTCCGGGCTGCTCGGCAGCTGCCGCGGGATCGCCGGCTGCTGGCCGGTCGCCGGGTCGTCGTCGCCGGACGCCCGCCGCTGCGGCAGTGGGTCGATCTGCTGGCCGTTGGAGGACCGCGGCGTGAAGCTGTCGTTGCCGTTGACGGCGTTGGCGCCGGTCAGGTCCGACCAGGCCGGCATGGAGCGCGTCCCGCCGGAGTTGGCCGGGGAGCCGTTGCGCGGGGCGGGGTCGAAGGGCCGCCCACCGAGGGTGACCTGGTTGCCGGACTCGCCGGACCGCGGGGTCGGCATCGGGCCGTTGCCCAACGCGGGCAGGGCACCGAAGGTCGGGGCCGGGCCGGGCTGCTGCGGGCCGGCCGCGGGCAGCGCCGGGACCGGCTGGCCGCGACCGGCGAGCGCCCGGGGCACCAGCACGGAGGTGGGCATGGTGACCTCGGCGACCGTGCCGCGGTCGGAGCCGGGACGCAGCTCCGCCTTGACGCCGTGCCGCGAGGCCAGCCGGGCGACCACGACCAGGCCCATCATCCGGGAGACGGCCACGTCCACCTGGGGCGGCGTGGCGAGCCGCTCGTTGAGGTCGCCCAGCTGCTCCGGGCTGATGCCGATGCCACGGTCCTCGACGTAGAGGGTGGCCCGGTCGCCGATGCGGCGCGCCTCCACCATGACCTGGGAGTCCGGCGGAGAGAAGGCGGTCGCGTTGTCGAACAGCTCGGCGATGAGGTGCACCATGTCGTTGACGGCGTGCGCGGCGACCTCGATGTCCCGGTCGATCACCCCGAACTCGATTCGGGTGTAGTGCTCGACCTCGGACTGCGCGGCGCGCAGCACGTCGATCAGGGCGGCCGGTTCGCGCTGCACCCGGGTGGAGTCCGCACCGGCGAGGACCAGCAGGTTCTCGTCGTTGCGGCGCATCCGGGTGGCCAGGTGGTCGAGCTGGAACAGCTCGGCCAGCCGGTCCGGGTCCTCCTCGCCGCGCTCCAGCCGGTCGAGGTGGCCGATCAGCCGGTCGACCAGGATCTGCGAGCGGCGGGCGAGGTTGACGAACATCGTCGCGACGGAGGAACGCAGCGCGGCCTGCTCGGCGGCGGTGCGGACCGCCTCCAGGTGGACCGCGTTGAACGCCTCGGTCACCTGGCCGAACTCGTCCTTGCTGCGCACCGGCAGCGGCTCGGCGATCTGGTTGGCCAGCTGCGCCGGGGAAAGCTGTCCGCTGACCTGCGGGTCGCGCAGCCTGGCCACCGCCTGCGGCAGGCCGTACTGCGCGATGGACAGGGCGCCCTGGCGCAGGTCGCGCAGGGAGCGGGCCATCGACCGGGCGACCAGGTACGCGAAGAGGATCGCCAGCAGCAGCATGCTCAGCAGCAGGCCGGTCTCCAGGAAGACCTGGCGCTGCACGTCGGATCGGAGCTGGTCGGCCTGCCGGACCACGTTGCCGTCGAGCTTGACCTCGACGGTACGGATCAACTGGGCGTTGGCGACCATGGCCGCGTCCCACTGGTCCGTGCCGAACTCGACGCCGGCGATGCTATCGGTGTCGCGGGAACTGATGAAGGCGCTGTAGGCCTCCGCCTGGCGCAGGTCGGAGCCGGCCACGGTCTGCTGGTAGAACTCGCGCTCGGACTGGTTGGCGACCGACTGGAAGGTCTGCCGCGCCAGCTGCTCACCCTTCTGGCTGCGGATGAAGTCGTCGCGCAGCGGCGCGATGTACGACTTCTGGATGAGTACCCGGTGCACCGCCACCCGGCGCAGCGACAGGAACTCCTTGGTCCGCGCGACGGCGGCGGCGGCCCGCATCCGGTCGCTCAGATCGTTGTCACCGGCGAGCTGGGTGGCCGAGTCCCGGACGCTGATCAGCTGGTTGATCAGGCCCTCGTACGACCCGACCGCGTCGCTGAGCTTGAGCCGGCCGTTGTAGACCTGGCTGCGGGTGCCCGGAAGGTCACTCAGCTCCTGGTCGATCCGGTCGAGCAGCGTCTCCAGGCTGGCCGGTAGATCCTCGATCTTCAGCCGCTGCCGCGAGTACGGCGCCTTGGACTGGTCGACCCGCTGGTTGACCCGGTTGTACGCCTCCTGGTACTGCGCCCGGGCCTGCCCCTTGGGCGCCCCCAGCAGCAGGACGGCGTTGGTGCGCTCGTCCTGGAGGCTGTTGACCAGGTCACCTGAGTAACCGATCAGGTTGGCCAGGTCTCCCGCCCGGTTGGCATTGTTGAGCGTCTGCAGGTGGTCCACCAGACCACTGGTGCCCACGACGACCGTGGCGATGGTCGGCACGATCATGATCAGACCGAGCTTGGACCAGATCGGCATGTCGCGGAGCCGGCCGGCAGGCCAGCGCAGACGCGACAGGAAGGAGCCCGCCGTCTTCGGCCGTTTGCTCACGTCACCGTCCTCGCGATTACAGCGTCCCCGCGTTGCCCCGGGCAACGCCCAGCGACCGACCCGGCGGATCGGACCCCCGAGATTCCATCACGCCGCCCCTGAAAGAGAAAGCCCACGTTGGCGGTCGCCGGGGGTGTGATGAGATGTTGATGCAATTTGATAGCAATCCGTCTGGCCGGAGTTACCGAACGTAATGGAATATCGTTACCGCGTTGTCCTGCTCGCCGGCCCTTCCGGCTCCGGGAAGTCGTACGTAGCACATCGAACCGGACTACCAGTGCTCTGCCTGGACGACTTCTACAAGGACGGCGATGACCCTACGTTGCCACGCCAGAACGGACTGGTTGACTGGGACTCACCCGAATCCTGGGACGCCGGGACGGCCGTGGAAACAATTGCCCGGCTGGCCCGGGAGGGCAAGGCCGAAGTGCCGGTTTATGCGATCGGTGCCGACCGTCGGGTGTCCACCCGGCCCTTCGAACTGGCCGGATCGCCACTTTTCGTCGCCGAAGGGATCTTCGCCGCCGAGATCGTCGAGGAGTGTCGGCGCCGGGGGCTGCTCGCCGGGGCGTACGCGCTGCGTCGCCCGCGCGGGGCGACCTTCGTCCGCCGGCTGACCCGCGACCTCGCCGAGCAGCGCAAGGCGCCGAAGGTCCTGCTGCGGCGCGGGGTGGCGCTGCTGCGCGCCGAACCGGCGGTGCTGCGCCGGCAGACCGGCCTGGGCGCCGAGGCCGCCCGTGCCCGGGACGTGCTGCGGCGGGTGGCCGGCCTGATCGCCAGCCACCCGCACCACTGATCAGGCCAGCAGCTTCGCGTACGCCGGCTTGATCACCTCGTCGATGATCCGCAGCCGCTCGTCGAACGGGATGAAGGCGCTCTTCATGGCGTTGATGGTGAACCACTGGAGTTCCTTCCAGCCGTAGCCGAAGGCGTCCACCAGCAGCGCCATCTCCCGGGACATCGAGGTGCCGCTCATCAGCCGGTTGTCGGTGTTGACCGTCACCCGGAACCGGAGGTCACGCAGCAGCCCGATCGGGTGGTCGGCGATCGACGCGGCGGCGCCGGTCTGCACGTTCGACGACGGGCAGAGCTCCAGCGGGATGCGCTTGTCCCGCACGTACGCGGCCAGCCGGCCGAGCACCGGCTGCGGGCCGGGGGTGATGTCGTCCACGATCCGGACCCCGTGGCCGAGCCGGTCCGCGCCGCACCACTGGATCGCCTGCCAGATAGAGGGCAGCCCGAACGCCTCGCCGGCGTGGATCGTGAAGTGGAAGTTCTCCCGCTGCAGGTACTCGAAGGCGTCCAGATGCCGGGTGGGCGGGAAGCCCGCCTCGGCGCCGGCGATGTCGAAGCCCACCACCCCGGCGTCCCGGTGCCGCACCGCCAGCTCGGCGATCTCCTGGGAGCGCGCGGCGTGCCGCATCGCGGTCAGCAGCGTGCCGACCCGGATCGGCGTGCCGGCCGCGGCGGCCTCCGCGCTGCCCTCCACGAAGCCGGCCACCACCGCCTCGACCACCTCGTCCAGGGTGAGGTTCTGCTCCAGGTGCTGCTCCGGGGCAAACCGCACCTCGGCGTAGACCACGCCGTCCGCGGCCAGGTCGAGCGCGCACTCCCGGGCCACCCGGCGCAGCGCCGGCGCGGTCTGCATCACGGCGACGGTGTGCGCGAACGTCTCCAGGTAGCGTTCCAGCGAACCCGAGTTCGCCGCCTCCACGAACCAGCGGCCGAGCGCCTCCGGGTCGGTGGTGGGCAGCTCGTGACCGACCTCGGCGGCGAGTTCGACGACCGTCGCCGGCCGCAGGCCGCCGTCGAGATGATCGTGCAGCAGCGCCTTGGGGACCTTGACGATGTCCTCGTATCGGATTGCGACCATGCTCAGACCCTAGTCAGCCCCGACCGGCCCCCGGGACGGGACCGCCCGGCGGCGCGCCGGTGTGAACCGCACCACCCCGTACGGGCATGACGGGGGCGCGACCGCGCATTCCCCGCTCACATAGGCTCACCGGGTGACCGCGCCGCACCCGCCCGACCAGTCCGGGGACGCGGTGCACCCGCAGGTGGTGGCGCGGCTGCGCTGCCCGGTCTGCGCCGAACCGCTGGCCGCGGCCCCCGACACCCGCGCGCTGCGCTGCCCGCGCCGGCACAGCTTCGACGTCGCCCGACAGGGGTACGTCAACCTGCTCACCGGCCGCGCCCCGCACGTCGGGGACACCGCCGAGATGGTGGCCGCCCGGGCCGACTTCCTGGCCGCCGGGCACTACGACGTCATCTCCGCCGCGCTGGCCGAGGCGGCGACGCGGTTCGTCGCCCCGGTGACCGGCGGCCGGCGGGCGGACGGGGAGCCGGGCGTCGGGGCGTACCCGCTGGTGGTGGACGCCGGGGCGGGCACCGGGCGGCACCTCGCCGCGGTGCTGGCGGCGCTGCCCGACGCCGTGGGTCTGGCCCTGGACGTCTCCAAGCCGGCGCTGCGCCGCGCGGCCCTGGCCCACCCGCGGGCGGCGGCGGCGCTGGCCGACACCTGGCAGCGGCTGCCGCTCGCCGACGCCTCGACCGCCGTGCTGCTGGACGTCTTCGCCCCGCGCAACGGCGCGGAGTTCCATCGGGTGCTCGACCCGGCCGGGGCGCTGCTGGTGGTCACCCCGACCGACGCGCACCTCGCCGAACTGGTCGACGCGCTCGACCTGCTTCGGGTGGACCCGGCCAAGGCGGACCGGGTCGCCGACAGCCTGGCCGGTCACTTCACCGACGAGCGCAGCGGCGTGCACACCGCCCGGCTCCGGCTGACCCGGGCCGAGGTGGCGACCCTGGTCGGGATGGGCCCCAGCGCCTGGCACACCGACCCGGACCGGCTCGCCGCCCGGGTCGCCACGCTGCCCGAGCCGGTGGCGGTCACCGCCGCGGTCCGGCTCACCGTCTGGCGCCCGCGCTGACCCGGAGTCAGGTGGACAGGTCGACCTCTTCCCAACCCGGCGGCTCGTCGTGGTACGGCCCGCGCAGCACCACCGCCCACTCCAGCGCCCAGCGCCGCTGACCGATCGCGTTGGCGTCGACCAGCCCGGGCAGCGCCAGGCCCCGCTCCTCCGCCTCCAGGTACGCCCAGTCCAGGCAGTAGTGCAGGTCGAGCAGGGCGGCGGCGTCGGCCGGATGCTGCGGCGCGGCCAGGATCCGAGCCCGCCACTGGCCGAACGTCTCCCCGGCGGCGAGGTGCGGCATCCGCTCCACCAGCCGCTCGTCGACCGGGATCGTCGGGTCGAGCTGCTTGCTCAGGCCGAGCACCCAGGCCAGCGAGAAGAGCGCGTCGTGGTGCAGCACGAACGAGCGGTGGTCACCGTTGCCGCCCATCACGAACTGCCACTCCGGCGGAGTGACCAGCTCGACCAGGTGGGAGTCGAGCAGCCAGCTCATCGCCGCCTGCGGCGGCATCCCGAAGCAGCGGGCCAGGATCAGGTGCAGGACCGCGATCCGCGCCTCGATCTCCCCGGTGGGACGCAACTCGATCTCGTCGCCCGGCTCCCACACCAGCGGGAACTGGGCGGGCGGCAACGGCAGGCGCAGCCGGGACAGCTCGTCCAGGCTCGCCTCACGGACTTCCCGGGGATCGGGGGCGGGTACCAACACGGTCGAAGTCCCTGTCTGCTCGCTCCGGCGTCACCGCCGGCCTGTCCCCCTGGGCTGGGAGGATAGCGTCCGCGGCGGGTCGGCACCATGCCGAGATCCCCCCACCGGCCGACCAGTCACAGGCGGTCGGCCGTTCAGCCGATCCGCTCGATGACCAGCGACGACGCGCCCGGCGCGGTGGGCGCCAGGCGGACCGCCCGCTCGGCCTCCGCCCGCGCCGCCGGGATCCGGGTGGCCTGGTCGGCCCGGAGCTCGTAGAGCGGGTCGCCGGCCCGGACCGGGTCGCCGGGGCGCTTGTGCAGCACCACGCCCGCGGCGGCGCTGACCGGGTCCTCCTTGCGGGCCCGCCCGGCGCCGAGCCGCCAGGCGGCCACCCCGATCGCGTACGCGTCGACGGAGGAGACGAAGCCGTCGGCCTGGGCGCGGACCACCTCGACCTCGTTGGCGGTCGGCATCGGGGCGTCCGGGTCGCCGCCCTGCGCGCGGATCATCCTGCGCCAGGCGTCCATCGCCCGCCCGTCGCGCAGCGCGGCGGCCGGGTCGGTGTCCGGCAGGCCGGCCGCGTCCAGCATCTCCCGGGCCAGGGCGAGGGTCAGCTCCACCACGTCGGCGGGGCCGCCGCCGGCCAGCACCTCCACCGACTCGGTCACCTCGACCGCGTTGCCGATGGTCAGGCCGAGCGGGGTGGACATGTCGGTGAGCAGGGCGACCGTCTTCACGCCGTGCGCGCCGCCCAGCTCGACCATGGTCCGGGCCAGTTCCCGGGCGTCGTCGACGGACTTCATGAACGCGCCGGAGCCGACCTTGACGTCGAGCACCAGCGCGCCGGTGCCCTCGGCGATCTTCTTGCTCATGATCGAGCTGGCGATCAGCGGGATCGCCTCGACGGTGCCGGTGACGTCGCGCAGCGCGTACAGCTTGCGGTCGGCCGGGGCCAGCCCCTCGCCGGCCGCGCAGATCACCGCGCCGACGTCGCGCAGTTGGGAGATGAACTCGTCGTTGGTCAGCGCCGCCCGCCAGCCGGGGATCGACTCCAGCTTGTCCAGCGTGCCGCCGGTGTGCCCGAGGCCGCGCCCGGAGAGCTGCGGCACCGCGCCGCCGCACGCCGCGACCAGCGGGGTGAGCGGCAGGGTGATCTTGTCACCGACACCACCGGTGGAGTGCTTGTCCACGGTCGGCCGGGCCACCGGGGACAGGTCCAGCCGCTCGCCGCTGGCGATCATCGCGGCGGTCCACCGGGCGATCTCCGGCGGGGTCATCCCGCGCAGCAGGATCGCCATGGCCAGTGCCGCCATCTGCTCGTCGGCAACCAGCCCCCGGGTGTACGCGTCGACCACCCAGTCGATCTGGGCGTCGCTCAACACACCCCCGTCCCGCTTGGTACGGATGACGTCGACCGCCGTGAACGCACTCATCGTCGAGTTCCTCTGCTTGGTAGTTCTGCTGATCGGCGGTACGCCGTGAAGGGTTCAGCCGGCGGGCCAGCGGGTGGGGATCTCCATCGGGGGTTCGCCCTCGCCGGCCCAGAAGATGGTGCCGCTCGCGTCGACCACCACCACCCGGGGCGTACGGGCGTGCCCCCAGGTGATCGCCTCGGCGGGTTCGTCCCAGCTCGGGCCCTCCTCCAGCACCCCGGTCTCGGCGCCCTCGGCGTCCCCCGCCGACCGCTCCCAGTACGCCGTCCAGACCTGCTGCCCGGCGGACATGTCGGGGTGCACGAAGACGGTGCCCCGCCCACGCCAGGCGGCCAGCCGTTCCGGCACCACCGGTACCGGGTGTTCCCCGGTCACCGCCTCGAGGTCGGCCACGTCGAAGGCGTGCGGCAACAGCTCCGCCATGCGCAGCGGGCCGCCCCTGGACTCGATCAGACACTCCGGGCCGCCGTTCTCCCAGAGCAGCTGCCGGCAGCGGCCGCACGGCATCAGCGGCTCGCCGGTGGCGTCGACGCAGGACATCGCGACGAGCCGGCCGCCGCCGGTGGCGTGCAACGAGGAGACGACGCCGCACTCGGCGCAGAGGGTGACGCCGTAGCCGGCGTTCTCCACGTTGCAGCCGGTCACCACCCGGCCGTCGTCGACCAGGGCGGCCGCCCCGACCGGGAACTTCGAGTACGGCACGTACGCGTGCCGCATCACCTCGGTGGCGGCGGCCCGCAGCCGCTCCCAGTCGATCTCGGTCATCCCACCATTCTGCCCAAGCCCCCCTGGTGGGGCGCGGGAAGGGTCGCCCTCGGGTGGCCGCCGACACCGGCGGGCACCCGGAAGCCGGCGGGCATACCGGACGGGGATCGGGACGACCTGGGCGTTGCGAGACGCGGGGAGCGACGTTCGCCAGGTGTGGTCGGAAGCTTTGGAGCTGATGATGTGGACGACTCACCTGATCCATTCGTGTCATCAGCTCCAAAGGGCCTCGATGGAGTCCGCCGACCTGGAGGCGCTTGGCCCCTTTCCCTCCGGGGGCCTGCCCTGCCCGGCGCCCAGCGGGGTCCGAATGGCCGCACCCGGCGTCGGCGTCGGCGTGAAACAACCGTGCCCGGCGGGGAATCCCCACCGGGCACGGATCACAGGCGTCTGCCGAGGGCTCAGCCCTTGACGTACGGCTTGCCGTCCGCCGCGGGCGCCCGGACCCGGCCGACCAGCCCGGCCACGGCCAGGATCGTCGCCAGGTACGGCAGCATCGCCAGGAACTGGCTGGGGATGCTGCTGCCGATCGCGCCCAGGTAGGTGGCGAGCTGGTCGGCGAAGCCGAAGAAGAGCGCCGCGAGCAGCGCCCCGGTCGGGCTCCACCGGCCGAAGATCAGCGCGGCCAGGGCGATGAAGCCCTTACCGCCGATCATGTTCTTGGTGAAGCTGTAGAGCGCCAGCGTGTAGGAGGCGCCCCCGATGCCGGCGACCACACCCGCCAGCAGCACGTTGCGGTAGCGCAGTCCCAGCACCTTGACGCCGAGGGTGTCCGCCGCGGTCGGATGCTCGCCCACCGAGCGGGTCCGCAGGCCCCACCGGGTACGGAACAGCGCGATGTGGATGACCAGCACCAGCAGCAGGCCGAGGTAGAGGAAGATGTTGCTGCGGAACAGCGCCGGCCCGATCAACGGGATGTCCCTGAGCAGCGGGATCTCCCAGTTGGAGAAGCGCGGCGCGCTGTTGTACTTCGTCGCGTCGGTCTGCATCAGCCGCTCGTAGAGGAAGCCGGTGACGCCGACCGCCAGCAGGTTCAGCACGACGCCCATGACCACCTGGTCGACCAGGTAGCGGATCGCGAAGACCGCCAGCAGCAGCGAGATGAACGCACCGCCGATCGCCGCGGCGACCAGGCCCACCCAGACGCTGCCGGTGAGGCTGCCGAAGAGCGCGCCGCTGAACGCGCCCATCAGCAGTTGGCCCTCGATGGCGACGTTGACCACGCCGGACCGCTCGCAGAGCACCCCGGCCAGGGCGCCGAAGATCAGCGGCAGGGCCAGGACGAAGGTGGCCCGGACGATGTTGACCATCGGCATGAAGTTGCGGCCCTCGGGGGCGGCCGACACCTGCCAGCACAGGAAGCTCAGCACGAAGGCGACCAGCCCGACGCCGAGCGCCAGGGTGAACCAACGCTTCGGGATCCCGGCCAGCAGGGCGGCCCCGGCCGCGGCGGTGATGACCCCGAAGAGGATCGCGCCGACCGTGCCGTTGATCTCCAGCGCCGCGCCGCCCTCGGTCTCGCTGAGGGTGAAGCGCGCCTGCCGGTCGGTGGCGAGCGCGCCGAAGAGCACCGCGGCGAGCACGCCCAGCGCCAGCAGGACCGCGCCGATCTTGCGGTTGCGCGTCCAGAAGCCCTCGTCGACCGCTGCGACGGCGACGTCGGGGACAGCCATGGTGGACATGCCTTACCAGCCCTTCGCCAGGCTCGTCTGCAACCGGGCGGCGCGGGCGGCCCGGAGCTGGAAGATCGCCTTCACCAGGGCCGGCGCGGCGATGAAGATGACGATCAGCGCCTGGAGCACGGTGACCAGCTCCAGCGAGATCCCCGAGTACGACTGCATCCGGTTGCCGCCGGCCTGCAGCGCGCCGAAGAGCAGCGCGGCCAGCAGCACGCCCCACGGCTTCACCCGGCCGAGCAGCGCCACCAGGATGCCGTCGAAGCCGATCTGCGCGACGACCAGCGGGGTCAGCGCGTTCGCGGTGGACCCGAGCACCATCTGGCTGCCCCCCAGGCCGGCGAGCAGGCCGGCGATCACCATGATCAGCACGTACGTCCGGGTGACGCTGATGCCGGCGGTCCGGGCGGCGTCCGGGTTGGCGCCGACGGCGCGCAGCTCGAAGCCGAGCGTGGAGCGGTTGAGCAGCCAGGCGACGAACCAGGTGGCCAGCACGGCGACCAGGATGCCGGCGTGCACGCGCAGGTTGTCGCCGAGCAGTCGGGGCAGCTGGGCCGCCGTGTCGACCGGCTTGCTGATCGCGTCGGAGCGGCCCGGGTTCTGCACCCCGTTCTGGATGATGATCCAGGAGAGGAAGTAGACCGCGACGTAGTTCAGCATGATCGTGTTGATCACCTCGTGCGCCCCGGTCCGCGCCTTGAGGATGCCGGGGATGAAGCCCCAGATCGCGCCACCGGCGGCACCGGCGATCAGCGCGACGAGCAGGTGCACCACCGGCGGCAGCGGCAGGGCGAAGCCGGCGACCGCGGCCAGGATGACGCCCATGGTCGCCTGGCCCTGGGCGCCGATGTTGAACAGGCCGCCCCGGAAGGCGAGCGCGACCGACAGGCCGGTGAAGACCAGCGGCGCGGTGTAGGTGAGCGTCTCGGAGATCGGGCTCAACGCCGCTTGGAAGCCGCGCGCCTCGGGGTCGAAGACGGCGCCCTTGAACAGGTTCCCGTACGCCTCGCTGACCAACGTCCAGCTGGAGTTGATCGCGTCGGCCGGCCGGGCGGTGATGTAGCCGTAGGTGGCCAGCACCTCCGGGTCCGACACGATGATCAGGACCGCGCCGACCAGCATCGCCAGGACCAGCGCGAGCACCGTGACGGTGACCGTGTTGGCGGCCCAGAGGTTGTCCAGGAAGAGCCGGCCCAGGGTGGGCCGGGGCTGTTCCGCGGGCTGCTTCGGGGCGGTCATGGTGGCGCCGCGGTCGGCCTTGCCGGCTGCGGTCAGCTCCGCCTCGGTCGCCGGCTCCTTGTCCGGGGAGCCCGACGCCGGGTTGGGGTTGCTCATGCCGCCACCTCGCTCCGCTCGGCGCCGGCATGAGGCACCACTGCGCCGTACCGATGAATCGCTCGCTGACGCTCGCTCATGCCTCGTCCTCGTTACCAGGGCTCTCGGGGGCCGGGGCCACGGCGCCGCCGGGCGTGTCCGGGGTGATGCCGGCCATCAGCAGGCCGATCTCCTCGCGCGGGGTGTCCGGGCCCACGACGCCGATGATCCGGCCGCGGTACATGACCGCGATCCGGTCGGCCAGGCCGATCACCTCGTCCAGCTCGCTGGAGACGACCATGACGGCGGTGCCGACGTCCCGCTCGCGGATGACCCGGCTGTGGATGAACTCGATCGAGCCGACGTCCACGCCCCGGGTCGGCTGGGCGGCGATGAAGAGCTTCAGCGGCCGGGACAGCTCCCGGGCCACGATCACCTTCTGCTGGTTACCGCCGGAGAGGGTGCCCACCGCGGCGTCGGCCGAGGAGGTACGGACGTCGAACTGCTCGATCCGCTCCTTCGCCGACTTCACGATCGCGTCCGGCCTGAGCGCCAGGCCCTTACCGAAGGGCGGCCGGTCGTAGATGTCCAGGACCAGGTTCTCCGCGACGGAGAACTCCTTGACCAGGCCGTCGACGCTGCGGTCCTCCGGCACGTAGCCGACCCCGGCGCGGAGCACCTTCTTGGTCGACCAGCCGTGCACGGCCTGCCCGTCCAGGGTGATCGAGCCGGCGAGGGTGGGCCGCAGGCCCATGATCGCCTCGATCAGCTCGGTCTGCCCGTTGCCCTGCACACCGGCGATGCCGAGCACCTCACCGGCGTGCACGGTCAGGTCGACGCCGTCGACGGCGCGGATCTGCCGGTCGTCGTCGACGACCAGGCCGGCGACCTCCAGGATCGGCTTGCCCGGGGTTGCGGGCTGCTTGTCCACCGTCAGCCGGACGTTGCGGCCGACCATCAGCGCGGCCAGTTCGTCCCGGCTGGCCTCCGGAGAGGCCGTGCCGACGGTCTTCCCGCGCCGGATCACGGTGATCCGGTCGGCGATGGCCTTGACCTCGCCGAGCTTGTGGGTGATGAAGACGATCGACTTGCCGGCGGCCTTGAGCGACCGCATGACCGTGAGCAGTTCCTCGGTCTCCTGTGGGGTGAGCACCGCGGTCGGCTCGTCCAGGATGAGCAGGTCGACGTCGCGGGTGAGCGCCTTGACGATCTCCACCCGCTGCTGGATGCCGACCGGCAGGTCCTCGATCACCGCGTCCGGGTCGACCCGCAGGTTGTACCGCTCGGAGACCTCCGCCACCTCGCGGCGGGCCCGCCGGCGGTCCAGGAACCCGGCGATGCCGCCCCTGACCTGCTCGGCGCCGAGCATGATGTTCTCGGCGACCGTGAAGACCGGCACCAGCATGAAGTGCTGGTGCACCATGCCGATCCCGGCCGCGATCGCGTCCGACGGACCCTTCAGCTTCAGCGGCTGGCCGTCGACCAGAATCTCGCCCTCGTCGGGCTGGTAGAGCCCGTAGAGCACGTTCATCAGGGTCGACTTGCCGGCGCCGTTCTCGCCGAGCAGGGCGTGGATCTCTCCAGGCTCCACCGTCAGGTCGATGTGGTCGTTGGCGACCAGATCACCGAACCGCTTGGTGATGCCGCGCAGTTCGAGTCTCAGCGCAACCTCCTGGAGTGCGAGCGATGGTGCAGCCTAGCTGCTGGTCGGCCGGCCGCCGGGGGGCCGGCCGTGCGGGTGGAGCGGATCGGCCGCCCCGGCGTACAGGGGTCGTCCCACGTACGCCGAGGCGGCCGATCGTCGTGCCTGGTTCCCGCCGGCCCCCGCTGGCGATGTTCCGATCGCGGCGGCCGGGGAGGTGGTCACTTGGTCGGCTGGGCCTTCGAGGTGACCGTGATGGTGCCGGCGGCGATGTCCGCCTTGATCTTGTCGACCTCGGCCTTGAGCTCCGCCGGGACCTTGCTGTCGAAGTCGTGGTACGGGGCGATCGAGACGCCGTTGTTGGCCAGGGTGCCCACGAAGCCCGGCTTGGCCTGGAGCTTCTCGTCACCGGCGGCCTTGAGCACGGCCTCCTTGACGGCGTCCGGGATGTTCTTCACGACGGTCGTCACCAGCGTCGGGCAGTTCGGGGTGCTCTCGCAGCCGTCGACGTCCACCCAGATCACCGAGTACTTGCCGCCCGAGGCCTGGGCCGCGGCGGTGGTGCCGAGGCCGGCGCCACCGGCGACCGGCATGACGATGTCCGCGCCCTGGGCGACCAGCGCGTCGGAGACCTTCTTGCCCTCGTCCTGCTTGACGAAGTCGTTGGTGAAGGAGCCCTTCTGGGTCGCCTTGTCCCAACCGAGGACCTGGACGTTCTTGCCCTTGGCCTTGTTGTAGTGCGCAACGCCGTCGGCGAAGCCGTCCATGAAGATGGTCACCGGCGGGATCGGCAGACCGCCGTAAGTCCCGACCTTGCCGGTCTTGCTCATCCCGGCGGCCAGGTAGCCGGCCTGGAACGCGGCCTGCGCGGTGTCGAACTGCATCGGGTAGATGTTGTCCACACCCGGGTTCGAGTCGACGATGCCGAACTGCTGGTTCGGGTTCGCGGTGGCGGCCTTCTTGGTGGCGTCGGTCATGAGGCCGCCGACCGCCAGGATGAAGTCGCACTTCTGGTTGACGAACCCGGTCAGGTTGACCTCGTAGTCCGCCTCGGCCTTCGACGCGACGTACTTGATGTCGATGTTGTCGTTCGCCTTCTTCGCCTCCTGGAGCCCCTTCCAGGCCGAGGTGTTGAAGGACTTGTCGTCGATGCCGCCGACGTCGGTCACCATGCAGGCGCTGTACTTCTTGGCACCGCTGCCGGCGTTGTTGTCGTCCTTGGGGGCCTCACCACACGCGGCGGCGCCCAGCACCAGCCCACCCGCCGCGATGGCGGAGGCGATCCGCATCCCACGCACAGAGCGCAAGACGTCTCCTTCCCATTGCACACCGCGCCTCGTGCGGTGGCAGCCCTTGAACCAGCGAGCGTTGTGCTGCCGGCATCCCACGTTACGGACGGGAGCGTACGCCCGCGCCCACCCACCGGCCGCCAATCGTGCACGACTGTTGAACGCTCGTTATCCCGGCGTAACCCTGGCGTGGGGCAGATCACTCACAGTGCTGGTAGATGACCCGCCCGCCGTCCCGAACGTCCCTTTCCCCGGGACCCGGGCGGGTCCGGACGGCTACCGCCAGAACACCGCCACCGCGGCGTTCACCAGGGTCAACCCGATGATCGCGAGGAAGTGGCCGCGGGCGACCTGCTCCCGCTTACGGGAGAAGAAGACCATGACGAAGATCAGCAGAGCCAGCACCAACTTGGTAACAAGCTTCGCGGGTGCGGGCTCGTCGCCGTCGCGCAGCGGCGCGGCGAGGCCGATGCCGGTGAGCAGACCGATCACCGAGCCCCAGAGCATGGCCGCGTTGATCCGCAGCCGGCCGCTGACGTACTGGGCGATCGCGCCGCCGAGCAGCAGCGCGAACCCGATCAGATGAACGTAGAGAAGTACCAGCCGAAGAGCTTCCACGCCGGCCATCCTCCCCCATCAACGACAGTTTGTAGTAGGCCGCCCGGCGGGGTGAGCCCATACCGTGATCTCCGCGGCGGCCGGCGCCGCCTCGGGCCCGCACTTCTGCCGCACTTTCCGAGAAAGAGTGCCTATTCCGCGCCGGATAGCCACTCTTTCTCCGAAAGTGCGCGGACCTTGAGGGGGGTGAGGGTCAGAGGCGCCAGAGCTGGAAGGTGGGGCCGTCCGCGGGGAGGGTGATGGCGCCGGCCGAGTCGGGGCGGAGGGCGGGGGCGCCGCCGTAGATGTTCTCGCCGGCCGGAAGGCCAGGGAGGCGGACCGGCGTGCCGGGGCCGCGGCGGGCCAGCACCAGCACCGCGCCGGTCGGGGCCTCGCGGAGGAAGACCAGGGTGTCGGCGTCGGCGTACACCCGGCGCAGGCCGCCGTGGCGCAGCGCCGGCTCGTCCCGGCGCAGCGCCAGCAGCCCCCGGTACGCGGTGAGCGTGGCCTGGTCCCAGCTCTCCGGCCGGTGCCACGGCATCGGGGTCCGCGAGCCCTCGCCGTTGGTGCCGGTCAGCCCCAGCTCGTCCCCGGCGAAGACCACCGGGGTGCCCGGCATGGTGGCGAGCAGGCCGGCGGCCACCTCCTGCCGGGCGGCGTCGCCGACCACGGTGCGGATCCGGGCCGAGTCGTGCGAGCCGAGCAGCTGCCACGAGTGGGTGTACGAGCGCCAGGAGATCAGCGACCGGTAGGTGTCCATGGTGGCCAGCACCGCGTCGGCGTCCCGCCGCCGCACCCCGCCCGGGGTGCCGAGGAAGTTCGGCACCGGCTCCGCGCCGCGCCGCAGCCAGGACCAGACCGGGTCGGTGAAGCCGACGTAGTTCATGGTGCCGTGCCAGCCGTCCCGGTCCAGGTCGCCGGTGTGGTCGTGGCCGTGCTCGGCGAGCAGCAGGCCGTCGGCGCGGGTGTCGGCGACCACCTCGCGCAGCAGCCGCGCCACCTCGTGGGTGTACGCGTCCGCGCCCCGCCGGCCGGTCATGTTGGCCACGTCGACCCGCCAGCCGTCCAGCCCGTACGGCGGGCGCAGCCAGCGCCGCAGCAGCGAGTCCTCGGCGGTGGCGAAGCGCCGGCGCAGCTCGGCGCTGCCCCAGTTCAGCTTCGGCAGCGAGGTGACCCCGTTCCAGGACTCGTAGTCGCCGGTGGCCTCGTCGAAGTAGTACAACTCCCGCTCGGCGGCGCGCACGTCGGCCGCGGCGGTGGTGAACCACTCGTGCGCGTCGCCGGTGTGGTTGCTGGTGATGTCGCCGAGCAGCCGCCAACCCCGGGCGTGGACCGCGTCGGCGAGCCGGGCCAGCGCGGCGTCCCCGCCGAGCAGCGGGTCGACGGTGTCGAAGCTGGCCGCGTCGTACCGGTGGTTGGAGCGGGCCGGGAAGATCGGGGTGAGGTAGAGGGTGTTCACGCCGAGCCGCGCCAGGTGGTCCAGGCGCTCGGTGACGCCGTCCAGGTCCCCGCCGTAGAACTGGTACGGCGTCTCCGGCCCGCGACCGATCACCGGGGTGTCCCAGTCGCACGGGACGGCCCAGTCCGGCGGAGTGCGGCCGTCGGCGGCGGCGGAGCGGGCGAACCGGTCCGGGAAGATCTGGTAGATCACCGCGTCCCGCGCCCAGGCGGGCGGCGGGGCGTAGCTGACGAGCTTGAAGTCGGCGTTGTCCGGCACGTCGTGGGAGACCACGCCGGCGGCGTTGAGCCAGCGGTGGCCCGTCGCCCCGGAGAGCATGAAGCGGTAGTTGCTGACCGGGTTGCGGACCTCGACGTCGGCCCGCCACCAGACGTCGCCGCCGGCGCGTCGGTCCACGACGGCCTCGGCGAACCGGGGCTCACCGTCGCCGGTGGTCCGCACGTGCACGGTCCGCACGTCGGCGCCGGCCGGGACTCGGACGAAGACCGGCACGGTCTGACCGAGCGCGGGCTCCTGCTCGGGTACGTGGAGGGCGGATCCGTCGTGGTGCGGCTGCAAGGACATGGCGAGACCTTTCGTGCGTCGAGAGGATCGGGAGAGCGGGCTCGCCCGCCACGGCCGGTCTCCCGGCCGCGGCGGCCAAACCCGTGACTGCTCCGGTGTACGTCGACCCGACGCCCTTGCCGCAGCGTGCGAACCACCGTCGGAGGTGCGGTCCCACCTTCGGCGGGCGGCCCCGCCACTCGGCGGACCGCCCCGCCCCTCGGCGGCCCCGGACCACTCACCTCGCGCCGCGCGGCGAGTGGCCACCCCTCCTGTTTATCCCTTGACGGCTCCGGAGGTGAGGCCGGAGACGATGTAGCGCTGGAGGAACTGGAACACCAGCACGGTCGGGATCGCGGTGAGCAGGGTGCCCGCCGCGAAGATCCCGAAGTTGTTGTTGCGCTCGTTGCCCTGCAACATGCCGTACATGCCGACCGCGAGGGTCTTCGAGTTCGTGTCGGTGAGGAAGACGTTCGCCATCAGGAACTCGTTGGTGGTGCCGATGAAGGCGAGCAGGCCGGTCACCGCCAGGATCGGCGCCACCAGCGGCAGCATGATCCGGAAGAAGACCTGGGCGTGCGTGGCGCCGTCCATGGTGGCCGACTCGTCCAGTTCCCGTGGGAGCGTGTCGAAGAAGCCCTTCATCAGCCAGGTGTTCACCCCGAGCGCGCCACCCATGTAGAGCAGCAGCAGGCCCCACGGGGTGTTGAAGCCGATCGCCGGCCACAGGTCGGTGATCGTGCCGAAGATCAGGAAGATCGCCACGATCGCCAGGAACTGCGGGAACATCTGGATCAGCAGCACCGAGAGCAGCCCGACCCGCCGGCCGCGGAAGCGCATCCGGGAGAAGGCGTACGCCGCGAGCGCGGATAGGAAGACCGACGCGAACGAGGCGACACCCGCGATGAGCAGCGAGTTGACGAGCCACCGTTCGAACGCGGTACGCGCGAACAGCTCACCGAAGTTGCCGAACGACACCCCGCCGGTCGGCACCAGCTCCGTCGAGGAGAGGGTGCCCAGCGGGTTGAGCGCCGCGGAGATGACGAACAGGATCGGGAAGAGGCTGAACGCGACCCCGAGCGCGCCAACCAGGTGCCGCCAGCCGACCTGCGCGAACCAGCGGTTCCCGCGCCGACCCGCCTTGCGGTTGACCGGCTGGGAGCCGGCCGCGCCGCCCGTGACGGGGGCGCCGGTGAGCGTGGTCATGCGTACACCTCCTCCTGCTTGCGGGTGCGCCGGAAGCTGATCGCCGAGACGACCGCGACGATGGTGAAGATGAAGAGCGAGATCGCCGCGGCGAAGCCGAACTGGGCACCCTGTCCGCCGAACGCCAGCCGGTAGGTGTAGGTGATCAGCAGGTCGGTCGCCCCGTTGGTCGGGTTGCCCGCCGGGAAGGGCGCGCCCTCGGTGGTCAGGTAGATCGCGTTGAAGTTGTTGAAGTTGTACGCGAACGACGAGATCAGCAGCGGGGAGAGCGCGACCAGCAGCAGCGGCAGGGTGACCGCCTTGAACGACTGCCACGGCGAGGCTCCGTCGACCGAGGTCGCCTCGGTCAGCTCCCGCGGGATGGCCTGCAACGCACCGGTCGCCACCAGGAACATGTAGGGGTAGCCGAGCCAGAGCTGGACCAGGATGACCGCGAAGCGGGCCGTCCAGTCCTGGCCGAACCAGTCGACCCCGAGCCCGAACAGGTTGTTGATCAGGCCGAAGTCGGTGTTGAACATGTCCCGCCAGACCAGCAGCATCGCGAACGACGGCATGGCGTACGGCAGGATCAGCAGCACCCGGTAGAGGTTGGTGCCGCGCATCCGGGGCGAGTGCAGCGCGAGCGCGATCAGCATGCCGAGGGCGAACGTGCCGCCGGTGGAGCCGATGGCGAAGGCGAAGTTCCAGAGCAGCGTCCCGAGGAACGGCCCGGAGATGTTCTCGTCGGTGAGCACCCGAGTGAAGTTCGAGAGGCCGACGTTGACCTTCCAGCCCTGGGCCAGCCGCTCGCCGTCGCCGGCGACGAAGGCGCCCACCTCCTCGTCGGCGGTCCACGTCTTGCCGGTCTCGCTGTCCGTGACGCAGTCGCAGCCCGCGTCGTACGCCCGGACCGCCTTGCCCTCGTACGCCCGGGACAGGCCGGACGAGCGGAGTGCGCCGCTGGCGGTCGGGACGATGAGGTCCGTGATGTCCTTGCTGCGGGCGCTGGCCTGGCCGAAGTTCAGCACCTGGTAGCCCTCGGCGGCGGTTACCTTGCCGCCCGGCGCGACGGTGACCTCGGAGGCGTCGAGCTGGCGCAGCCCGCCGGCGTCCCCGGCGGAGACCGTACCGGTCTTCGGGTCGGTGACCAGGAAGACCAGCGGCCCGGTGGTCGGGTCGCCCTTGGTCGCGACGGAGAGCGCGTACTCGGTGGAGCCGGCGACCTGCCTGACCGACGAGCTCTGAATGGCGACGACCGCGGCGTCCTTGCTGCTGCGGTGCCCGTCGCCGAAGTTGGTGAACGCGGTGCTGGCGGTGTAGAGCACCGGGACGATCTGGAAGGCGATCAGGAAGAGCGTGCCCGGAACCAGGTACTTCGCCGGGATGTGCCGGCGGGTGAGGTAGAGGTAGAACAGGCCGGCGGTGGTCAGCACCAGCACGGCCAGAGCGGGCCATTTCTCGGCCTCGATGAGCGGGAACGCCGCCCAGATCGCGATCCCGGCCACCAGGCCGAGCAGGACCACCTTGACCGCAAGGCCGGTCAGGGTGATCGGCGTGTGGTGCCGCGCGTCGCGGGACGTGCGCGGGAGCCCGGAGCGGACGGGCCCCCGGCCCGGGGTCTGCGTGGCAGACCCCGGGCCGGACAGCGACGCGCTCATTACTTGATCTGACCGGAGATCGTCTTACCGGCCGAGGTGATCGTCTTGGCCGGGTCGGCACCACCGATGACGGCGGCCTCGGCCTTGCTGAACGGGTCCCAGATCGCGGCCATGGCCGGGATCGCCGGGAGCACCTGGCCGTTCTTGCCGGCCTCCTGGAACTTGCCCAGGTCCGGGTCGCTGCCCTTGACCTGGTCGAGGGCGGCGGTCAGCGCCGGCGGGCGCGGTTCGGCGTTGTACAGCGCCACCGCCAGCTCCGGCTTGGTCACGTAGTTGGCGACGAACTCCTGGGCCAGGGCCTTGTTCTTGGCCTTCGCGGCCACGTAGAAGGCCTGGACGCCCACGAACGGCTGGGCCTCCTTGCCACCGGTGAAGCCGGGGATCGCGGAGATGTCGTACTTGATGCCGGCCTTCTTGACGTCGGCGGTGGCCCACGGCCCGGAAACCAGGTAGGCGCACTTCTTGCCGGTGAAGGTGGCGATCGAGTTGGTGTCGGCGATGGAGCGCTTCAGCACGCCCTCGCCCTTCTCGCCGAGGGCACCGATCTTCTTGAACGCCTCGACCGACTCCGGCTTGCCCACGCCCAGGTCCTTCGGGTCGTAGTCACCGTTGGCGGTGGTGCCGAAGAGGTAACCGCCGGCCGAGGTGTACAGCGGGTAGATGTGGTAGGCGTCGCCGTTCTGGCCCACCTGCAGGCAGAGGGTCTCGGTGACCTTCTTCTCCGCCTTGAGCTTCTTGCCGGTGGCGACGAGGTCCTCAATGGTCTTCGGCGCCTCGGGGGCCAGCTCGGTGTTGCGGATCAGCGCCAGGTTCTCCTGGGCATAGGGCACGCCGAAGAGCTGACCGTTGAAGGTCACGGCCTTGATCGCGGTCTCGTTGAACCCGCTCTTCTGCTCGGCCGCGAGCTGCACCGGGTCGATGGCGCCGTTCTGCACCAGGTTGCCGATCCAGTCGTGCGCGCCGACCACGACGTCCGGGCCACTGCCCTGACCGGACGCGCTGACGAAGTTCGTCTGCAGGTCCTTGGAGACGGCCTGCACCTCGACGGTGACGCCGTTCTCCTGGCCGAACTTCTCGGCGAACGGCTTGAGCGCCGCGGTCCGCTTGTCGTCGGCCCAGATGACGAGCTTGCCGCTCGCCGCCTGGGAGGTCGCCTTGGCGGCCGGCTCGTCGTTCTTGTTGTCGCCGCCGCAGCCGGAGGCGGCGAGCGCCAGGCCGAGAACGGTGACCACACCCGCGGTACGGATGCGCATCGGTACTCCTGTCGTCATGGCGACCCGCCGGGGGGGAAGGCCGGGCCCGCCAGTGGAATCCTCGGTAAATTCTTGCCAACCGGCGCGGGGTGCTGCGCCGCTGCTCTCGCGTGTTGCGGGGACGTTAGCAAGAGGTTTCAGATAATGGAAGGGCTTGCAGGAGTGTACGCAAGAACTTGCCGGTGAGCTAAAGTGCCGCCATGCGCGCTCGACTGTCCGACATCGCCCAGCAGGCCGAAGTCAGCGAGGCCACGGTGTCGCGGGTGCTCAACGACCGCCCCGGCGTGGCCCCCGAGACCCGGCAGGCCGTCCTCACCGCCCTCGACGTGCTCGGCTACGAACGCCCCGCCCGGCTGCGCAAGCGCAGCGCCGGGCTGGTCGGGCTGGTCGTCCCCGAGCTGGACAATCCGATCTTCCCGATGTTCGCCCAGGTCATCGAGTCCACCCTGGCCCAGAGCGGGTTCACCCCGGTGCTGTGCACCCAGACCCCCGGCGGGGTCACCGAGGACGAGTACGTCGAGATGCTGCTGGACCGCCAGGTCTCCGGGATCGTCTTCGTCTCCGGCCTGCACGCCGACACCGCCGCCAACCACGACCGCTACCGCGCGCTGATCGCCCGCCCGCTGCCCGTCGTCATGATCAACGGATACGTCCCGAACATCGCCGCCCCCTTCGTCTCCTGCGACGACGGCGAGGCCGCCGAACTGGCCGTCGCCCACCTGGTCGCACTCGGCCACCGCCGGATCGGCCTGATCACCGGCCCGGACCGGTTCGTCCCGGTGCAGCGCAAGGTGGCCGCCTGGCGTACCGCGATGTCCCGGCTCGCCGGCGCGACCGAGCGGGACCTGGAGGAGCTGGCCGAGCTCTCGCTCTTCGGCGTGGAGGGCGGCGAGGCGGCCGCCGGCCGGCTGATCGAGCGCGGGGTCACCGGCGTCGTCTGCGGATCCGACCTGATGGCGCTCGGCGCGATCCGGGCGGCCCGGCAGCGCGGCATGTCGGTCCCGGGGGACCTCTCCGTGGTCGGCTACGACGACTCCCCGCTGATGGCCTTCACCGACCCGCCGCTGACCACCATGCGCCAGCCGGTCGCCGCCATGGCGGTCGCCGCGGTGCGGGCCCTGGTCGACGAGATCAACGGCCACGGCGCGCCGCACTCGGAGTACCTGTTCCGCCCGGAACTGGTGGTCCGGGGCTCCACCGCGGTCGTCCGCCCGGCCGGCGCCACCCCGGCTCCGGGCGAGGCGCGGCAGCGGCCGGCGCCGCCCGCGCTCGTCGTCCCCGCCTGACTCGCGCCCGCCCTCCCCGCCCGACGCCAGCCGTCCCGGGTTGTGAGCGCTCGCACGGTCGTCGCCCTGCCCTGACAGCGAGCGACAGCATTTCTTGCGCAAGGAATGCTTGACTCTTGCAGCCATCGGGCGGCATTCTGCTCTGACACCCGCGCCCACCACCCGCCCGCGTGCGGGTGCTCGCCGTCCCGCGCCACAGAAACGGGGATCGTCACCGATGACCGCCACCAACCCCACGCCGCTGACCTCCGACGACGACTGGTGGCGTTCCGCGGTCGTCTACCAGGTCTACGTCCGCAGCTTCGCCGACGCCGACGGCGACGGCGTGGGTGACCTCCGGGGCATCCGGGAGCGGCTGCCGTACCTGCGCGACCTCGGGGTCGACGCGCTCTGGCTGACCCCCTTCTACACCTCGCCGCAGATCGACGCCGGCTACGACGTCGCCGACTACCGCGACGTCGACCCGCTGTTCGGCACGCTCACCGACTTCGACGCGATGATCACCGACGCGCACACGCTGGGCCTGCGGATCATCGTCGACCTGGTGCCCAACCACACCTCCAGCGCGCACCTGTGGTTCCAGGCCGCGCTGGCCGCCGGCCCGGACTCGCCGGAGCGGGAGTTCTACCTCTTCGCCGACGGCAGGGGCGAGCGGGGCGAGCTGCCCCCCAACGACTGGGAGAGCATCTTCGGCGGCCCGGCCTGGACCCGGGTGCCCGACGGCCAGTGGTACCTGCACCTGTTCGACCCGGCCCAGCCCGACCTGAACTGGCGGCACCCCGAGGTGCGCGCCGAATTCGAGGACGTGCTGCGCTTCTGGCTGGACCGGGGCGTGGACGGCTTCCGGATCGACGTGGCGCACGGGATGATCAAGGCCGAGGGGCTGCCGGACGTCGGCTTCAGCTCGATGACCACCGGCCAGCGCCAGTCCGAACTGCTCGGCAAGGGCGCCCTGCCCTACTTCGACCAGGACGAGGTGCACGAGATCTACCGCGCCTGGCGGCCGATCCTGGACAGCTACCCGGGCGGCCGGATGGCCGTGGCCGAGGCGTGGGCGGAGACCCCGCAGCGGCTGGCCCGCTACATCGGCCCGGACGAGCTGCACCAGGCGTTCAGCTTCGACTTCCTCGACGCCACCTGGTCGGCCGACTCGTTCCGCAAGGTCGTCGACACCGCGCTGGCCGAGTCCACCATCGTCGGCGCCCCGACCACCTGGGTGCTCTCCAACCACGACCGGCAGCGGCACGTCACCCGGTACGGCGACGGCGAGGTCGGCCTGCGCCGGGCCCGGGCCGCCGCGCTGCTGATGCTGGCCCTGCCCGGCTGCGCCTACGTCTACCAGGGCGAGGAGCTGGGCCTGCCGGAGGTGCTGGACCTCCCCGACGAGCTGCGCCAGGACCCCGCGTTCCTGCGTACCGGGGAGAGCCGCGACGGCTGCCGGGTGCCAATCCCGTGGAGCGGCGAGCTGGCCCCGTACGGCTTCGGCCCGGAGGGCAGCGAGCTGAGCTGGCTGCCGGCCCCCGCGACCTGGCGTGCCCTCTCGGTGGCCGCCCAGACCGGCGTCGCCGGGTCCACCTTGGAGCTCTACCGCGCCGCGCTGCGGATCCGGCACGAGCACCCGGCGCTGGCCGGCACGATCGGCGGGGTGACCTGGCTGGAGGGCGGGCCCGGCATGCTGGCCTTCCACCGCACCGGCGGCGACACCACGCTGACCTGCGTGGTCAACATCAGCGGCGCCCCGGCCCTCGTCGAGGGGTACGGCCGGCCGGTTGTCGCGAGCGAGGAACTCACCGAGCAGGGATCGGGTCATCTCCTGCCGGTGGACGCAGCCGCGTGGTTCGAACGGCGCTGAGCCGGGTAACCCGCCATTGACCTGGTCGTTCGTTGTGCCCCGCGCCGACGGGCGACTGGGCCGCCGACCCCTTGTGGTGGGGGGTGAGGTGGCACCGGCGCCTCGGGGGGCCCACTCCCCGGGGCGCCGGTGTCCGTTCGGCCCGCTCCGTCGCCGACGCGCCAGCAACGAGTTCTGCGTGCTGGACCGCCCGCCGCGGTGAGGGGTCAGCGGCCCTTGCGCCGCAGCAGCTCGGCGATCCGGTCGAAGCCGGCCCGCAGCTCCTCCTCGCTGGGCGCGGGCAGCGGCTCGGCCGGGTGCTCCTCCCGCGCGGCGGCCTGCTCCAACTCCTCGTCGATGACGTCGGAGAAGTCACCGTAGAGATCGGACTCGTCGATCCGGGCCGCCTCGTCCGCGGCGGCGAGCTGCGCGGCGGCGATCTCGCCGCGCACCTCCTCGGCCGACAACGCCGGCACCAACGGCTCGACCACCGCCATCAGCTGTTCCTCGGCCACCACCGCCTCGGCCAGGGCCAGCGCGTGCGGGCGCTCGTACGGGCCGCAGACCACCGGCTCCCACTCCGCCGGGTCGCCGAGCGGGCCGAACGTGATGATCCACGGCAGGCCGAGCATCGGCGAGTCGTCCGGCAGGTCCAACGTCACGAGTGCGCCCACGCGCTCATCATGGCCGGTCGGGGCGGAAAGGTGAGTGGCATTTGCCGCAACTGCCGGTTCGCGCATCGTCGGTTCCTGACCTCTCCACCAGGTCCCGGCCGTGCCGCTCACCCCGGGCGGGCGGCGTCGAGGGCGGCACGGACCAGGGCCAGCGCCCGGTCCGGCGGCACGCCGAGCCGCACCGCCTCGTCGGCGTACCGGGCCGCCGCCCGCTGCAACCGGTCGGTCGCGTCGTCGCGGCCCGGCGCGACGTACGTCCCGTGCCGCCCCCGGGTCTCCAGCAGCCCGGCCGCCTCCAGCTCCCGGTACGCCCGGGCCACCGTGTTCGCCGCCAGCCCCAACTCGGCGGCGAACTGGCGCACCGGGGGCAGCCGGGTGCCCACCGGCAGCCGCCCGTCGCCCACCATCGCCGCCAACTGCCCGCGCACCTGCTCGTACGGGGGCACCGTCGACCCCGGGTCGATCTCGATCAGCACGTCAGCCAGCCCCTCCCGGCGTACCCGGACCGGTGTCCGGCTCCAGCTCGACGTCGAGGTCCGCCGGGGCGGGCCCGGCGGAAAGGTCGACCACCCGCCCGTGCCGGCTGGTCGCGGCGAGCGCCGCGCCGAAGAGCAGCATCTGGTTGAGCAGGTACAGGTAGAGCAGCAGGCCCACCGCACCGGCCACCACCGTGTACGCCGGGTTCCGCTCGGTCCGCATCACGTAGTAGCGCCCGACGGTGTTCAGCAGCGTGATCCCCACCGCGACGATCAGCACCACCGGCCGCAGCCGCCGCCGACTCATCCGCAGCCGGGGCACCGCCACCAGCAGCGCCGTCACCAGCACCGCGTTGACCAGCACGCTGAGCATCGCGCTGACCGTGGTCAGCCCGACCGACCCGGTGGCCCGCAGCAGGAAGCGCAGCAGGGACCCCAGGGCGTCGACGGCCACCACCGACACGCCGAGCATCACGAAGACCAGCACCAGCACGCCCAGGTCGACCAGGCGGCGCACCACCAGGTTGCCGGGCTGCTGGTTGAAGCCGTACATCAGCCGCTGCGAGGAGCGGATCGCCTCCACCCAGCCGATCCCGGTGAAGACCAGGATGACCAGGCCGACCACCCCGACCGCTTTGCTGCTCTCGGCGACCTGCTGCGGGTTGATGAACGGCAGGTTCTCCCGCAGGAAGCGGGCCGCGGCGTGACTGACCCCGTCGTTGTCCTTCAGGACCGCCCCGAAGACCGAGTACGCCACCAGGGCGAGCGCGAAGACCGCGAAGAAGCCGTAGTAGGCGATCGCTGCGGCCAGCCGTCCGCCCAGCACGTTCCCGTACAGGTCGATCGCCCGCCACAGGTGGTCGAAGCGGGGCCACCGGTGCCGGGCCGCGGTGAACCGACGGTCGATGCCGGCCGTCAGCCGGCCCCACGCGTCCACCACGTCATCCTCGCCGATCTCCCGCCCCCTTGGCGGGCATGTGGCCACCCGGCCCGGTCAGCCGCCGAGCCGGAAGTCCCGGCGCGGTTGCCACCGGGTCTCGCCGCTGTGCGAGAAGAGGGTGAACGAGTCGACCTCGAACATGGCCGAGAAGTCGGCCAGGTCCTCGTACGCCCGGTCCAGCGCGTCGGGGGCGACGTCCTGCGCGACGGTGACGTGCGGGTGGTACGGGAAGCGGGCCTGCCGGTGCAGCTCTGGCGCGGCGTTGATGGCGGCGGCGAGCAGCTCGCACTCGCTGATCCCGGCGGCCACCGCCACGAAGACCACCTGGGTCACCGGCCGGAACGTGCCGGTGCCGCGCAGGTGCAGGGTGAACGGCAGGTGGGTGGCGGCGACCCGGGCCAGGTGCTCCTCGACCGCCGGCAGCCCCGCCACCGGGATCTCGGTGGGCCCGAGCAGCGTCACGTGCGCCGGAACCACCTGAGGGTCGCCCGCCTCGACCCGGCGCCGGGTGAGCATGTCGCCCCACGGCTCCGGGACGTCCACCGCGATTCCGATCTGGATGGTGCCGCCGGCCACCGGCGCCCCGTCCCTGCGATCCACGCTCCGCGCCACCCCTCCACCCGTACCCGTCGGCCCGGGGCCGTTACTCGAAGCGGACCGGCGGGAAGAACCCGATCCGGTCGTACGCGGCCCGCAGCGTCGCCGCGGCGACCGCGCGGGCCTTCTCCGCGCCGGTCTCGAGCAGCTTGTCCAGCTGCGCCGGGTCGTCGAGGTAGGCGTCGGTGCGCTCCTGGATCGGGGTGACGAACTCCCGGACCACCTCGCCGAGGTCCTTCTTGAGGTCCCCGTAGCCCTTGCCGGCGTACGCGGCGACCAGGTCGTCGATGCCCCGTCCGGAGAGCGCCGAGTAGATGGTCAGCAGGTTGGAGACGCCCGGCTTGGTCTCGGTGTCGAAGACGATCTCGCGGCCGGTGTCGGTGACCGCGGAGCGGATCTTCTTGGCCGAGCGGGCCGGCTCCTCCAGCAGGTCGATGATGCCGGCCGGCGAGGAGGACGACTTCGACATCTTGGCCGTCGGGTCCTGCAGGTCGGTGATCTTCGCGGTGTCCTTGACGATGTGCGGCGCGGGCACCGTGAAGGTCGGGCCGAACAGCGAGTTGAACCGCTGCGCCAGGTCGCGGGAGAGCTCCAGGTGCTGCCGCTGGTCCTCGCCGACCGGCACCGCGTTGGCCTGGTAGAGCAGGATGTCGGCGGCCTGCAGGATCGGGTACGTGAAGAGGCCGACGCTGGCCCGTTCGCTGCCCTGCTTCTGCGACTTGTCCTTGAACTGGGTCATCCGGCTGGCCTCGCCGAAGCCGGTGATGCAGCCGAGCACCCAGGCCAGCTGCGAGTGCTCGGGCACCTGCGACTGGACGAAGAGGGTGCTGCGGTCGGGGTCGAGCCCCACCGCGAAGAGCTGCGCGGCGGCCAGCCGGGACCGCTGCTTCAGCACGGCCGGGTCGTGCCCCGCGGTGATCGCGTGCAGGTCGACCACGCAGTAGAACGCGTCGTGGGTCTCCTGGAGCGCCACCCAGTGCCGCACCGCGCCGAGGTAGTTGCCGAGGTGGAACGAGTCGGCCGTCGGCTGGATGCCGGAGAAGACGCGGGGGCGCGCGGGAACGTCGGACATGCCGGCAATTCTGTCAGCAACGCCGGGCGTCCGTCATGACGGGCCGGCGGGTCGGCTCGCCGCCGGCGCGGTGGGGGCGGGGGCCTCGCGTCGCTGCTCGGGCAGGCGCGCGGCGGAGACCGCCACCCGGGACACCCGGCGCCCCTCCAGGGCAAGCACCCGCAGCAGCCAGCCCCCGACCGGCTCGTCCGGCGCGGCGGTGTCGGCCGGGGACACCGGCACCTCGTCGCCGGCCACCGGCAGCCGGCCGAGCGCCGCCATCAGGTAGCCGCCGACCGTCTCGTACGGCCCGCCGGGCAGCGGCACCCCGGTCCGCTCGGCGAAGTCGGCGAGGTTGAGCCGGCCGTCCACCACGGCGGGCAGGCCGGCGTGCACGGGCTCCGGGGCGGCGTCGTACTCGTCGTGGATCTCCCCGACCAGTTCCTCGATCAGGTCTTCGCACGTGACGATGCCGGCGGTGCCGCCGTACTCGTCGACCACCACCGCCAGGTGGTGCCCCTCCCGGCGCATCTCGGTCAGCGCGGCGAGCACCCGCTTGCTGCCGGGCAGCTGTTTGACCTCGCGGGTCAGCTCGCCGACCGTGGTGCACGGGTCGAGGTCGGGGCGCAGCAGCACGTCCCGCAGGTGCACGAAGCCGACCACGTCGTCGTGGGTGCCGTCGATCACCGGGTAGCGGGTGTGCGTCTCAACCCGGACCACCCGCTCGGCCTCGGCGATGCTCAGCCCGGCGGAGAGGAAGACCACCTCGGTGCGGGGCATCATCACCTCGCGGACCAGGCTCGCCCCGGCGACCAGCACCTCGTCGATGATCCGCCGCTCGTCCGGGTCGAGCAGGGTGTTGGCCGCGACCAGGTCGCGCAGCTCGTCCTCGCTGATCCGTTCCCGCCCGGCCGCCGGGCTGGCCCCGAGCAGGTCGGTGACGCGGCGGGTGGCGCCGTCGGCGGCGCGGACCACGAGCCGGGCGACCGCCCGGGCGACCGGCCCGGGTCGGCGTCGGGCCCGCCCCGACGCGCGTCGGCGCAGCCCGGGACCGCCCGCTTCCCGCATGGAAGTGATGGTAAGGCTGCGAGTCACCGACGGTGGCCGATGTTCGTATCTGTTCAGCTGTGAGGGTTCATGATGGAATGGCGCGGGCCGCGACGCTGAGCGCGCGCACGGCGTGCGGCCGTAAGGTGATCACGAACGGCCGCGACGGGACGCGGCCAGGCAGGAGGACCCGACGTGAAACTGCTCGTCACCGGCGGCGCCGGCTTCATCGGCAGCGTGGTGACCCGGATGCTGCTCGACAACGGCCACGACGTGACGGTCCTGGACGACCTGCGCACCGGCCACCGGGCGGCGCTCGCGCCGGAGGCCACCCACGTCGACCTGCCCGTCCACGAGGCCGCCCGGGTGCTCACCCCCGAGGCCGGCTTCGACGGGGTGCTGCACCTCGCCGCGCTGATCGCCGCCGGCGAGTCGATGGTCCGGCCGGAGCTGTACTGGCACGCCAACACGGTCAGCTCGATCGCCCTGATCGACGCGGTCCGGGCCGCCCGGGTGCCCCGCCTGGTCTTCTCCTCCACCGCCGCCGTCTACGGCAACCCGACCGAGCTGCCCATCCCGGAAACCGCGGTCAAGGCCCCCACCAACACGTACGGGGCCACCAAGCTCGCCGTCGACCTGGCGCTCACCTCCGAGGCGATCGCCCACGACCTGGCCGCCGTCTCGCTGCGCTACTTCAACGTCGCCGGGGCGTACCTGTGCGGCGACGTCGCGCTCGGCGAGCGGCACGACCCGGAGACCCACCTGATCCCGATCGCGCTGGACGTCGCCGCCGGCCGGCGGGAGAAGCTCCAACTCTTCGGCGACGACTACCCCACCGTGGACGGCACCTGCGTACGCGACTACATCCACGTGGCGGACCTGGCCCAGGCCCACCTGCTGGCGCTCACCGCCGCCGTGCCCGGCCGGCACCGGATCTACAACCTGGGCAACGGCAACGGCTTCACCAACCGCCAGGTGGTCGACGTGGTCCGCGAGGTCACCGGCCACCCGCTGCCGGTGGAGGTCGCGCCGCGCCGCGAGGGCGACCCGGTCGAGCTGGTCGCCTCCTCGGCGCTGGCCCGCGAGGAGCTGGGCTGGACGCCGGAGAAGCCGACCCTGCACGACATGGTCGGCGACGCCTGGGCCTTCTACCGCGCGCACGTGCTGGGGCAGCGGTGAACGGGCCGGCCGCGAGCGCCGCGCCACCGGCGGCCGCGTCGGGCGACGTCGCGGACCGCGCCGCCGCCGGCTTCCACGCCGCGTACGGCGAGGAGCCGGCGGGCCGCTGGGCGGCTCCCGGCCGCGCCAACCTGATCGGCGAGCACACCGACTACAACGACGGCTTCGTGCTCCCCTTCGCGCTGACCCTGCGGACCGTGGTCGCCGCCGCCCCGCAGCCCGGTGAGCGGTGGACGGTCCGGTCGGAGCTCTCCGACCCGCCGGTGGAGTTCGATGGGGGGCAGTTGGACACCCCGGGCCGGGTCACCGGCTGGGCGGCGTACGTGGCCGGGGTGGTCTGGGCGCTGCGCGAGGCCGGGTACGACGTGCCCGGGGCCCGGCTGGCGATCGCCTCCGACGTGCCGGTGGGCTCCGGCCTCTCCTCCTCGGCGGCCATCGAGGCGGCGGTGCTCGCCGCCCTGGTCGACCTCGGCGGGCTGGACCTGCCCGCCGAGCGGCAGCCCCGGCTGGCCCAGCGGGCCGAGAACGCCTACGTCGGCGCGCCGACCGGGATCATGGACCAGTCCGCGGTGATCCGCTGCCGGGCGGGGCACGCCCTCTTCCTGGACTGCCGCTCCGAGTCCGTCGAGCACGTCCCGTTCGACCTCGACGCCGCCGGGCTGGCCGTGCTCGTCGTCGACAGCCGCGCCCCGCACCGGCACGCCGACGGCGAGTACGCCGCCCGCCGCGCGGCCTGCGAACGGGCCGCCGCGCTGCTCGGGGTGCCGGCGCTGCGGGACGTGGGGGTCGCCGACCTCGACGGCGCGCTGGCCCGGCTCGACGACGACGAGATCCGCCGCCGGGTCCGGCACGTGGTCACCGAGGACCAGCGGGTCCTGGACACCGTCGACCTGCTCCGCGCCGGCCGGGTACGCGAGATCGGCCCGCTGCTCACCGCCTCGCACGCCTCGATGCGGGACGACTTCGAGATCACCGTCCCGGAGATCGACACCGCGGTCGAGGCGGCCCTCGCGGCCGGCGCGCTCGGCGCCCGGATGACCGGCGGCGGCTTCGGCGGCTGCGTCCTCGCCCTCATCGAGGCCGACCAGGCCGACGCAGTGGCCCACGCCGTGGCGGACGCCTACGCCGACCGAGGCTTCCCCACCCCCACCCACGTCATGGTCCTCCCCGCCCCCGGCGCCACCCGCCTGAGCTGACCCCCCGCTCCACATCGACGTTGATCAAGAAGTTTGCGTCAGGAACGGCGCGATTCCTGACGCAAACTTCTTGATCAACGTGCGGAGGGGGTGCGGTCAGGCGGTGTCGAGGATCATGCCGGCGGCGACTGTGCGGTTGGTGGTCTCGTCGATGACGACGAAGCCGCCGGTGGTGCGGTTGCGGCGGTATTCGTCGGCCAGCAGCGGGATCGTGGTGCGCAGCCGCACCCGGCCGATCTCGTTGAGCTTCAGCTCGCCGGGCGCCTCGTCCCGGTGCAGCGTGTTGATGTCCAGCCGGTAGTGCAGCCCGCGCACGATGGCCCGCGCCGACCGGGTGGTGTGCTTGATCGCGTACTTGCCGCCGACCTGGAGCGGGCGGGTCTCGTCCATCCAGCAGACCATCGCCTCGATGTCCTGCGAGACCGCCGGCGAGTTGTTCGGCCGGCAGATCATGTCGCCCCGCGAGATGTCGATCTCGTCGGTCAGGCGGACCGTCACCGACATCGGCGGGAACGCCTCGTCCACCGGGCCGTCCGCCGTCTCCACGGACGCGATCCGGCTGGTGAAGCCGGACGGCAGCACCCTCACCTCGTCCCCGGGCTTGAGCACGCCCGAGGCCACCTGACCGGCGTAGCCGCGGTAGTCGGTGACGGTGGTCGACTGCGGGCGGATCACGTACTGCACCGGGAACCGCACGTCGACCAGGTTGCGATCGGAGGCGATGTGCACCCGCTCCAGGTGGTGCAGCAGCGACGGCCCCTCGTACCAGGGCATGTTCTCCGAGCGGGTGACGATGTTGTCGCCCTTCAGCGCGGAGATCGGCACCACGGTCAGGTCCGGCACGTCGAGCTTCGCGGCGAACGCGCTGAACTCGTCGGAGATCCGCTCGAAGACCTCCTGCGAGAAGTCGACCAGGTCCATCTTGTTGACGCAGAGCACCAGGTGCGGCACCCGCAGCAGCGAGCAGAGGAAGGCGTGCCGGCGGGACTGCTCCACCAGGCCCTTGCGGGCGTCCACCAGGATCAGCGCCAGGTCGGCGGTGGAGGCGCCGGTGACCATGTTCCGGGTGTACTGGATGTGCCCCGGGGTGTCGGCGATGATGAACTTCCGCCGCGGGGTGGCGAAGTAGCGGTACGCCACGTCGATGGTGATGCCCTGCTCCCGCTCGGCGCGCAGGCCGTCGGTGAGCAGCGCCAGGTTGGTGTACTCGTCGCCCCGGGCCGCGCTGACCGCCTCCACCGCGGCGAGCTGGTCGGTGAAGAGCGACTTGGTGTCGTACAGCAGCCGGCCGATCAGGGTCGACTTGCCGTCGTCCACGCTGCCGGCGGTGGCGAAGCGGAGCAGGTCCATCGGCCGGGCCTCCGGCCCGGCCCCGGTGGCAGCCCGGGCGTCCGTCACGCCGTCGGCCGGGGCCACGGTCTCGGTGGTCATCAGAAGTAGCCCTCCCGCTTGCGGTCCTCCATGGCGGCCTCGCTGACCCGGTCGTCGCCGCGGGTCGCACCGCGCTCGGTGATCCGCGTGGCGGCCACCTCCTCGATCACCTTTTCCACCGTGTCGGCGTCCGAGCGGACGGCCGCGGTGCAGGAGGCGTCGCCCACGGTGCGGTAGCGCACCTGGGCCTTGAACCGCTCCTCCCCCGCGCGGGGGCGGAAGAACTCGTTCACCGCGTAGAGCATGCCGTCGCGCTCGACCACCTCGCGCTCGTGCGCGTAGTAGATCGGGGGCAGCGGGATGCGCTCGCGGGCGATGTAGTGCCAGACGTCCAGCTCGGTCCAGTTGGACAGCGGGAAGACCCGGATCGACTCGCCCGGGTGGTGCCGGCCGTTGTAGAGCGACCACAGCTCGGGGCGCTGGTTCTTCGGGTCCCACTGGCCGAACTCGTCGCGGAAGCTGAACACCCGCTCCTTGGCGCGGGCCTTCTCCTCGTCGCGCCGGGCGCCGCCGAAGAGCGCGTCGAAGCGGTGCTTCTCCACCGCGTCCAGCAGCACCGGGGTCTGGATCCGGTTGCGCATCCCGTCGCCGGACTCGCGGACCATGCCGCTGGCCAGGGCCTCCGGCACGCTGGCCACGACCAGGTGCAGGCCCAGCTCGGCGACCCGCTGGTCGCGGTACTCCAGGACCTCGGGGAAGTTGTGCCCGGTGTCCACGTGCATGACCGGGAAGGGGATGTTGGCCGGGGCGAACGCCTTCTGCGCCAACCGGAGCATGACGATCGAGTCCTTGCCGCCGGAGAAGAGCAGCACCGGCCGCTCCATCTCCGCGACCACCTCACGCATCACGAAGATGCTCTCCGCCTCGAGCGCGTCGAGGTGGGACACCTGGTAGAAGCGGGCGGGGGCGGTCATGACACGGTCTCGATCGGCGCGGATCCGCTCATGGATTCCAGACCTTTCCGGTCGGATACATCAAGAACAAGCGCTCAGGCTACCCGGAATGCCTCTGCAATGCTGCAAGCAACCGAGTGGCGAGATCCTTGCGGCAGACCAGCAGGTCCGGCAGGCGCGGATCCGCCTCGTTGTATTCCAGCGCAGAACCGTCGATCCGGGAAGCGTGCAGGCCGGTGGCCGTCGCCACAGCGACCGGGGCGGCCGAGTCCCACTCGTACTGGCCGCCGGCGTGGATGTAGGCGTCCACCTCACCGGTCACCACCGCGGCGATCTTCGCGCCCGCCGAACCCATCGGCACCAGGTCGGCGCCCACGTCCTCCGCCAGATCGGTCAGGAACACCGGCGGCCGGCTCCGGCTCGCCGCCAGGCGCAACGTCCGCCCGCCACCTGAGGTCGCCGCCTCCAACGTCAGCGGCGGGTACGTCGGCGGGTGGTCCGTGCCCAACACCCGATGCTGCGCCGGCAGCCCCACCGCGCCCGCCACCAGCCCGTGCGGCGTCGGCGCGTTGCGCGCCCAGAGCGCCACGTGCACCGCCCAGTCCGAACGCCCCTCCTCGGAGAACTCCCGAGTGCCGTCCAGCGGGTCCACGATCCACACCCGGTCGGCGGTCAGCCGGGACACCGCCGCGGGGTTCACCTCCGCCGCCCAGGCCAGCCGCGAGCCCTCGTCCTCCTCGGAGAGCACCGCGTCACCCGGCCGCCACCGGGCCAGCTCGGTGCGGATCAGCTCGTGCGAGACCTTGTCCCCCGCCGACTTCAACGCGCCCGGGTCGGCGAAGCCCAGCTCGGCCCGCAACCCCAGCAACGACTGCCCGGCCCGCGCCGCCAGCCACCGGGCGAACGCGCCGTCGATCATCGGAGGACTGCCCACGTACCACTCCCGTCGCCTCGGCGCGACCCGCGTCGCGGGCCGCGCCACGCCAGAAGGCGCAGACTACCGGCCGGAGCAGCCCTTCCTCCCGGTACGCCCCGCCCTCAGGCCCCGTGGTACGCGTTCTGCGTCGGCTCCACGCCCTTGGTGACCACCGACTCCACCACGTCCGCCGCCCGGTCCACCAGGAACTCCAGCTCCTTGCGCTCGGCGGCGCCGAAATCCGACAGCACGTAGTCCGCCGGGTCCTGCCGCCCCGGCGGCCGGCCGATGCCGAACCGCACCCGGACGTACTCCTTCGTTCCCAGCGACTTCGACATCGAGCGGAGGCCGTTGTGCCCGCCCTCCCCGCCGCCGATCTTGATCCGCAGCTGGCCGTACGGGATGTCCAGCTCGTCGTGCACCGCGACCACCCGCTCGGCGGGAATCTTGTGGAACTGGGCCAGCCCGGCCACCGGACCGCCCGAGAGGTTCATGTACGTCAGCGGCTTGACCAGCACCAGCTTCGGCCCGCCGAACCCCAGCCGCCCCTCGGCGACGTCCGCCACCGCCCGCTTGTGCCGGCCGAACCTCGCGCCCACCCGGCCGGCCAGCAGGTCGGCGACCATGAAACCGACGTTGTGCCGGTTACCGGCGTACTCCCGACCGGGGTTGCCCAGGCCGACCACCAGCCACGGCCCCGCCTCGTCCGTCACGTCCCGTCCCTCCCAGCCGCCGCGTCAACGCCACACGTGTCCCGATACGCCGACAGGCGCCCCCGGTGTCCGCCGGGAGCGCCTGCCGCAAAACGATGATGCGAGCCGATCAGGCCTCGGTCCGCGCCTCGGCGCTCTCCTCGCCCCCGGCGGCGGCCGGAGCGCCGACCTCGGCGCCCTCGGAGGACTCGGCGGTCTCCTCGCCGACCCCGGCCTCGGCCTCCTCGTCGGCCACCTCGACCTCGGGGAGCGTCGCCTCGAGCTGCTCGGCGGTCGGGGCGGCGGTCACCGAGGCGACGGCCATCTCCGAGTCGGCGGCCAGCTCGACGCCGGCCGGCAGCTCGACGTCGGCGGCGGTCACCTGGGTGCCGGCCTGCAGGCCCTCGATCGAGGCCTCCAGGTGGTCCGGCACCTTGGTGGCGTCGGCGGTCACCGACAGGGTGTCGTGGTCGTGCACGATCAGGGTGTCCTTGGCGGCCTCGCCGATCAGCTGGACCGGGACCTCGACGGTGACCTTCTCGCCACGGCGGACCAGCAGCAGGTCGACGTGCTCGAAGCTGTCCTTGATCGGGTCACGCTGGATCGCCTTCGGCAGCGCCAGCACCTGGGTGCCGTCGCTGACCTCGATCGCGAAGAGCTGGTTCGCGCCGCCCTTGCGGATCGCGGCGGCGAACTCGCGGGCCGGGAGCGCGATGTGCTTGGGCTTCTCGCCGTGGCCGTACAGCACGGCGGGCACCTTGCCGGCCCGGCGGGTACGGCGGGCACCACCCTTGCCGAACTCGGTACGGGGCTCGGCGCTGATCTTTACCTCGGACACGGGGAAACTCCTGATGCTTTCGCTGCGGCGGCTTGTCGACTTGCGGTGCTGGGGCGAGGGGCTCGCTGGGGCTCATGCGTCATGAACGACTGCCCGGAGCACCGCGTCGATGACGGTGCCTCCGTGCGGCGCTCTTCAGCGGCCCGCCGGGCACCCTCGCCGTGGCAACCGCACCAGTCTACCCGAGCTGATTCCGCGGCCTCCGGCAGTCCCCTCCACACCGTCCCCGCCGGCGCGCCGACCGGCGGGAACGGTGTCGCACCACGGTCGCGGCCGCGGCGCGAAGGTCAGCTCAGGCCACCGAAGAGGGTCGTCACCGACCCGTCGTCGAAGACCTCGCGGATCGCCCGGGCCAGCAGCGGCGCGATCGACAGCACGGTGAGCTTGTCGAGCTGCTTCTCCGGCGGCAGCGGCAGCGTGTTCGTCACCACGACCTCGCTGATCGGGCTGTTCTTCAGCCGCTCGGTCGCCGGGTCCGACAGCAGGGCGTGGGTGGAGGCGACGACGATCTCGGCCGCGCCGGACTCCTTCAGGATGTCGGCGGCCTTGCTGATCGTGCCACCCGTGTCGATCATGTCGTCGACGATCAGGCAGACCCGGCCCTCGACCTCACCGACCACCCGGTTCGCCACCACCTGGTTCGGCTTCAGCGGGTCCCGCGTCTTGTGGATGAACGCCAGCGGGCAGCCACCCAGCCGGTCGGTCCACCGCTCGGCCACCCGCACCCGGCCGGAGTCCGGCGCGACCACGGTCATCGGCCGGCCGGCGAACTTGCGTTCCACGTACTCGGCGAGGATGTCCATCGCGAAGAGGTGGTCCACCGGGCCGTCGAAGAAGCCCTGGATCTGGGCGGTGTGCAGGTCGACCGTGAGGATGCGGTTCGCCCCGGCGGTCTTCAGCAGGTCGGCGATCAGCCGGGCGGAGATCGGCTCCCGGCCCCGGTGCTTCTTGTCCTGCCGCGCGTACGGATAGAACGGCAGCACCACGGTGATCCGCTTGGCCGAACCACGCTTCAGCGCGTCGATCATGATCAGGGTCTCCATGACCCAGGTGTTCACCCCGTGCGTGACGGACTGCACCACGAAGGCGTCCGAACCACGCACCGAGTCCTTGAACCGTACGAAGATCTCACCGTTGGCGAAATCGTACGAGTCGGAAGGCGTTGGCGCGACGCCGAGCACCTCACCGATCTCCTTGGCCAACTCCGGAAAGCCACGTCCGGAAAAGAGCATCAGGCTCTTGCGGTTTTCGGCGACGATGCTGCCCATGGGCCCGTCTGCTCCCGTTGGTCGGTGGTTCCCGGCGGCGGTGTGTGGCCGGGGCCTATTCGGTTGCAGTATCCCCCGCGCCCGACGCCCGTCTCACGGTCTCCGCACCCCCGTGGATTGCCTCACCTTCCCTTGCGACCGGGCCACCGGCCGACGCACCCTCCGCCAGCGCCCGCTCCGCCGCCGCAGCCGACGCCGTACCGGCCCGCTTGCGGGTCACCCAGCCGTCGATGCTGCGCTGCGGGGCCCGGGTCACCCCGAGCGCGCCCGGGGGCACGTCCTGCGTGATCGCGCTGCCCGCCGCCACGTACGCCCCCGCGCCCACCTCGACCGGCGCGATCAGGCTGGTGTCGCAGCCGATGAAGGCCGCCTCACCCACCGTGGTGCGGTGCTTGTTCACCCCGTCGTAGTTCACGAAGATCGTCGCCGCGCCGATGTTGGCCTTCGCCCCGATCGTCGCGTCACCCACGTACGACAGGTGCGGCACCTTCGCACCCGGGCCGACCTCGGAGTTCTTCACCTCGACAAACGTGCCGACCTTCGACTTCTCGGCCAGCCGCGCGGCCGGGCGCAGGTACGCGTACGGCCCGACACTGGCCCCGGGACCCACCTCGGCGCCCACCGCGTGGCTGCGCAGCACGGTCGCCGCCGCGCCCACCACGGTGTCGACCAGCGTGACGTCCGGCCCGACGACCGCCTCCGCGCCGACCACGGTCGTGCCGCGCAACTGGGTGTTCTGGTCGATCACCGCGTCCCGCTCGACGGTGGCGGTGACGTCGATCCAGGTGGTGTCCGGGTCGAGGATGCTCACCCCGGTCCGCATCCACGCCTCGTTGACCCGGTCGCGCAGCAGCCGGCGCAGCCCGGCCAGCTCCACCCGGTCGTTGCAGCCCAGCGTCTCGACGTGGTCCGCGGCGACGTGCACGCCCACCGGCTCCCCGGCCGAGACGAGCAGGCCGAAGACGTCGGTCAGGTACTCCTCGCCCTGGTCGTTGTCGGTGGAGAGCTTGCCCAGCGCGTCCCGCAGCCGCACCGCGTCGAACGCGTAGATGCCGGCGTTGATCTCCCGCAGGGCGCGCTGCGCGGGGGTGGCGTCGCGTTCCTCGACGATCTGCTCCAGCCGGCCCGCGGCGTCGCGAACGATCCGGCCCAGGCCGGTCGGGTCGGGCACCTCGGCCGCGAGCACCGTCGCCGCCGCACCCTCGCCCTCGTGCGCCGCCACCAGCGCGGCCACCGTCTCGCCGCGCAGCAGCGGGACGTCGCCATTGATCACGACCACCGTGCCGGCGGCCTCCGGCACCGCCTCCAGCGCGATCCGCACGGCGTGCCCGGTGCCGAGCTGCTGCGCCTGCAGGACCGGGGTGGCGTCCGGGGCGATCTCGGTCAGGTGCGCCCGGACCTGCTCGGCACCGTGACCGACCACGACCACGGTGCGGTCGGCGGCCAGCGGCGCGGCCGCGGTCAGCACGTGGCCGAGGAGCGTACGACCGAGCAGCGGGTGCAGCACCTTGGGCAGCGCCGACTTCATCCGCTTGCCCTCACCGGCGGCGAGCACGACAACGGTACGGAGGTGGGGCTGGGGCACGACGTGGCTCCCGTCGGGAAGGCGACTGTCTCGCGGCCATGCTAACCAGGCTGCGCGGGTGGTTCGTCCCATACCCCGACTGAGGGGCGCGTACGCGAGGAGGGCTCGGCCGCCAGGGTTCGAACCTGAAACACGGGTACCAAAGACCCGGGTGTTGCCAATTACACCACGGCCGATTGTGACGCAAGACAGCTTAACGCTTCCGCCTGAGGTGCCCCCACCCCTATGCGATCGCCTCATCAAGCCCTGCGACGAGTCCCTCGATCCTCCAGTACAGCTCCCGACTACGCGGCACATCGACCACCAGGCAGCCGCGCGTCGCCAGGGTTTGGACTTGGTGCCCTTCGAGTGGGCCCGGCGCCGTGCCGCCACCTCCTCGTCGGAGTCGAGCGGGAGATGCTTCACCCACTGGTACGCGGTCGACTTCGCCACCCCGAACTGCTGGGCGATGTCGTTGACCGAGCAGCCCTGACCCCGCAGCTCCACCGCCTCCGCGCGCAGCTCGTCCTTGGCGTTGGGCCGCCGGGTCCACTCCGGCGGCGGCACCCCGCGCAGCAACTCGTACACCCGGTTGCGTGCCAGCCCGGTGCGGGCCCGGATCTCGCGGACGGACAGCCCTTCCTCGGCGCGCAGCCGGCGCACCTCGGCGCCGATCGGATCGGTCACGACCGGCAGACTGGAACGGCCGTACGACAGTCTCTTCATCCATGTCCGCGACTGTTCACCCCGCCCGGACGGCGGCGTGCGTACGGTGACGAAGGCGTGACTCCTCCTCTGCGAGGTGCGATGTGATCTCCCTGACGGACCAGAGTGCCACCGGCCCGAAGCCGCTCACCCAGGGCCCGCAGTCCACCGGCATCCTGATCGCCCTGTGGGCGTTCGTGGTCGTACCCTTCCTGGCCCTGCTCGCGGCCGTGCCGGTCGCCTGGGGCGGCTGGCTGAGCGGGACGGACCTGGCGGTCGCCGCGTTCTGGTACCTGCTCTCCGGACTGGGCATCACCATCGGCTACCACCGGTACTTCACCCACGGTTCGTTCAAGGCGCCGCGCCCGGTGCGGGTCGCGTTGGCGGTGGCGGGCTCGTTCGCCGTCCAGGGCGAGGTCATCCAGTGGGTCGCCGACCACCGCCGGCACCACGCCTTCTCCGACGCCGAGGGTGATCCCCACTCGCCGTGGCGCTACGGCGCGAGTGTCCGCGGGCTGGCCAGGGGTCTGTTCCACGCCCACGTGGGCTGGCTCTTCGGCCGTGAGCTGTCCAACCGGGCCCGCTTCGCCCCGGACCTGCTGGCCGACCGGGACACCCGGCGGGTGGACCGGCTCTTCCCGCTGCTGGTGGTGGTCTCGGTGCTGGGGCCGGCCATGATGGGCGGCCTGGCGACCTGGTCCTGGTCCGGGGCGTGGACGGCGCTCTTCTGGGGCGGCCTGGTCCGCATCGCGCTGCTGCACCACGTGACCTGGTCGATCAACTCGGTCTGCCACGTCTACGGTGAGCGGCCGTTCGCGATGCGCCAGGGCGACCGGGCGTCGAACTTCTGGCCGTTGGCGATCCTGTCGTTCGGCGAGAGCTGGCACAACCTGCACCACGCCGACCCGACGAGCGCCCGGCACGGCGTGCTGCGCGGCCAGGTGGACATCTCCGCCCGGGTGATCTGGCTGCTGGAGAAGGCGGGCGCGGCGCGGGACGTCCGCTGGCCGAAGCCGGAACGGATCGCCGCCAAGCTGGTGAAGCCGGTGGCACGGCGCTGAAACCGGGCGGTGCCCGCGAAGGTCACCTGGCAGGATGGCCGGGTGACCGAGGCAGACGGGCACGGCGGCAGGAACATCCCACGACAGGGCGTCACCGAGCGCCGGCGAGGTGACGCAATGGCGGACGAGGCCACCGACGGGCGACGACGGGCGACGACGGCGGCGGCCGCGAAGCCCACCTCCCGGGTACGCATGTCCGCCGCCCAGCGGCGGGAGCAGCTGATCACGATCGGCCGGCAGATCTTCGCCGAGCGCGGTTTCGACGCCACCTCCATCGAGGAGGTGGCGTCCCGCGCCAAGGTCTCCAAGCCGGTGGTCTACGAGCACTTCGGCGGCAAGGAGGGCCTCTACGCGGTGGTGGTCGACCGCGAGGTGCGGGCCCTGTTGGACCGGATCACCACCGCGTTGACCGCCGGGCACCCGCGGGAGTTGCTGGAGCAGGCGGCGTTGGCCCTGCTCACCTACATCGAGGAGGAGACCAGCGGGTTTCGGGTGCTGGTCCGGGAGTCGCCGCTGATGTCGGCGACGGGCAACTTCAGCAGCGTGATGAACGACGTCGGGCACCAGGTGGAGCACATCCTGGCGGCTGAGTTCTCCAGTCGGGGCTACGACCCGAAGCTGGCCGAGCTCTACTCGCAGGCGCTGGTCGGGATGGTGGCGTTGACCGGCCGTTGGTGGCTGGAGGTGCGCAAGCCGCGCAAGGAGACGGTGGCGGCGCACCTGGTGAACCTGTCGTGGAACGGGCTGTCGCACCTGGAGGCGAAGCCGGGGTTGATCACCCGTAAGCGGGCCTGACCGTGGCTGCCGGGTCGGTTCAGCGGGCGCCGGCCCCGGAGATCCGGTGTTGCCGGTGGCGCCGTTCCGCCTCGGCGTGCTCGTCCGGGCCGACCTTGTCGTAGAGGCCGGTGGCGAGCAGCAGCAGCCCGAAGAGCATCGACACGATCACCGTGGACATGGAGAAGTTGAGGAAGTTCGCGGTGGTCTGCAGGACGGCCATCATGCCGAGGGCGGTGGCCAGGAAGACGATCCCGGCGGTCAGGTTCATGTAGTGGCCGAGGTTGCTGCGCCGGGACGCGCCGATGATCAGGAAGGCCCCGAAGAGCACCGAGACCAGCGAGAACGCCAGGTTGGTGCGGAGCCCGAGGACCCAGTCGTGGCCCTGGTGGAACAGCGGCTGTCCCAGGGTCTGCACGACGCCCCAGACGCCGAAGACGAGGATGTAGAGCCCGACGAGGCCGGCGAAGACCCGGTACAGCGGGCGGGCCGGGTGGTTCACCGGAAAGTGCGGCATAACCCCTCCGTCCGAGTACGACCGTTTCCGGAGAATTATCGCCCAGACCGCAGCCACCTGTCCGCCGAACAGCCGCAGGAGCCGGACCACCAAAAAGACCCCGCCCCGCCGGAGAGCAGAACTCACGGGCAGAGCGGGACCAGGACGGTTTTCGCCGGAGCCCGACCCGCGCAGGGATCAAGCCTGACCGCCCGGAGCGGGTCGGGCTCCGGCTGACCTGGCTCTTCTCC
>NZ_JBFALG010000024.1:0-100471 GCF_040656135.1 Micromonospora sp. NPDC050200
CCTCCTTGACGACCTCGCTAACGGCGAGACCCTGCGCATTGGCGCCCTCCACCACCCGCATGGCCTGACGACCCAGGTCATCTCCTTGGTCAGCGAAGGAGACACGGCAGTACCCGACTACACGACCTTCGACACCCGCGGGCTCGGTCACGATCCACGTACCGGAGGGCGCCTGACGGACAGGGACCGGCATCTTCCCGTCCTTCACCCACCGCCAAGCGGTCTGATAGCTCACGCCCTGCTGGCGCGCCCACTCCGAAAGCTTCACCCAACCAGAATACACGGCGATGCATGACTACGCCTGCCTATATAATGGCGAGCAGTTGTTACCCCCCCCCCCCCCCCGCCGTCGAGGTTGACCGCGTCGTACATGCCGAGCGCCTGGGCGACGGCGGCAGTCTCGTCCATGGTGGTGCCGACGCTGGTGGACTGGCGGCCGTCGATGGTGGCGAGCACGATCTTCCCGTCCCGCGTGGTCCCGGCGATGGTGCGCGGGTTGCGGGCGAAGAAGCTGCCGGAGCCGGCCGGTACGACGATCTGGCCGTCCGCCGTCAACGGGTACCGCCCGTTCACCCCGAACAGCCCGGGCCGCACGGGAAACTCCTCACCGTCCTGGTCGGTCAGGGTCGAGGTCTGGCTCACGCACCCCTGCCCGGTCACGTCCAGCAGCGCCACGGCGTCCCGCCCGGTGGCCTGCAGCGACGTCTGGCCGGCGGCCAGCGCTACGCCCCGGGTGGTCGAGGTACGCACCACGCAGCCGAGCCGGTCGAGCACGACCTCCACGCCCGCACCCGACGGGGTGGACGCGGCGAACTCGGGGGTGAACGCGACGACGTCGCCGGGGAGGGCGCACTGCGTCTGGTCGGCGAGGGCGGCGCAGCCGGCGGGCACGACCGGCGGATGGTTGACGAACCCCAGCGGCAGGCTGGCTCCGGTCAGCCGGTTCCGTACGCTGCCCGACCAGGTCAGCTTCCCAGTAAGGGCGCGGTTGCTGTTGGCGTCGACGACGAAGCTGACCTCGGCCGGGTCGCCGGTGGGCTCGCTGAGCAGCTTCCCGCCGAACAGCCCCAGCCCGACCGGGTCACCGGGGTAGAGCTGGCTGGCGGTGAAGGTGAAGAAGGAGGCGTTGACCCCCGCCAGGGCGCCGGAGGCGCGGACAAGGTCGGTGGTCTTCTCGACCTGGCTCAGGTTCGGGCCGTACGTCGCCTTCAGGTGCCCGCGGGCCTGGCTCGGGTCGATGGTGAGCACGTTGACCACCCACGGACCGCGCGTGGTGGTGTTGATCTGGTCGGCGGGCGCCGGCTCACTGCCCCGCTCAATCCGGGTAAGGGTGACACCGCCGGCCAGGGCACGAGAGGTGCGTACCTCCGTCAGGTCGGCGTCGCCGAGCGGAAGGGCGCCGGCGGCGGCCTGGGCCCGGGCCTGCGGTACGACACCAGAGCCACCGCGGCCAGCGCGGCCGCCGCGATCGCCCCCGCCCGGCGGAAGCGGGACAGGTCAGGAATGGAAACAGTCATGCCCCTGACCCTGGTACCGCCACCGAACCACATGATCGAACTTCACTTGACACCGAGTCGAACTATGGCCAACGGACTTACCTGGAGGAGGCGGCGGTGAGCGGCACCGACAAGCCGATCGGCTACTGGCTCAAGCACCTGCACAACCTGATCGAGGAGCAGTTCGACGCGACGCTCGGCGACCTCGGCCTCGACCGCCGACAGTGGCAGATCCTGAACGTGCTCTCCAGCGCGCCGCGCAGCCGCAGCGAGATCGAGCAGGCGCTGGCACCGTTCTGGCCGGATGGCGTACCCGCCCTCGGTGCGGCCCTCAACGGTCCCGACGGCCTGGTCAGGCGGGGGTGGGTGGGGCACGACGGCGAGGCGCTCACCCTGATGGAGGCGGGCCGCTCGGCACATAGAACGGTGGCGGAGCGCGTCGGTGAAACGCGGCGGCTGCTGCTACGCGGGCTCTCCCCCGAGCAGTACGTCGAGACCGTCCGGATCCTGTCGGTCATGGCCGGCAACCTCGAATCGACGTTGGGCAGCCCGACGGCGAGCGGCAACCAGAACTAAGGGGACCACCTGCCGGTGCCGAGTTCCGGACGCGTGGCGGAACGGCTCCTGAGCGGCAACCAGCGGTTGGTCCACCTGCAGAACGCACTCATCGATGTGATCGATCTGCTCGATCCGCACGGAGAGCGGATCCCATCAGAACATCGCGGCCGACTGCCGGTGGATAAGCAGCAGGTGCCGGCACCGTTGGCACCAAGACATCGTTGAGCCTTGGACACCAGCCGGCCCTGACCGGCGGCACCGACACGACGTAGCCAACTGCTGCCCCTGGCGACTCGTCGCCGCCGGCTGGCGCACTGGACGGCCCGGATCACTGACCGGAGGGGGCACGAATGAGAGCCGTGGTGTACGAGGACGTCCGGACCGTCGGGGTGCGGGAGGTGCCCGACGCGACGCTGGAGGCGGAGACCGACGCGCTGGTGCGGATCACCTCCAGCGCCCTGTGTGGCACGGACCTGCACATGTACGACGGGCGGACCGGAGCGAGCCCCGGCCTGGTGCTCGGCCACGAACCGCTGGGCGTGGTCGAGCAGGTGGGTGGCGCCGTGCAGACCGTCCGGCCGGGCATCCGGGTGGTGATCCCGACCCACCTGTTCTGCGGCACCTGCATGATGTGCGCCCGCGGGCTGTCCGCGGCCTGCCTGAAAGCGCGTCCGGAAGGGCCGGGCGCCGCATACGGCTACGCCGGGATGGGCCCCTACGGGGGAGCCCAGGCAGACCTGCTCCGCGTGCCGTGGGCGGACGCGAACTGCGTACCCGTGCCCGGGGAGCCCGGCGACGCGCACGAGGACGACTTCGTCCTGCTCGCCGACGCGTTCGTCACCGGCTGGCACGCCGCCGCCACCCTCGCCGTCGTCGAGCCCGGCGACACGGTGGCCGTGTTCGGCGCCGGCGCCATCGGCCTGCTCAGCGCGTACTCGGCACTGCTTCGGGGTGCCCGGGTGGCGTACTGCGTGGACGGCGTGGATGCCCGGCTGGACAAGGCCGGCGAACTCGGCGCGGTCCCGGTCGACTTCCGTCGCGGCGACCCGGTCGAGCAGATCCGCGAGGACAGGAGACGGGCCGGCCTGCCCCTCGGCGAGGAAAAACTGAGCGGAGTCGACAAGGTGGTCGACGCGGTCGGGTTCCAGGCCCGCGACCGCGAACACCCCGACCAGGAACGCCCCAACCAGGTCATCGCCGACGCGGCACGGCTGGTCAACCCGACCGGCGCTATCGGCGTCGCCGGCGTGTACCCGGACAAGGACCTGCACCCACGACCCGGCGCCACCGCCCGCGAAGACCTGGTCGCACCGTGGGGGACCCTCTTCAGCAAAGGCGTCGCGGTCCGGTTCGGCCGCACCCACGACCGCCGCTACACCCGGCTGCTGCGTGACATGGTCGTCTCCGACCGGGCCAGGCCCGGTGTCATCGTCACCCACCACGGCACACTCACGGACGCACCCGACCTGTACCGGCGCTTCGACCGCCGCGAAGACGGGGTGATCAAAGCCGTCCTGCACCCGTGACAAACGCTCGGGAGTCCCGCCCCGCCGTTGACGAAGCCGACGCCAGCGCGGGGTCCAAGCGTGGAGCGGGCACTGCAGCCGGTACCCCACATCGGTCTGACGGGCTGTTCCGCCATGCAGTGGAATCAGCAGCACGATGAGTGCCCCGACCACGGCTGCGCCAGCAGCCGACTACGAAGCACAGGCGGAACGCATCGTCACGCCTGGCACCGCCGTCTTCCTTCATGAAGCCGTCGTACCCGGCGTGGGAGCATCCGATTCCAATACGACCGGTCGGACACGGTCGCCCGGGAGATCAGCCCCTCCCTTCCCCGGTCGCTGGTGAAGCGTAGTCAGCCCGCGATGTACGCCGGGAAAGCAGAAAGGCGGCGTCGTGGTGAACCGGTTGCCGCTGGAACGCAACAGAGAAGGCGATGGACAACGATGAGCTGATCGCTGCCATGGCGGGCGGTGACGACGTGGCGCTGCGGGAATTGTTCTCGCGGCATGCGCCGTGGCTGGCTGCCCGGCTGCGCGCGGTGCTGCCCGCCGCCGATGTCGAGGACGTGCTGCAGGAGACGTTCCTGGCGGCCTGGCGGGGTGCTGGGGGTTACCGGCGGGAGGGCGCAGGCGGCTGGCTGTGGGGGATCGCCCGCCGGCAGGCCGCGTTGTGGCTCCGCCGGCGCGGCCAGCCCGACGTACTGCTGGCCGCCCTGGTCGCCGACGATGAGCGACAGTCGGCAGACCCGGCGGAGGCGGCGTTGTCCAGGGTGGAACTCGCCGATGCTCTCAAGGCGTTGGGGCCGGAGGGCAATCCGCAGCGCGAGACGTGGCGGCTGATGTATGTCGAGGACAGGACGGTGGCTGAGGTGGCTGCGCTGATGGGTGTTCCCGCGGGCACGGTGAAGAGCCGCGCCCATCAGGTCCGCCGGCTGCTGCGCGCGGCGCTGCGGCGGAACGAGCCGGTGCGCGACGGGGGCAGTGATGACCGGCGGTGATGAGGTGACCGGCGACCGCGAGGACTCGGTGGGACGGGCTTCCAGGCCACGCGACGTCGATCTGGGCCGGGTCTGGATCGGGGTGGCCGCGGACGTGTGGCGACGCCGCCCTGGGCCGCTGGAGCGGCTGGCTGGGCAGGTGCTGCGGTCACCGGGCCTGGCCCGGGCGCTGGTGACCACGCCGTCGCTGCTGCTCGGGTGGGTCATCGCCACAGTGGTGGTGCTGGGCGCCGGGACGCTGGCCACGCTGGGGACCGGGGCACCGTACGTGGCTCTGCTCGCGCCCGCTGTCGCTGCGGCGGGCATCGCGTACGCCTACGGGCCGGGGATCGACCCCGCCTGGGAGTTGTCCTGCAGCATGGCGGTCAGCGACCGGATGGTGCTGCTGGTCCGGACGCTGGCGGTGTTCGGCCTGAACGCGGCGCTCGGACTGGCCGCCTCGGCCGCGTCGGGCGCCGCCATGACGGTCACGTTCGGCTGGCTGGTCCCGATGACCGCGGTGTGCGCGCTCGCCCTGGCGGCCGCGACGGTCGCCCAGTCGGCGAACGTCGGCGTGGCGGCGGGCGTGGCCGGCTGGGTGATCACGCTCATGTCCGGGCAGGCGGCCGCCGGGCGGTTGACCGCTGCGGTCACCGACTCCGCCCTGATGCTTCCCTACCTGGCGTTCACCGCCTGCTGCGCCGCGATCGTGCTGTTTGCGACCCGGACCCCGAGAGGAACGTCATGAACGTCGAGATAACCGACCTGACCCGGCGGCTCGGCCGCACCCAGGCGGTAGCTGGGGTAACGATGGCAACCGGTCGCGGGGTGTTCGGACTGCTGGGCCCGAACGGGGCGGGCAAGACGTCGTTGCTGCGGATGATGGCCACGGTGATCCCGCCGTCCTCCGGGCATATGCGGCTGCTCGGCCGCGATCCCGGCGACTACGGGCAGCGGAAGCAGATCCGGCGCAGGCTCGGCTACCTGCCGCAGAACCTGGGCTACTACCCGGGGTTCACCGTCGTGGAGTTTGTCGAGTACTTCGCGCTACTGAAGGAGATGCCAGCGGTAGGGGTGCATCACGCGGTGGCGGCTGCGGTCGAGCGGGTGGGCCTGGGCGACAAGGCGACGGCCAAACTGCGCACCCTCTCCGGCGGAATGCTGCGCCGGGTGGGGATCGCACAGGCGATCGTCAACGAGCCCGAGCTGCTGCTGCTGGACGAGCCGACCGCCGGACTGGATCCCGAGCAGCGGGTGGCGTTCCGTGCCCTGTTGCGCGACCTTGGGCAGCGCGCCACCGTGATCGTCAGCACGCACCTGGTCGAGGACGTCGGCGCCGCCTGCACCCAGGTTGGCCTGATGGACCGGGGAAAGATTGTCTTCCAGGGCACACCGGACGAGCTGACCGCCCGCGCCGAGGGAACCGATGCGGCGGGCGATGCCCCGCTGGAACGCGGATACAGTGCGGTGCTGGCGGAGGCGCGGTCATGACCGCCGCGCCACCAGTGCCGGTGCCTGCCAGGCCGGTGCGGCCCCCGCGGTTGCCGCTCGACGCGGCCGGGCGGCTGCTGCGGCTGGAGTTGCGCCGCAACGCGATGCTGTGGATGCTGCCGCTGGCCGCCGCGCTGTTCTGGTTCGTCACTTACCGCAGGAGCATGGCGTACCCGCCGTTGTGGAACGTCCGCGCCATGACCATGCAGACCGCCGGCGTGGCGGTTTTCGTGCCGACAGTGGTCGGTGCCGCTGCGTGGATGGGTTCGCGGGAGGGCCGCCACGGCATGGCCGACCTGGTGGCATGCAGCGCCCGGCCGCGCTGGGCCCGCCAACTTGCCGCCTGGGCGGCCACGACCTGCTGGGCGGTGGTGGCCTACCTGGGCTGTGTGGGCGTCCTGTACGGCGTCACCGCGCGGCAGGTCGCCTGGGGCGGGCCGTTGTGGTGGCCGGCCGCGGTCGGCGCCGCGAGCCTGCCGGCCTTCTCCGCGCTCGGGTTCGCCGCCGGGGCGCTGCGCCCCAGCCGGTTCACCACACCGCTGGTCGCGGTCGCCGCGTTCCTCGCGCTCGAACTCAGCGCGCAATTCATCCACGGCGACCAGTCGTACTGGCAGATTTCGCCGCTGGTTGCCGGTCCCTGGGAGATCGGGCCGAATGAGGGTGTCGGGACTTTCTACCGGTACCTGCCAGACCTTCCCATCGCCCAGGTGATGTTCCTCGCCGGCCTCACTGCGGCCCTGCTGGGCGTCCTGGGCCTGCCCACCGGCTCCGGCGGGCGGTGGCTGCGCCGGTCCGCCGCGGCCATCACCGCAGTCGGCCTGCTGGCGGCCGGAACCGCCGTCGCGCTGGCCGGCACCGGCCGGCTCGACGCACACGGCATGATCGCCATCCCCGCCCTGCGCGATGCGGCCAACGACCGTCCGATCCGCTACACCCCGGTCTGCAGCCACACCCCGATCCCGGTCTGCCTGCACCCCGCCTACACCATCTATCTGCCCGCCGTGGCGGCCGCCCTCGAACCGGTCCTCGGCGAGGTGGCGGGCCTGCCCGGCGCGCCGGTCCGCATCGACCAGGCCGCCGCGACCTATCAACAGGGACCAGGCAACAGCGTCGGTATCCGCAGGGCGGGCCCTCCCCTGAGCGGCACGCCGCCGGTGTTCCACCTGCTCCTCCCCAACCAGCTACCAGGCCCCGCCATGGCCACCAGCGACCTGACTGCCGCGATACGAACGACCGCCGGGCGCGACATCGTAGCCAGTCATAGGCGCCGGTCGCAGCGCCAGCCCGGCGCAGCAGGCCGTCATGGCGGCCATTCTCGACACAGTCGCCACGGCGCCCGATAGTCAGATCGCTGCTGCGGCTCAGCGGCTTGCCGCGCTGTCGGCTGCTGCCCGGCATGCCTGGCTCGTTGAACACCTGGCCGCGCTGCGGGCCGGCCACCTCACCCTGGCGCAGTTGCCATGACCGCGGGCGAAGCGCGTAAGGTGCCGCCAGGATTGGCGCCGGCCGATGGGGTGCTCCCCGGCGAGCCGCTGCGGCCCGGCCTGCGCCTGGCGCGCCTGCACCTGGCCAGCCGCCGGGTCCCGGCGGCTCTGGCAGCAGTCGCGGCCTGCGCTGTCACGCTGCGGATCGCGCTGCACTGGGACTGGGACGCCTACGGCGCTCTGCAGTTGCCGCTGATATTCGAAACTGGGTGCGCCGCAGCCATCGCTGTCACCACCGCCAGCCCGTTCGGCGAGCCGGAACGCGCTACCGGCCGGTGGCTGCCGCTCCTGCGGCTGGGCGCCGCGCTGGCGCTGACCGCAGCCGCAGCCGGCGCCCTGGCCGCCGCTGGAACCGGTGCGCACCTGGCCGGCGGCACCTTGGAGGTGCTGCGCAACATGGCCGGGCTGACCGGCATCGGCCTGCTGTGCGCCGTCGCGCTCGGCGGCGCGCTGGCCTGGACCGGCCCTACGGCCTACCTGATGATCGCTGTATACGCGCTGTACACGCAATGGCACGGCCCGGCCCTGACCACGCCATGGATCTGGCCGGCCCGCCCGGGCCACGACATCGGCGCCGCGATCTGTGCCGGCCTGGTGTTCGCCGTCGGGATCGTGCTCATCACGGTTTTCGGAGCCCGCGACCCTGTCGGGGAGTGAGTCCCGTGGGTGGTCCACCAGCAGCGGGCGCCGGGCGGCATCGGCGTCAACCCCGGTCAGTGGTCGCCGCAGCACGGGGTCGGGTTGGGGATCTCGAAGGGTGCGAACCGATCCGACCCTGCGGGCGTGACGATCAGCGTGAGGATCCCGTCGCGTCATAGCGGCGCGGAACTCCGGTGGTGGTCTGTGAGAGGAACACTTCGTAGCGGAGTTCCGCGCTCTACCTCTCACAATCCAGCCGATTCCCGCCCGTTGCCACTTATTCCGGACGGCACGTTTCGTACTCAGCTCAGGGCGTTGCGCGGACAGCTTCACTCTGCTACACGGAGCAGCCGCACAAACCATCCCACTCGCTTTTGTGGGCGGGATGGTTTGTGCGGCTCAATTTCCTGTCCGGTGGGTGAACCTCCACCGGTTACCGACGGCTGGTCCCTCGCTCAGCAGTGAGGCCTCACGATCGGCCCAGTTCGACGGTCTGCATGGCGCGGTTATGCGCCCGGCGAGTCACTTATCCCTTGCGGCTGAACCGAACCTTCGGTGCGATGCGCAGTAGCGCTGCCCCCACCGCCACGAACGCGAACCCAGCCAGAACAACCCACATTGTTGATGCCCCGGTCAGAGCCAGTCCACCGCCGGTGGCCATACCGCCACCGATGAGGCCGCCGCCTGTGTACCCATCCATCGCCTACCACTTTCTCTCTCTGCGCAGAAGCGCGTCCGCGAACGCCTTCGCGTGTACGAATTGGAGGAACATGTCGAGCACCAGCTCATACATGGTTGCGGCCAGAAGCATGTGCTTCCAGCCGCGATATCGCAACGTCACTACCCGTTCCAGAACAAAAACGGCAGTAACGAGCATCCAGAGAGGACGGGCTTGAAATCCGCCCACGGCCGCCGCGTATATTAGGGTGCCTAAGTACGCGAACGTGACGAGTATGCCGAGCATAGTGAACAACTGTCGGCCCCAATAGCGCCACGTGATACGCGTGAGGCCATATTGAACGCAGTTCTCGATGGCTCCGCGCTTCCAGCGTTCGCGTTGCTTCCACAGCGCGCGCCACGTCGGCATCACCTCGGTGACGAGCGTACATTCCTTCGGGCTGAGAACCTTGTAGCCGAGGTGAAGCAACGCGAAGGTCAATTCATTGTCCTCGGTAAGAACGCTGGTGTCATAGACGCCACCCATCCCGTCGCCAGCAGGCAGAACGCCCGCAATGCGCCCGCGACTGACGGCCTTGAGGGTGGCGACCCGAAACAGTGCCGCCGTACCCGTAACGACCAGGCACTTACCGTTGAGGCGTGCCACATCCCGGGCATACCGCGCGTACTCGTTGCGCTGCAGATGACCCACGAAACCGCCGCCTGCGCCGCCTCGGAAGATACCGCCAACCGCGCCCATCTTCGGGTCCGCGTTCAGCTTGGCAACGGCGTAGTTCAGGAAGTCAGGGTCCAGTTCGCTGTCCGCGTCCACGACCATGACCATGTCATTGTCGGCCATTTGTGGTAACAGATCAGCGAAGACCTGGTTAAGGGCGCCCGCTTTCTTGTGACTGTTGTCTCTGGTCACAAGAACCTGCGCACCAGCCCAATAGGCCAGCTTCGCGGTCTGATCGATGCAATTGTCCGCCACCACGACGACACGGCTCGGCCGGTATGTCTGATTCTGCAAGGCGTCTACCGCACCACGGATGCCCGCTTCCTCGTTGTGTGCCGGTATCACGACGATGAGCCGCCCCTTCGGGGTGGCGCGACCAACGGCGAGGACGCTCTCGCGACTCGGACGACGCCCCGATTTGCGAGGCGAAGGGATATGGCTTTCCCGCGAAGGGGGACTTACTGGCGCGCTGCCGGGGAGAGTCGCCGCCCTGGTGTTCGCCGCATCCGACATTCCGCGATGACGCCCTGCAACCGGCACCCCAGCGTAGGGTCTATGGGTTGTTGTGGCCGGAGTTTCCCGGCCTACTCCCGCCCAGGTTCCCACGCAGAGCCCCTTCCTCCGGGTCGACGTTCGGCCGCCGCGGATCCTTCAATTAGTCATGGACGGGACGTGGTGTTTCACGTTACCCGATGGCAGAGCGGTGGGTAGCCGACCGTTCGGCCGGTCGAGACGCGCCGAACGCATCGTGGTGCAACGTAGAGACGCAGAACCCGGCATGAAGGTGGTCCTCTCATAGCCGCACCGCGACCACGATCACCTCGGCTGGGAACCGCAACCCGGCGAACGCCGATTTCGGTGGCAGCCGAGCACGAGAGCGGGTCGGCCACTTCACCGGTCGAGCCTGCCTCGCCCCTGCCAACACTCAATGCAACGGTGCCCTGGTCGCTTGGTGCTTGCTGCGCGCCGAGCGACTCAGGCGAGGATCCTGCGGATGGCGTCGATGTCGTCGGCGGCGTGGGCGTGCAGCAGGGCGGCAAACTGGTCAGCGGGCAGGATCCGGACGCCCAGTTGCTCGGCCTTGTCGGCTTTGCTGCCCGCGCCCTCGCCGACGACGACCAGGTCCGTGCGTTTCGACACCGACCCGGAGGACCTCCCACCGAGCGTTTCAACGGCCTCGTTGCCCTCGTTTCGGGTCAGGCCCGGGACGGCGCCGGTCACGACGACGGTCATCGGGGTTCCGTCCGGCTTCTGCAGTGGACGCGGGCTGGGCGCGCCGTCCGGGGCCGGGGCGGCGAGGGCAGGGCTGTCAGGTTCCGTCATGTTCATCCAGCGTGCGGTGAGTTTGTCGATCACCGGGGCCAGTTCAATCAGCTCGGCGGCGATGGTGACCGCGCGTTCCGGGCCGACGCCCTCGACCTGCTGGAGGTCCTCGACGGTGGCGTCGAGCAGGGCCTGCATGGTGCCGAAGTGCCGGGCCAGGCGCCGGGACATGGACCGGCCTGTCATCCGTACCCCGAGGCCGGTCAGCACCCGCGACAGTGGCCGGTTCTTCGAAGCCTGGATGTTCGCCATGAGCTTGCCGGCGGATACCTCCGCCATCCGGTCGAGCGTGGCCAGGGTCGGCACGTCGAGGTCGTAGAGATCGGCGGGGTCGGTGACCAGGCCGGCCGCCACGAGACCACTGATGATCTTGTCGCCGAGGCCCTCGATGTCCATCGAGTCGCGGGCGGCGTAGTAGGCCAGGGACTCGTGTGCGCCGCAGGACCGGCCCCGGGTGCACCGCCACCGCTTCTGGGAGCGGTCGATGTCGCCAGCGCAGCGGGGACAGGCGGTCGGAGGTTCAAACGGTGTCGAGTCGGCGGGCCGGTCGCCGAGCCTGGCACCGGTGACCTCGGGGATGACGTCGCCGGCCCGGCGCACGAACACGGTGTCCCCGGCGCGGACGTTGCGCCGGGCCAGATCATCGAAGTTGTGCAGGGTGGCGGAGGTGACGGTGACGCCGCTGACCACGACCGGTTCCAGGACGGCGACCGGGGTGATGACACCGGTGCGGCCGACCTGGACCTCGATGCGCAGCAGCCGGGTGGTGCGGGTGTCGGCGGGGAACTTGTAGGCGATGCCCCAACGCGGAGCCCGGCTGGAGAAGCCGGCTAGGTCCCGGTCAGCGGGCTGGTCGGCCTTGATGACCGCCCCGTCCACGCCGAACCCCAGCTCCCCGCGGCGGGCGTGCAGCGCCTCCACCGCGGCGACGACCTCGTCAATCATCGCGCACAGCGGCATCCCGGCCGCCGAGGTCGCGGTGGTCGCGACGCCGAGCTGGCCGATGCGGGCCATCCCGGTGGAGTGTGGTACCGGCTCACCGTCGGCACCGTCCAGCCCATGCACGGTATACGCGAGGAACGACAGCGGTGCGTCGTAGGCGCGGTCCTGCGCGCGTAGGGTGCCGGCCGCCGCGCTGCGCGGGTGCGCGAAGGCCGGCTCGCCGTGGCTGGCGCGCAGCACGTTGGCGGCGGCGAAGTCGGCGTCGGTCATGAACACTTCGCCGCGGACCTCCACGGTCAGCGGCTCCGCCAGTCGGGCGGGTAGCCCGGCGGCCCGCCAGGCCTGCCTGGTTACGTCCTCGCCGGCCCGGCCGTCACCGCGGGTGGCGACCAGCGTCAGCTGCCCGTCGACGTAGCGTCCGGCGACTGCGAGACCGTCAATCTTCGGCTCGACCGTGTACCCGCCGACCGGGCGGCCCAGCAGCCGCTCCAGCCGGGCCGCCCACCTACGCAGGGTGTCGGCGTCGAACACGTTCTCCAGGCTGAGCATGGGCGAGCTGTGCTCGACATCGCCGACCACACCCACCCCGGCTGCGACCATCTCGGTCGGCGAGTCGTCGGCCTTCCACTCGGGGTACCCGACTTCGGTCGCGGCGACCCGCGCCAGCAACGCGTCGTAAGCCGCGTCGTCAATGACCAGGTCGGGCCCACTGTAGTACGCCGTAGCGGCCGCTCGGGCTTCGGCGACCGCTGACCGGTACGCCTCCACCGACTCGAAGGGCTTGGCCCGCGCGGCGTCAACGACCGGGTCGACCAGCTCATCCACACCGCTGCCACCCTGACTAGGCATCGGACCGACCTCCTTGATTCGCCGATGGTCTTCACAGCGAGTCACCTCGCACCCCGCTGGCGCATCGCATGGTCGTCCCACCGGGCTGACCTGCCGCGCAGCCTAGCCATCGGATACGACATGAGGCCTCCGTCGGGGCGAGATCGTGCCTACCGCGGTTCGGTCGGGATGGTGTGGCTGCGGAGCTGGGCCAGGAGTCGTCCTCTGTGGAGGCGGGAATGGCGAGGCCGAGGAGGCGTCGGGCAGCCGAACCCTGGGATGGGCAGAACGGGCCACCTGCTGATCTTCAGCAAGCGAGCGCAGAATCCGGTAGGTACCGGTATTCGAAATGGGTGAGGTGGAGTGCGGCGCGGACGATTTACCGTGTCGCCGGACCAACACCTCCATCAGCCCCCGCCGCAGGCGACGACGACCCCGATCAGCGTCGACCGACCGGCCTCGACCACCCGCTCATCCTCGGCCGACAGGTCGACGCCCGTGCTGGCGTTGACCTGGATCACCCGGTACGCCGTCAACCCACACGGCGTGTCCTCGTCGAACAGGGCCAGCCAGCCCAACTCCTCTTCGAAGCGCGACCGGGAGAGGGAGTCCCGGCCGGGGTGATCCTGACGCAACGGCCGCCCGTCGTACGTCGGCAGGGGCTCGACCTCGGCCCGGGTGTTACGCAGAGTGCTTTACTGCCCGACTCGGCCGTCGATGCATTCGCGTAGCAGATCGGCGTGCCCGCAGTGTCGGGCGTACTCCTCGATCCGGTGGACCCACAGCGCGCGGACGGCGATGCTGTCCTTCCCCACCCGCTCACCCAGATCCGGATGCGTGGCCAATGCTGTGTCGGTGGCCGCCTGCTCGCGAGCGAGATCGGCGAATGCGCTGTCGACTATCGCCTGCTCAGCGACGGCTCCGTCGAAGTCCCCATCACGCGCTCCGTACAGCTTCGGCGCTGGGTTCCCTGGCCGGATCCAGTTGCGCCAGTCCCGTTCCACTTCGGCCAGATGGCGGAGGAGTCCGAGCAACGACATGTTCGATGGAGGCACCGACCGACGAGCCAGCTGCTCCGGGTCCAACCCCTCACACTTCATCTGCAGGGTCAGTCGATAGTCCCTCAGGTAGTCCTGCAGCGTCGCCAACTCACCGTCCGGGCTGGCTCCGTCATTGTTTCGGGGATCCTGGTCGGGGTCCGCCCACATGTCGGGGTAGACATTGGCCTGGCTCCACCGCTCGGGTACGTCGCTCACCGGGTTCACGATGCCGAGCAGTGACCCGACAGGCAAGCGAGTATTCAGGCGGCGCCCAGCCGACGCTACCGGGCGCGGGCCGTCGTTCAGGGACCCGCTTCAAGATCTGGCTGACTGTTCCGCCGCAATCCGCGCGGGCAGCCGTCACTCGGTACATCGCAATCCGCAGACTGTAGTTACGCAGGGCGACCGACCGCGTGGTGGTAATCACCGTGCGGTGGGCCAGTCATAGCCGTCCTGGTGGAGCCGGCTTGGCCTCCTCCGGCAGCATGGTTCTATGAGCGAGCCGCCTCGTAGTCGGGGAGTGCGGCCGGGGTGGTCCGGGTTGCCGGGCGCATGGTCACGATCAGTACGGCCAGCCCGGCGAAGATGACCGTGGCGACGACGCCGGTGACGTGCAGGCTGGCGGTGAACGCCTCCCGCGCGGTGTGCAGCAGTTCCGCGCCCTGGCTGGCGGGAAGGTGCTGGCTCGCGGCGACCGCGCCGGCCAGCGAGTCGGACGTGCCGTCCATCCGGCTGCGGTAGACCACCGCGGCCACCACGCCGATCAACGCGAAGCCGAGCGAACCGCCGAAGTAGTTGCCGGTCTCCGACATCGACGCCGCCGAGCCGGCCCGCTCCGGCGGTACGGACCCGACGACCAGCCCGGTGCCCAGCGCGAACAGCGGGCCGGTGCCCAACGCCAGTACGGCGATGCCGATCATCACCATCGGCAGGGCGCTCGCACCGTGGACTCCGACCAGCAGCAGGCTGCCCAGCGCCGACCCCACCAGCCCGCCGGCGATCGCGGTCGTCTGCTTCATCCGCCGGGCCAGCACCGGTGCGGCCATGGTGCCGACCGCCACGCCCAGGCCCATTGGTGCGAACAGCACCGCCGACGCGACCGGCGAGAAGCCCAGCACGCTCTGCAGGTATTGGGTCACCATCAGGCCCGTACCCGCCATGGCGATTCCGGCGAAGACCAGCGCGACGAGTACGGCCGCTAACGGGCGGTTGCGAAACAGCCGCAGGTCCAGCAGCGGCGTCTCCAGCCGCAGTTGCCGGAGTGCGAACAGCAATCCGATGCCTGCGCCGACAACGAGGGCCACGGCCGGCACGACTGACAGGCTCTCGACGGTCAGCTGCTTGATGCCGTAGACCATCAAAAGCACCGCCACGAGCGACAGCCCGACGCTGGCCAGGTCCAGCCGGCCGGCCTGGTCGCTGCGGAACTCCGGCAGCAGGACCGGCCCGCCGAGCAGCAGCAGCAGCAGCGCCGGCACGGCGGCCAGGAACACCGATCCCCACCAGAAGTGTTGGAGCAGGAATCCGGCGAATACGGGTCCGAGCGCGCCGCCGGTGAACTGGCAGGTCGCCCAGATCGCGATGGCCTGCCCGCGCTGCCGTTCGTCGCGGAACATGTTGGTGATCAAGGCAAGGGTGGACGGCGTCAGGGTCGCGCCGGCGACGCCCAGCAGCGCACGCGCGACGATCAGCATCAGCGGGCTGACCGCGAAGGCCGCCACGAGCGACAGCACAGCGAACGCCGCTCCGCCGATCATCAGCAGCCGCCGGCGGCCGATCCGATCGCCGAGCGTACCCATCGTGATGACCAGGCCGGCCACCATGAATCCGTAGCTGTCACTGATCCACAGCTGTTGGACGTTGGTGGCACCCAGGTCGGCGCTCAGCCGTGGGAGCGCGAGGAGCAACGCCGTCATGTCCACCGCGACGAGCAATGTCGGCATCATGAGGACGGCCAGTCCCAGCCATGCCCGGTTGACCCGCATATCCGAAACTTCCTGTTCTCTCGACGTTTCGCAGGCTGGTCGGAGCGGTCGAGAGCTTCTTGACATCGGTACGGACGGGAAATCTCTCGTGTCTGCCACAGCGGGGGCACCAGAAATGACGACCTCGCGGTCCGGGCGATGCGGCGGCGAAAGACTCATGCGTAGGTTCGGACGGGGGATGTCAAGACTGCGGCGGCGGCTCCGACCAACCGGCTGAAGGGCCCAAGCTGGGGCTCGCGAACGACGAGGAGTACGAGGTGCAGTTCCTGATCAGCATGTATATCAACCCGGCCGTGCTGGACGCGCTGACCGACGAGGAGAAGGCGGCGATCGGCGACGGCCACGGCAAGTTCATCGGGACGCTGAAGGCGTCCGGCGAGTTGATCACCACGCAGGCGCTGGTCGACCCGTCACAGGCCGCTGTGGTGTCCGTCCGCAACGGCCAGCCGGTGGTGACCGACGGACCTTTCCTGGAGTCCAAGGAGTATCTGGGCGGTTTCTACCTGATCGACTGCGAGAACAAGGAGCGGGCGATCGCGCTGGCATCGCAGATCCCGGACACCGCGATCGAGGGTCTGGGGGTCGAGGTGCGGCAGGTGATGTTCGCTGACGGACAATTGGAGGCATGACAGCACCAGCCATCGAGGACCTGCTGCGTGAGCTAACGCCGCAGGTCCTCGGCATGTTGGTACGTCGGCACGGCCAGTTCGAAGGGTGTGAGGACGCCGTACAGGAGGCCGTCCTCGCCGCCACCGTGCAGTGGCCGGCCGAGGGAGTGCCGAACAACCCGCGCGGCTGGCTGGTGACTGTCGCGTCCCGGCGGCTCATCGACGAGATGCGCAGTGACCGCGCGCGCCGCGAGCGGGAGGCAGCGACGGCCGCCGAGGTGGTGGCCGAGGGCGTACCGGACATCGACGACTCGCTCGTCCTGTTGTTCCTGTGCTGCCATCCGACGCTGACCGCGGCCTCCCAGACCGCCCTGACGCTGCGGGCGGTCGGCGGCCTGACCACTGCCGAGATCGCCCGCGCGTTCCTGGTGCCGGAGGCCACGATGGCGGCCAGGATCAGCCGGGCCAAGCAGCGCATCAAGGCCGCCGGCAGTTCGTTCAGCCTGCCGGACGGCGCGGAGCGCGAGGAGCGGCTACGGGTCGTCCTGCAGGTGCTCTACCTGATCTTCAACGAGGGCTACACCGCCTCCTCAGGCAGCCAGTTGCACCGTGCCGACCTCGCGCACGAGGCGATCCGGCTGGCCAGGATGGTGCACGCGCAGCTGCCCGAGGACGGCGAGGTGACCGGGCTGCTCGCGCTGATGCTGCTGACCCACGCCCGCCGGGAGGCACGTACGACGGCGGCCGGTGAGATGGTGCCGCTGGACGAGCAGGACCGCACGAAGTGGGACCGCGGGCTGATCGACGAGGGCACCGAGCTGGTCAAGGCGTCGCTGGCCGGCCCGGCGCTGGGGCCTTATCAGCTGCAGGCCGCCATCGCCGCCACGCACGCCGACGCGGCCACGGCCGAGGAGACCAACTGGCCGCAGGTGCACGCGCTCTACCTGATCCTGGAACGGGTCGCGCCCAACCCGATGGTCACCCTCAACCGGGCGATCGCGCTCGCCGAGACCGACGGCCCGCTGGCCGGGCTGGCCCTGCTGTCCACGTTGAACAGCGACGAGCGGATGGCCGGGCATCACCGGCTGCTGTCCGTACGGGCGCATCTGCTGGAGAAGACCGGCGACACGGCCGGGGCGTACGAGGACTACCGGCGCGCCGCGAAGTCCACCGCCAGCATCGCCGAGCAACGCTACCTGGAGTCCCGGGCCAGCCGGTTGAGAAGATAGATTCTGCCCCAATCCACCACCAGGTCGGCGTGTTTGACCGAGGACCAGCCGGTCTGCGCCAGCAGATGCTCGTGCCGCACCCCCGGAAGAGTACGGGTGCCGCCGCCCATCACCCCCCACCCCGCAGGCCGGAACTTTCCTCCTTGACGCACCAGAGATATCGATGGCTTCGTCGTCGCGCCGCACTCGCTCACCACCCCGGCGAACCGGGTCCGGGCCGAGTTCACCGCGAGCCCGGACCGGGGCGGCACGGTCGAGGTCGAGGCACGTGGGTGGCGATCGGACGGGTGGACCGAGTGGCGGGCCGCCACCGACGAGGCCGTCTTCGACCAGCCGGTGACCCAGGTGCAGATCCGGGTGGTCCTCACCGCCGAGACGTCGAGCGCCGCCCCCGCCGTACGCGCGGTCCGACTCACCGCCGACTCGGTCGTCACCACCATGGGCGCCACCGCCGGCCTGACCTACCGGGTCTACGCCACCCGCGAGGGGCTGGTCGGCGGAACCACCGCCAATGGGCACGTGATCACCTCGCGGGACCACTTCGTCGCCCTGCCCTCCCGCCGCGGCCTCTCGCCGAACTACAGCGGCGACTACACCGTGCGGGTCTGCACCACCTCCCGCAGCCGCTGTGAGTACGCGCCGGTCTGGGACGTCGGCCCGTGGAACACCAAGGACGACTACTGGAACCCGAGCAGCGTCCGGGAAATGTGGAAGGACCTGCCGCAGGGCTTGCCGGAGGCACAGGCGGCGTACCAGAACGGCTACAACGGAGGCAAGGATCAGTTCGGGCGTATCGTGGCCAACCCCGCCGGGATCGACCTCGCCGACGGCACGTTCTGGGATGGCCTACTGCTGAGCGACAACTCCTGGGTCGACGTCGCGTACCTCTGGACCGGCACCGGCACCCGGGGCACGGTGGGCAGCGGCCCGCTGAACGTGCGCTCCGGTCCGAGCACCAGCTACTCGGCCGTCGGCCTCGCCGCGACGTACGCCAAGGTGCCGATCGAGTGCTACGTCACCGGCCAGACGGTCAGCGGCCCGTACCGCACCACCAGCCAGTGGGACCGCCTCGCGTCCGGCCACTACGTCAGCCACGCGTACATCTCCAGCGTGAGCGGTACCGTCTCGGCCTGCTGACCCCGACCGTGTCGGGTGCGCGGCGGGTACCCCCGCCGCGCACCGACTTTTCCCGCGCGCTGGCGCTGGCCGGCCGCCGATCAGGACCGTTCGGCGGCGGCCCAGGTCTCCCGCAACAGGGCGAGCAGGCCGCGGCCGTCCTCGGCCCGTGCGTCCGGCGCCGGCGAACCGGCTGTCCGACGCCGAACGCGCCCACGTCCGCGGTGCTCGACAGCGACCGGTTCGTCGACACCACCGTGACTGAGGCGTTCGCGACGCTGCTCGACGAAGGCGTGTACCTGGACTCGATCTCCACCCTCTACCAGGTTGTCGACCGGCGACGGCAAGCCCGACACCCCACCCGGGCCCGCCCGGAGTTGACCGCCACCGCACCCGGTACGTCCATGAACTCGCATCTTGCGAACTGATTGATGTACGCCGATACTGACGAAAGTGTCTGTCTGGAGGACGACATCGGCTGACCCGGCGATGCGTCTCCCGACGACGACTCACAGGGCCATCACCCATCTGGTCCTATCACTCCTGAGGAGGAGACAGTGAGGATCAAGCTCAACCCATCCCGCAGTCGCATCGGCCGATCCGCCCAGCTGCTCGCCGTAACCGTCGGCATGGCCGCCACCACCGCCTTCGCCCTACCGACCGCCGCATCGGCATCCCCTCAGGACTACAGTGCCAGCCAGCTCTCCCAGGTGAGCGACGCGGTGCAGCAGTCGGGCGTCGAGGGCATCGCCTGGCACGTGGACGCCGCATCCAACCGCGTCGTCGTGACCGCGGACAGCACCGTCTCCCGCGCCGAGATCGCGAAGATCAAGCAGACGGCCGGCGCCAAGGCCGGTGCGATCCGGGTCGAGCGCGCATCCGGTGTCTTCACCCCGCTGCTGTCCGCCGGCGACGCCATCTACGGCGGCCAGTACCGTTGCTCACTCGGCTTCAACGTCGTCAGCGGCAGCACCTACTACTTCCTCACCGCCGGGCACTGCGGCAACGTGGCCAACACCTGGTACACCAACTCCAGCCACACCACCCTCATCGGCCCGACCATCGGCTCCAGCTTCCCGGGCAACGACTACGCGCTGGTCCGCTACGACAACACCTCGCTCAGCCACCCCGGCGGGTACTCGGTCGCGGACGCGTTCGTCGGGGAGTCGGTCAAGCGCACCGGGTCGACCACCGGAACCCACAGCGGAACCGTCACCGCGCTCAACGTCTCGGTCCGCTACGTCGGCCAGGGCGGCGGCACCGTGAAGGGCATGATCCAGACCACCGTGTGCGCCGAGCCCGGCGACTCCGGCGGCCCGCTCTACGACGGCACCAAGGCGCTCGGCATCACCTCCGGCGGCAGTGGCGACTGCAGGTCCGGTGGCACGACCTTCTACCAGCCCGTACGCGAAGCGGCCAACGCGTACGGCGTGACCGTCTACTGATCCACCAGCGAGGCGAATGAAAAGGGCTCCCGGCCGTGGCCGGGAGCCCTTTTCCGTCACCGCCTTGGCCATGAGTAGCGTGTCGGCCATCACCTCGGCCCACGCCTGCCTGGAACGAGGCGGCCGATGGCAGCTCGGCGACCGGGTGGCGCAGGGTTGGCCTGTACGGGCCCGACCGTCTCGCCTGCCTGTTGGTCGGCTCAGTCCTGGCCCACCTCTGATAGATCCACGGCTTGGTTTACTGCCGTGCAAGCGACACTCCGGTATGGGGATCCTGCACAGTGGAGGTGCCGCGGTCCCTGGTCCCCCTAACGCACGAGGGGGCGGAGGCCCTATTCCGGCGGGAGGGGTTGCGGGCCGACCCCCGATGCCTGACGGCGGCCATCCGTCATACCGTCGCTGTCAAGGTTCGAGGTCGCTTACGTCTGAGGAGTACCAGCACATGGATTCGCAGCAGACCACTCCCGTTGATTCGCACCAGACCACTCCCGTGGATTCGCACCAGACCACTCCCGTGGACTCGCACCAGACCGTGCAGATGAACGGACACATGACGCTGCAGGACTTCGTGCTCAGCCTGCTCAGCGACCCCGACGCCAAGGCGGCGTTCGACCACGATCCGGAGGGTGCGCTGCAGGCCGTCGGGCTCAGCGACATCACCGCTGCCGACGTGCAGGACATGGTCCCGCTGGTGGTCGACTACGCCTCGGTGGCCCCGGTGACCGGTCAGCTCGGGATCGACTCGCCGGTGGCCGACGCCACCGACGTGGTCGGCCAGCTCCAGACCGCGCCGCAGGAGACCAGCATCAGCGGCACCTACAGCGGTGTGGACGTCAAGGCCGGGGTCCTGGGCGCCATCGCCGTCGACCCGACGGCCGTCGCCGTCGGAGCCACCGTGCTGCCCGGGATCGGCCTGGGCGTCGGGCCGGACGGTCTCGGCGCCGATCTGACCGGGGCACACGACGTGGCGCACACCCTGGACGTCGACATGGTGGGCGCGGTGGACATCGTGGCCGACCCGATGGTCGGGGACGTGGCCGGCACGGTCGGCAGCCCGGACAGCATCCTGCACGCCACCGACCACGGTCTGCTCGGCACCACCGACGGCCTGCTCCGGGGTGTGCTGTCGGGCGGCCAGGGCCAGGTCGGCGGGATCGGCGGCTCGCTCGGCGTTGACGACACCCTGGGCGGGCTCGGCCTGGGCGACGGCGGTGGCGGCGTGGTCGTCCCGGCCGACGCGCCGTCGATCGTGGGCGGGGTGACGCACCAGGTCGACGGCGTCCTGCCCGGTGCCACTGGCACGGTCGGTGGCCTCACCGGTGACGTCACCGGCGGCGTGACGGCCGACGCCGGAGTCCACAGCGAGGTATCCGCCTCGACCGGGCTGGGCTTCACCGACGGTCTGCTCTGACCGGTTCCGGTGGGAGCAGAGGGCCGGATCGCCACGGACGATCCGGCCCTTTCCCCATTGCGATGCCGACCACTTCGGGGTCGGCGCAGCGCTGCACCATCCCGTCGCCGCCCCAGACCAGGATCAGCTCGGCGTCGGCGGTGCTCGTGCTCATGACCCCGGCGGTACCCAGCGGCCGGAGCGTCCACGCCTGACCACGGCGCGACGCGCCGGATTTCGATCAGCGGCAGGCTGTGATCGGACGACCGCATTCGGTAGAGTGCGGGCGTTGATCGTCGGCGATGGTCGAGGGTCGGAGAGGTGCCGGGATGACTCGACGGGGCGGGCGGTGGACGCGGGTCGCGCTGCGCCTCGGGCTCCTGCTCGGCGGGGTCGTCGCGGTGTGGGGCGTCCACGAGGCATCCACCACCGCGGCCGCCCACGCCGCCGACCGTCCGCCGGCCGCGCCGGTGAACGCCGCCGTCGACCTGCTCACCGGCGTCCTCCACCCGATCCTCGACACGACACCACCGCCGGCACCGGAAAAGCCCGCCGACGAGACGGCCCCCGGCACCCCGCCGAGCGGAGCCGCCCCCCACCCAGCTTCGGGCCGTCCTCCGGCCTTGCCCGTGGCCCGGCCGGCGAACCAGGTCACCCCACCGCCGGCCCACCCCGTCCAGGTCGACACGCCGAAGCCCGCCGCCGACGGCCCCCGCCGCCCGGCGACCCGGCCGCGCGGCGGGGAGGTGCTGGCACCGGTGGGTGACGTTCTCCGTCCGGTCACGGAGCCGGCCCTGGCCGGGGTCCTGACCCCGGTGAGCGAGGCGCTACGACCGGTAACCGATCCGGTGCGGGCCGGTGTGCTCGCCCCCGTAGCCGGCGCCCTCAGCCCGGTGACCCAGCCGCTCGCCCCGATCCTCTCCCCCGTCTGGCGAGAGCTGGAACCGGTGCTCGAGCCGCTGGACCCCGTGCTTGAGACCCTCGAGCCGGTAACGGACCTCCTGGACCCGCCCACCGGCCCGCCGGCCACGCCACCACCCGCGCCACCACCCGCGCCACCACCCGCGCCGCCGACCGGCACGGTCGGCGGCCCCGTGACCGGCACCGGATCGGTCGGCGAACCGGCCGGGCCCGTTTCGGGCCCCGCCCCTACGAGCACCTCGACGGACTGGCAGAAGACGACACAGCTCTCGGCCCCGCCGCGCCTCGTTCGTTCGGACGGGCCGTACCCGCTCCGGCCGGACGCGGACTCCACGCCAGCCATGCCCGCCCCCGGCACCAGTGGATCCGGCTCGTCCGGCACCGTCCACGGCCACGCCGCCGACGCCCCCACGTCGGTATGGACCCCGCCCAGCCTGGCGGGGCACCGCTGCCACCCGACAGGCGGCGACGCCCTCCCGTCCCACTCGCCCCGCCCGGGCACCCGGCCCGCCTGACCGGCGGGCCGTTCCGTGCCGTCCGCGCGGCATCGGCGGCCTCTGCGTACCCGTATCCCTGACGGCCCCTGATGGCCCGCGCCGGTCCCGCGACGACGCCGGCATCCTTCCCCCGACGTACCCGATCACGATGGTGACCAGGAGTTACCCATGAACGTGACCCAGCCCGTCGTCCGGGCCCGGTGGTGCGACATCGACCGAATCGCCGATCTCGTCACCGAGGCCCTCTCCCCCACCGCCCTCGGCGCCTGGCTCGTCCCCGACGAGCAACGCCGGCCGACCATCCTCGCCGCCGTGGCCCGGATCTGGACCGAACACGCGCTGCTCTTCGGCGACGCGTTCCTGCTCCCGGACGGCACCGCCGCCACCGTCTGGTTCCACCGCTACCGGCCGATCCCGCCCCCCGCCCGGTACGCCGACCGACTCGCCGACGCGTGCGGCGAGCACCGCGACCGGTTCCTCCAATTCGACCAAGCCCTCGCCGCGCGGCGGCCCACCGAGGCGCACAACCACCTGGCGCTGCTCGCCGCGCCGGGCCCGGCCGGCTCGGGCCGCGCCGCGGCCGTCCTCGCCGGAGCGCAGCGCCGGATGGACACGCTCAGCCTGCCCACATACGCGGAGGTCTCCACCGACGCCGACCTCGACCTGTTACAGCAGCACGGATACACCCACCGAGACGCCTTCCCCGTCGGCTGCCACACCACCACACACGCGATGTGGCGGCTGCCGCCGTACTGGACCGGCCGGTCCAGCCGCAACAGCCACTCACCCGTGCACCGTCCACTCGTCCTGTCCCACAACAACCCGTCAATCCGGTGGGCGCTGCACTGATCCACCCGACCTGACCGGGGTGGCCCCGCCACCCCGGTCAGCGGGCCGCAGTACAGCGCTTCACCAGTGGGCGACCCGACACGAGGATCAGCAGCATGGACCCGATCACGGCGACCCACCGGAGCAGGGCGGCGGCCGGCCCGCGCTCGCATCGGTGGAACACGCCAGGCACCGCCAGGTCTCGACTGACCCATCCCGAGCCTGCGCCTGTACCGCAAACCGATGCGCCCCGCCCGGTTCGGGCGGGGCGCATCATCGTGTCAGCGGACGTGTGTGCCGCATCGTTGTGGTGCCACCGGCAGGCCCTCGCCAGCCTGCGGCACCGTGTGGGCCGCCCGGTCGGCGGCCACCTCGATCCGTGGCGATCGGTCCGTCGGCAGGTGCGCCGGGTCGGCGATCACGACCACATCCACCTCCCCGTCGATCATCATCTGCTCGACGGTCTCCCATGGCGCCCGGACGATCCCCTTCAACCGGTAGCCGCAGCGGCGTGTGTGGTTCAGACCTGCCACGGCGGCGGGCTCCACCAGCTCGATGTCGACGGGGATCCATATCACGGCTATCTCCATGACCTCTCCTGACCAACGTCGTGGACCTGGATGAGTGATCAGGAGGTGCCGCGGTGGTGGAGGGCCCCTTTCCACCGGCCGGCTCGTGGCGCGGCTGTCCAGGGCCGCCGCGGTTCCCCCTCTGCACAGCGGTGACGCGGACGGCGGTGACCCCGGTGTGGCCCAGGACGCCGGCAGGTCGACGCCGGCGGCCCTGGCCGCGGCGGACGCGGACGCCGGCGCCAGCCACAGCGTCGGCAGCCCCGGTGCAGGGCCTGCGGGAAGGTCCGGCGGCGGCGCTTCGACGGCAGCCGCTGGCGGCAGCCGATGCCATCCGGGGGCGCGGGCGGGGCTTGGCTGGTCGCACGGCGAGCCGGGCATCGTGGGCGTCGCCGATGGCGACGGCGACCGCGGAGTTGACGTCATGTTGGGTGAAGCCGCAGGAGCCGAGGCCGCCGGGGTGGGAACCGTGGGCGAGGGCGCGACGCCGGGCGCGGGCGTGCCGGTCGGCGTGGCGGTCGGCGTGGCGGTCGACGTGGCGGTCGGCGGCTTTACCGAGGGCAGGGGCGGCGTGCTGGCCGGCGATGTCTCGATCACGTCCGGCAGCAGCGTCCTGACGACCTCCGGCCGTACGACGGCCTCCACCGGCCGGGGACCGGATGGCAGCGGCAGCGGGTCGGCGTGGGCGACGTCAGCGCCCAGGGATGCGCCTGCCGCCGCCACCCCGAGCGTCATCGCCCGTAGCCAGAGCCTCACCCGACACATTCTCTCCCGCGAGCACGGTACATCGTCAACGGTCCATGGCCCATTCGCCACCTGCCGAAGGAAGCCGAGACGGCGCGGTGACGCTTCGAGGAGTTGCTCGAGGAATGCTTCAGCCGGGCCTCAAGCTCCCCGATCCGCGCAAGCGCCCACTCCAGCCGCCTGCCCGACGTCCTCGACGGCACGGGCGCAATCTCAGGAGACGCCCAGTCGCCAGGTGGTGGCCGAGCAGTACGACTCGCCGGGATTGAGCACGGCCGAGGGGAACGTGGGCTGGTTCGGGGCGTCGGGGTGTCGTTGGGTCTCCAGCGCGATTCCGTCCCCCGCCAGGAGCAGCCTGCCGTCACGGCTGGTGATCGTGCCGTCGAGGCGATTGCCGGTGTACACCTGCAGCGACGGCTGGTCCGTGCTGATCTCCAGGAAGCGTCCACTCTCCGGATGCTCCAGCCGCGCTGCTCTGCGCATCCCTTCGCCCCGCAGATGGAAGGCGTGGTCGATGCCGACCATCCGCTTTATCTGGGGATGATTGTGGCGAGCTCGGTGACCGATGGCGGCTGGCGTCGTGAGATCGAAGGGTGTTCCAGCTACCGGATCGAGGCGCCCGAGGGGAATGGCGCGATGGTCGACGGGCAGGTAGGTGTCCGCCTCGTTCGTCCTGAGTAGGTACCTCTTTCCCCCGAGTGTGAAGCGGCCGCGGGCGATGCGGTTGGCGTAACGGCCCACCGTCGCGCCGAGGTACGGGTTGGTCGGGGAAAGGTATGAGGCCACGTCCGAGTAGCCGAGGACGTTCGTGGTCTGAACACGCTCCGCCATCACGCGGGCAGGGCCGGTGACCGGAGTGGTCGCCGGCCCTGCCGTGGGCAACAGCCCGTGTCCAGCTACGCCGGCGGGGTGCTCTCCAGGATCAGCGCCGACGGCACCGTGGCGATGGTGGCCGACGGACCACTCCGGGGCCCTGGGGCTGCTGGTGACTGCGGACAGTGCCGGGATCGGGCATGATGACATCGGAGGTCAGTGACCTTGTCGCGGCGACCCTCGTCCATCCCGCTCTGTGGCCCCCTCCATCCCCCATGCGAGAAAGGTGCAACGATGCACAGGAGATCGACGTTCCAGCTGGCAGTCCTCACCGCTACCGCTGCGACATTCCTGGCGGCCGGTGGAGCCTCCGGGGCGGTGGGTACGGCAGCGTCCGTGACCGCCTCCGCGGGTGTTGCGGCGTGTGAGCCGGGTGCCGAGGGGCACAGCGCGGCGCGGGTGAGCGAGGGCGCCACCGCCCAGGAGCCGGAGCTCTATTCCAAGAATGAGGCAAACGCCTACGGCGTGATCAAGGATTCGCCGCGCCTGGCCAACGGCACCGTCGCCGTGCCGACGGTCTTCCACATGATCTCCGACCACCCCCTCAGTGCCGCGGAGACGACCAGGTGGAACACCCTGATCGCGGCGCAGATGACGGTGCTCAACGATTCGTTCGCGGGCCGCACGGCGGCGGACGCCGCCGACACGCCGTTCCGGTTCGACCTTGTCGACACGACGTGGACGGTGAACAGCGACTGGTACACGGTCGTGCCGGGCAAGAACGAGCGGGACATGAAGAAGGCGCTGTACACCGGCGACTCCCGCACCCTGAACGTGTACGCGGCCGACATCGGCGGCGGGCTCCTCGGCTGGGCGTACTTCCCGAAGGGTTACAACAACGGCCGGGACTACATCGACGGCGTGGTGATGCTCGACGAGTCGATGCCGGGCGGAACGGCGGGCAAGTACGCCCTGGGTGACACGCTGACGCACGAAGTCGGGCACTGGCTGATGCTGGAGCACACCTTCGCGCACGGGTGCTCCGCTTCCGGCGACTACGTCGCGGACACTCCGCGGGAGGCGGCGCCGCAGTTCAACTGCCCGGTGGGCGCGGACACCTGCACCGCACCCGGACTGGACCCGATCCACAACTTCATGGACTACACGCAGGACTCCTGCATGAACATGTTCACCGCAGGACAGGCGGACCGAATGAGCGACGCCTGGGTGGCATTCCGGGCCGGTGGCGCCAAGTAACCAAGCCTTGCGGGGGTTGGCGGGCCGCGGTCAGCGGCCCGCCAACCCCTTTTGTATACGCAGACCGAAGCGCGGGACCGCCTCGGGATTTGGTTGACTTCCCGTGCTGCCCAGCGCCGAGGAGTACGCCATGCCGAAGCCGTATCCGGCGGAAGTTTGGCCGGAGTACGTCAAGGATGGAATCCCGCACCCCCCGATCCACCGCATTAGCCTACGCATGTAACGCCCCGGACATTGATGGCGCTTTCCCTCCGGTGAGATCATTTCGGAGGGACTCAACTGTGAAATTGACGGGGATCCGCTGGAGCCGCCGGACGGCCGGCATCGGGGCCGCGCTGGTGGCCACCGCCGTGACCGGAACGGCCGGCCTCGTGGCGGTGGGCTTCGGCGAGGACGGGACCGAATGGGCCGGCGCGGACGCGCCGGTCACCACGGCGCTGCACACCGTGGACTTCCCGGCCGCCGATGACCGCGAGGTGACCATCCCGCAGCGGGACACCGACCACTTCGCCATGGTCGGGGTGACCTGGGCGAACCCGAAGATCGATTTCGAGGGCACCATCTCCGTCCGGACCCGGGCGGTCGGCGGCGGCTGGTCGGGCTGGCTGCCGCTGGAGCTGGACAACCACTTCGGACCGGAGCCCGGCGCGGAGGCGACCAACGGAAAGGCGCGCGGCGGCACGGACCCGCTGTGGGTCGGTCCCTCGGACGGGGTCGAGGTACGCGCCAAGGCGGCTGGCGGCCGCAGCAGCGACCGGCTCCCCGCCGGACTGCGCCTGGAGCTGGTCGACCCGGGCCAGCCGGAGCGCCGCAAGGCCGGCGCTGCCGGTGCCGGGCAGGTCCGCCACGAGCGCCTCCAGCCGGTCGCCGAGGTGCAGGCCCTGGAACCCACCCCCACCGACCCGACGCCGACCGACACCACGACGACCGAGCCGGCGCCGACCGACACCGCCACCACGACGGCGCCGCCCGAGACCGCCGCCCCGACGCCGACCGAAACCACCGCCCCGGCGCCGACCGAGACCACCACGCCCACGCCCACCACCTCTGCGCCCGCGCCCACGACCAGCTCCCCCAGCGCGTCGCCCAGCCCCACCACGGCCCCGAACCCGATCCGCACGCCGAAGGTGGTCACCCGCGCGGGGTGGAAGGCCGACGAGTCGATCGTGCTCGACCCGCCGACGTACGGGACCACGGTCAAGGCGTTCTTCGTGCACCACACGGCCGGCACCAACAGCTACAGCTGCGTCGACTCGGCGGCCATCGTCCGGGGCATCGAGGTTTACCACGTGAAGAGCAACGGCTGGAACGACATCGGCTACAACTTCCTGGTCGACAAGTGCGGCGTGGTTTTCGAGGGCCGCAAGGGCGGCATCGACAAGCCGGTGACCGGGGCGCACACCTACGGCTTCAACACCGACACCGCCGCGATCGCCGTGCTCGGGACGTACATCACCTCCGGCGCGCCCACCGTCGTCCAGGACGCCATCGCGCACGTCGCGGCGTACAAGCTCGGCCAGTACGGGAACGACCCGTACGGCAGGGTCACCCTGGTGTCCGGGGTCAACGGCAAGTACGACCTCGGCGAGTCCGTGGTGATGAACCGCATCTCCGGTCACCGGGACGCGGTGGCCACGGAGTGCCCGGGGGACTCGCTCTACGCCCAACTGAGCGGAATCCGGACCAAGGCGGCCATGATGTCTGGTCTGGCACTCACCGGCCTCACCGGCCGCAAGTCCGGCACCACCTACTACAGCCGGGGCTCGTTCACCGCTTCCTGGTCGGTGGGCACGCCGAGTTCCCTCATCAACAGCTTCGAGGTACTGGTGGATGGGAAGGTGGTGGTCACCACGGCGGGCACCGCCCGCTCGGCCGGGGTCACGGTGACTCCCGGCGCGCACACCCTGCAGATCCGCGGCGTGCACCGGCTGGGGTGGACCGCCACCACCACCGCGCAGGCCGTCGTCGGCGACACCACCCTGCCGACCTTCGCGACGCAGAGGGGGACGCGCTGACCGACGCGTGGCGGCAGCGCTGGTGACGGCTCGCCACCGGTACGCGCGGCTCAACGCACGCGTCGCGGCGCGGGAGCCTGCTGTTCCCCGCGGCGACGGGGTGCTGTTCCTGCGCTGACGTCGGACGAGGACGGGCCCCGGGGGGATTCCTCCGGGGCCCGTCCTCGATTCCGGAACCGGGATCTTCCCGGAAGTGCCGGCGGGCGCCGGAGGCCTCGGTACCGACGCCCATCGCCGTCAGATCGCCACCACCTCGCGCCGGCGCCTGATACCCGGACGGCCGGGCAGTCTCCCGCCCAGTTGCGGGAGGTTAGGCTTCGGCGCATGTCGAGCTGGCGATGGCACGACCGGGCGGCGAACACGGCCCTGGTGCTTGTGGTCGGCCTGGTGGCCCTCGTCGGCCTGGTGGTGCAGTCGCGTGACATCGACACCGCCGCTGAGTGGGCGGCGCTGCTGGCCGTGCTGGCATCCTCCGGCGCGCTGTACCTCCGCCGCCGCCATCCGGTGGCGGTGGGCGTGGTGGCGCTGGCCGCCGTCGGCGCGTACGGAGCACTGCTGCACCGGCCCGGGCCGATCATGCTGGTGTTCGTCGTGGCGCTCTACACCGTCGTCGACGAGGGGCACCTCGCGGTCGCCATCGGGCTCGGTCTCGCCTCGGTGGTCGCCTTCGCCGTCGCGGACAGCTACAACAGGACAGCCAACAGTGTCAACGGGGCGACGCTGCTGCACGCCGGTTGGCTCATCGCGGTCATCGTCGGCGTGACCCGCAACCGCCGGGCCTACCTCACCGAGGCGCAGGCCCGGGTGCTCGCCGCGGAGCAGGGCAAGGAGGAGGAGGCCCGGCGCCGGGCCACCGAGGAGCGGCTGCGCATCGCCCGCGAGCTGCACGACGTGCTCGGCCACCACCTCTCGCTGATCAACGTGCAGGCCAGCGCCGCGCTGCACCGCCCGGACCCCACCCGGTCCGCGCAGGCGCTCACCGCGATCAAACAGACGAGCAAGGAGACGCTGCGTGAGTTGCGGACGACGCTCGGAATCCTGAGGCGGGAGGGCGAGGCGCCGACGACCGCGCCCGGCCTGAACCGCCTCTACGAACTGGTCACGACGGCCGGGCGGTCCGGGTTGGAGATCCGCACCGAGCTGGCCGAAACCCGGCCGCTGCCGCCGGAAGTCGACCTGGCGGCGTACCGGATCGTCCAGGAGGCGCTCACCAACGTGACCCGGCACGCCGGTGCGACCGCCGCGGTGATCCGGGTCCGGCCCGACCGCGACGACGTGCTGGTGGAGGTCGAGGACGACGGCACCGGCGCACCGGGCCCGCCCGGCAACGGGATCCTCGGCATGGGTGAGCGGGCCCGGGCGCTGGGCGGTTCGCTGACCACGGGCCCCGGTCCGGACGGCGGCTTCCGGGTGCGCGCCCGCCTCCCGCTGCGGCCCGGCCAGGTGCCGGCGGGAGCGCCGGCGCTGTGATCGGAGCCGGGGGACGCGGCGTGATCCGGGTGCTGCTCGCCGACGACCAGACCCTGGTACGCGCCGGCTTTCGGTCCATCTTGGACGGTGAGGAGGGCATCGAGGTGGTCGGCGAGGCCGCCGACGGTGCGGAGGCGGTGCGGCTCGCCCGGCAGGTGCGGCCGGACGTCATCCTCATGGACATCCGGATGCCCGAGCTGGACGGCCTGGCCGCCACCCGGGAGATCGCCGCGAGCTCAGATGTCCGCGTGATCATCTTGACCACCTTCGACCTGGACGATTACGTCTACGGCGCGCTGCGGGCCGGCGCGAGCGGTTTCCTGGTCAAGGACACCGAGCCGGCGGAGCTGATCCACGCCGTGCGGGTGGTGGCGCGTGGTGACGCGCTCATCGCGCCGTCGATCACCCGCCGGCTGATCTCCGAGTTCACCGCCCGGGTCACGCATCCGGACCCGGGACCGCGGCTGAACGCGCTCACCGAGCGGGAGCGTGAGGTGATGGCGCTGGTCGCCGCCGGCCTGTCCAACGACGAGATCGCGGCGCGGCTGGCGCTGAGCCCGGCCACCGCGAAGACGCACGTCAGCCGGATCATGACCAAGACCCAGGTCCGGGGCCGGGCCCAGTTGGTGATCCTCGCGTACGAGTCCGGCCTGACCGTTCCCGGCTGGCTCGCCCACTCCTGACAACACCCGCCGGAACAGGCCCATGAGGGGTAGGAATCACCACACGGACCATGACCCGGCACCATGGCCGGGTCACCCGGTGCGGCGGGAGCGGGCCAGCGCCAGCCCACCGAGGACCACGGCGATCAGCCCCACCACCAGGGCCACGATGCCCCCGCCCAGCCCGTTGCCGGTGCCGAGACCACCGTCGGCAGTGGCCACGACCAGCCCACCGATGACCATGCCGATCAGCCCGAGCACCGGGGCCACGATGGCCCCGATTCGCCCGTTGCCGGTGCCGATACGACCGGCGGAGCGGGCCAGCGCCAGCCCACCGAGGACCACACCGATCAGCGCCACCACGGCGGCCACGATGGCCCCGATTCGCCCGGGGCTCATGGTGTAAACATCGGCAGCGGCCGGCTGGACCGAGACGTGCGCGGCCGCCGGTGCGGCAAGCCCGAACCCCCCGAGCAGGGCGGCTGCGGCGGCGGTAAGCAAGTGTCGGACGTACATCGAGGATCCCTTCGGTCGAATGACGGGTACAGGCGGCAGCGTATGTACCGGCCTGGTCACGGGTCGTCATGCCGAAGTTGCGATGGGCCTACCACCCGGGTTGTACGCGCTCGGGGCGTCGTACCACCACGGTTGTCTCCCCCAGATCATCCGTGAGTGAGGCTCCTGGACGGGCAGAGACAGAACGAGCTCATCCACTCCGTACAGGCGCCGCTGGCGCTTCCGCGCGATCTGCGACTCGACCGTACCGGTCACATCCAGCGGCGCCCGAACCTCGATCGGCAGTCGGGGTCAGGTACGGGGTGCGGCCACGGCGGCCTGGGCGTCGATGATGCCCCAGCCGTACAACGGGGAGTAGACGCCGCGCAGGCCGACGAGCGGGGTGCGGGCAGTCGACATCAGCACCGAGTACACGTTGTTCAGGCTGCGCCCCTGGGCAAAGAGCAGGGCCGCGACCCCCGACACGTAGGGGGTGGCCATTGACGTGCCGGCGTAGGCGTCGTAGTCGCCTTGCCCGCAGCTGGCCGAACCGGTGCCCACCGGCACGCTGGACCACACGTCGTCGTCGCAGTTGACCAGGCCGGCGCCACCGGGGGCGGCGACCGCCTTCAGGTCAGCCTTCGCGCCCAGGTTGGAGTACCACGCCTTCACCTCGTTGCGGTCGGTGGCGGTGACGCAGAGCGCGCCGGCTTCCCAGGCCGGGGTGTCGCAGAGGGGCGCGGTCTCGTTGCCAGCGGCGGCGATGACGGCGACGCCCTTCGCCTGTGCGTACGCGATCGCCTCGGTCGCGTCCGACTCGAGCCCGGTGAGCGTGAGGGCCTGGGAGCCCGGCAGCGCGCCGAGACTGAGGTTGACCACCTTGGCACCATGGTCGGCCGCGTAACGGATGCCCGCGGCGATGTCGGCGAAGCTACCGCTGCCCGCCTCCAGCACCTTGATCGGCATGATCTTCGCGTCGGGCGCGACTCCGGCGACACCGACACCGTTGCCGGTGGCCGCGGCCGCGATGCCCGCTACGTGGCTGCCGTGCTCGTCGCTGGCGTCTGCCATGCCGTTAGGACCGCGCCAGTCGCCGTCGCCGCAGGAGGTCAGGCCGCAGTTGACGAAGGTCGCGCCGGGCACGAGCTTGGACCTCAGGTCCGGGTGGTTGAGGTCGACGCCGGTATCCACGACCGCGATCACCACGCCACTTCCCGTGCTGGTCGCCCAGGCCTGTTCGGCGTGGATCTGCCGCAGGCCCCACTGCTTGTCGTACAACGGATCGTTGACAGCCGCCTGCGCGGGCGTAGCGACGACGGCCAAGATGGCGGTGGCCACCGCGGTGGTGGCGAGTAACCGGGATACCGACATGGGGCTCTCCTCAGGATGCGGCAGCGCTTCCTCTATCTATCGGCGATCATGGCTGGAATGTAACAACGGCGCCGCGACGTACTGGCGTTCCTGTTCGGACAGCCGGGTCGACGATGGCCGAACGCTGAGCAGCCTTTCGTCGCGGCGCAGAAAAGCTACGCGGTCTCGGAAAGAAGTGAAGCTTTTCGTTGCGAAAGCAGGGACGGTCGGAGAGGATCATCGGAACCCGCAGGTGGTGGGCTTGCGAGTCCACGTGCCGTCGGTCCGAACTCGATCCGGCGCACCCGTCCGGATCCACGGAAGGAGCATGCGTGCCCGTTCTCCCGATCCCCGCTGTCCTCCGCTCCCGCAGGGCGCTGGCCGCCGCCGCACTGACCGCGCTGACCGGCTCGATCCTCGCCGTCCCACCGGCATCGGCCGCCGCACCCGAAGGGTCCGCCCAGGGCACCTGCAAGATCGCCGACGACCCGTCCTGGTCCGGCTGGAGCAACCACGAGCAGGTCGGCCGGCAGCTCGCGCAGATCGCCCAGGCCAGCCAGGGCCGGGTCACCGTCGACGTGGTCGGCCACTCCCCGCAGGGCCGGGAGCTGTACGCGGCCCGGGTCGGCACCGGCGACCGGGTGCTGCTGGTGACCAGCGCCATCCACGGCAACGAGCGGACCGGCACCGAGGCGCTGCTGGGCATCCTGCGCCAGCTCGGCGCCGCCGGCGACGCGCAGACCCGGCAGATCCTGGGCGAGGTCACCCTGGTGGCGATGCCGATGGTCAACCCCGACGGCGGCGAGCTCAACCGGCGGATGAACGTCCGCTCCTGGGCCGACACCGTGACCGAGTTCCCGCAGCTGGCCGGCGCACCCCGGGCCTGGTACCACCGGCTCAACGGCGACGGCATCGACCTGCCCGGCTTCGACCTCAACCGGGACTTCAACCCCGACCTCGACTATGTGCCCCGGGCCGGCGACCTGCCCGGCCGGGACACCGACGCCGGTTTCTTCCTCTCCCCCGAGTCGCGGGCCATCCGCGACGTGTACGTGGGGCTGCGCGCCGAGAAGGGTGCCGTCGACGCGTACGTCGACCTGCATCACATGGGTCCCTGCGACCGGCTCACCGGCGGCGAGCAGGACGGCAAGTTCATCTCGGTGTCGCTGGACTACCCGCCGCTGGGCGTGCAGGACGGCGCGAAGTACCGGGCGCAGTGGCCGGCGCTGGACCAGGACAAGTCTCGCCGCTTCGCGCTCACCGTCGCCAACGGCATCCAGGCGAGCTACGGCAGCCAGTCCCCGGCGGCCGCGATCGGCCGCTACTACCACCCGGACGCCCGTGAGTACGCCGGTCAGGGGCGCTCCGCGCTCGCGCTCAACGGCACCGGCACCGTGCTGTTCGAGGTGCGGGGCCAGCAGGACGACCTGGGGCAGAAGCTGCACGGCATGCTGGTACAGAGCGTGCGTACCGGCGTGGAGTCGCTGATCCTGGGGCTGGCCGACGGCACGGTCGACCGGGTCGACGGTGACGACTTCTTCGACCTGCCCGACTACGGGTGGGACACCGCGGCGGACTGACCGCCGATCGGACTGCGGCGGTCGTGCGGGCAGGGGGTGCCGGTACGACCGCCGTGCCGCGTCAGCCGACCAGAGGGGCCGCGCCCGCTGGCCGAGGACGGCCGAGCCGGCATCGGAGCTGGGTGTGCACCTCTTGGCGGCTGGCCGCCTGCCGCCTGCCGCCGAACCCAGCCAGTGGCTTTCCGATCACGAAACGTGAGCGTGCGAGCGTTTGCGAGGATCAAGTGATGTGCGCCTCGCCCGCGTCCCCGTCGGAGCCGCCGCCGGTGCCCGGGCTAGCGGAGGAGGCCAAGGGTTCCTGGCGTACCCGCTGGATACGCCTGCTCGCCGTCGCCGTCTCGGTGATAGCCCTGGCGGCGGTCGGGTTGCACGGCCGCCTGCCCGACCCGAAGGAGTTCCTCACCGCCCTCACCGGCGCCGAGTACGGCTGGGTCGCCCTCGCCACGCTCCTGCAGATCGCCTCGATCGCCGCCTTCGCCGGCCAGCAGCAGCGCCTGCTCGGCTCCCTCGGCGTCCGCCTCCGCCGTCGCCGCCTGATGGCGATCACCCTGGCCCGCACGGCCATCTCGATCTCGGTCCCGGCCGGCGGGGCGGTCTCCACCGGCTACGCGATCCGCGAATTCGAGCGGGCCGGCGCCGCCCGTGAGATCGGCGCGGTCTGCGCGGTCGTCTCCGGTCTCGCCTCCATCGGCGGCCTGGCCCTGATCTACGCCGGCGGCGGCGCCGTCCTGCTCACGTACAGCTCGACGACGTCGCTGACCTGGCGCCCCCTCATCATCGTCGCGGTCCTCGTCGCGCTGACCGGCGCCGCCGTGGCCCTCGGCCGCCGCCTGACCGACGAGCCGCTCGACGCAGAGCCCGCCAAACACCACGGCCGCGTCGCCCGCTACCTGCACGGCCTCCTCGTCTCCGCCCGCGACGCCTGGCGCGCCGGCGCCGGCCTGCGCGCCCGCGACTGGTGGGCGGTCCTCGGCTACGCCACGGCGAACTGGCTGACCGACCTCTTCTGCCTGGCCGCCTGCACCCGCGCGCTGGGCCTGCCGGTCGACCTGATCGCCCTGGCCGGCATCTACCTCGGCGTGCAGATCGTCCGCCAGGTCCCGCTGACCCCCGGCGGCATCGGCGTCATCGAGACCGCCCTGGTCGCGGGCCTCACCACCTCGGGCGCGACCGCGATCAGTGCCACCGCCGCCGTCCTGATCTACCGGCTGCTCTCCTGCTGGCTGCTCATTCCGGTGGGCGGCGTCGCCGCCCTCGTCCTGCGCCGCCCCGGCTCCGGACGGGCAACCCCGGACTCCGGCCGGTAGTCATCAGCCGACGACCCGCTGGTCGCCCTGCCCGCCGCCGTGACCTCCGGGCTCGTCGCGGTCACCGGTGATGGTTACGAGCTCGGCGGGCGGGCCGCATCCAAACGCCCGGCAGCGAGTGCGGCGGGCAGGGGTGGGTACGCACCAAGCTGTACGACTGCCGGGCCGAGTCGGTCAACGTCGTGTACCACCGGTCGGGCCAGCGGCGTGTGATCGAGCGCCTGCGGGGAGTCTGCCGTTTCGGCCGCTACATTCAGCGAGCGGCGTAGCGCTTCGGTTACCTTGAGCAAGGATCGTGGCCGCTGGCGCGGTAGGCCACAGCGCAGTGCGTCTCTCTGAGGTGACGGATGAATGGGTGCTGATGGTTCTGTATGGCGCTGCCGCCAAGCGAAGAGACGAGTCGAAGTCGCCACGTTCCCTGACTGGCGACCGGATGCTCGGGGTGATCGGGTCAACCGTGACCGCGGCGGGCGGACTGCTGTCGGGGGTGACGCCTCTCGGCGAGATCGCGATCGACCTGCCCCTCATCCGGGACCTGCGAGCGTCGGCGACGCTGTCCGTGTTCGTGGTCTACCTGGGGCTCACGATGCTCCTGCTGGCCTGGTGGCGCATCGGCGCGGCAGCACGCACTCCCGGCGGCCCGTCCCGGCGCGAACTGGTGACGACAGCAGCATGGTGGGGGGCACCGTTCGCCTTTGTGCCCCCGATCTTCAGCGGCGATGTCCACAGCTACCTTGCCCAGGGCGCGATGACAATGGCGGGCCTGGACGCGTACCAGGTGGGCCCCGCCGCCCTGGGTGGTCCCCTCACCGTCAACGTGCCCGCAATCTGGCAGCACACCCCGGCGCCGTACGGCCCGATCTTCCTCGCGCTCGCCGGCGCCGTGACGGAGTTGACCGACGGCGGCGTCTGGGCCGGCATCGTCGGGATGCGGGTGCTGGCACTGCTGGGCGTGGTACTGCTGGTCTGGTCGGTGCCTCGGCTCGCCAGCTTCTGCGGGGTGCAGCCGGCGGCCGCGCTGTGGCTGGGCGTGCTCAACCCTCTCGTGCTGCTGCACCTGATCGGCGACGCCCACAACGAGGCGGTGATGCTGGGGCTGATGTGCCTGGGGTTGCTCCTGGCGCTACAGCATCGACCCGCGATCGGCGTCGTGCTCATTACCCTCGCCACCCTCGTCAAGGCGCCAGCGGGACTGGCGATCGTCTTCGTCATCCCAATCTGGGCGCAACAGATTGACGGTCGACGGGCAAGGCTGAGGGCAGCCCAGCGAACTGTCCTTGTTGCCGCCATCACCGCCTTGGCGGTCACCGCCCTGACAAGAACCGGGTTCGGCTGGGTACGCGCCCTCGACGCCCCCACGCACGCGCACACCTGGATGTCGGTCACCACAGATCTGGGTTGGGCTGTCGGCACACTGCTGTCTCACCTGAGCGGCGTCGAGGTCGACCACACCATCCGAGCGTTCTGGTTGGCCGGAATGATCGCCGCCGCGGGCGTCAACCTGGTCCTGTGGCGGCGCGCCACGCGAATTGGACCGTTGTCCGCCCTCGGCCTGTGTCTCGCGGCGATCGTCATCGCCGGCCCGGTGGTGCACCCGTGGTACCTGCTCTGGGCGGTCGTACCACTGGCAGCGGTCGCCCGCAGTGTCGCGATCCGTCGTACTGTCGCGATCGGGTCGGTGGCCCTCGTCCTGCTGGTCCTGCCCGGCGGCGTCCAGCCGGGCCCTGAGGCGCTTCTCGGTGCTGCTCTGGGATCGGTGGCCGCCCTCATTGCCACCGCGGCGTTCACGCGCCTGACGCCCTCAGCTCGATTCTCCACCCGTGCGGAATGGGCAGAGTCCGCGGAACGTCTTCGGTTTCGTGTCCGCCGTGCCGGTTTTGCAGGTGGCGGCCGTCGGCGACAAGCAGCCCGGCGGTGAACAGCAGCGGGTCACCGGGCAGGAAAGGTCCACCGGCAGCAGCACGGTGACCGTGGTGCCGGCGGACGGATGGGCGCAGGGCAGGTCGTACCGGGTGTCCGTGCGGTGGTGGGCCCCGGCGGAGCAGATGCGCAGCTCGCCGTGGTGGGCGCGGACGATCGCCTCGACGAGTGACAGACCCAGGCCGGTGCCCGGTGACGTGCGGGCGGTGTCGGCGCGGGTGAAGCGTTCGGCGGCGTGCGGCAGAAAAAGCGGGCTCATCCCGGGGCCGTGGTCGTGCACGGTGAGCCGGACCAGGCCGTCGGCCGAGGCGGCGACGACCTCGACGGGCGGCGCGCCGTACCGGGTCGCGTTGTCGAGCAGGTTGGTGACGACCTGACCGAGGCGGGTGGCGTCGCCGCGGACGGTGAGGCCAGCTGTGATGTGGTCGCTGATCGCCTGTTCGGTCGCGCCGGTGCCGGTCCGGTACCGGTCGACCAGGCCGGTCAGCAGCTCGCTGACGTCCACCTCGGGGGCCATGGCGTCCTGGACGGGTGGCACGCCGACGGCGAGCAGGGCGTCGGCGAGGGCGATCAGGTCGGCGGTGTCGGCGGCCGCGCTGCGCAGGGCCCGTTCGAGCTCGACGGCGGTACGGGGCCGGCGCAGGGCAAGCTCCAGCTCGGTGGACAACAGCGTCAACGGGGTACGAAGTTCGTGACTGGCGTCGTTGATGAAGCGCCGCTCCCGCTCCAGGGCGGACTCCAGGGCGGCGAGCATCACGTTGAGGGTCCGCCCGAGCCGGGTCACCTCGTCGTCGGCCCGGTCGGGCACCTCCAGCCGTACCCCGGTGGCACCGGCGGCGATCCGGGCCGCCTCGCTGCGGTAGCGCTCCACGGGCGCGAGCGCCGCCCGCGCGAGGCGGTAGCCGACGAGGGAGGCCACCGCCAGCGCGGCCAGGTTGGCCAGCGCGAGCTGGCCGATGAGTTCCCGCAGGGCCTCGTCGCGCTGGTCACGGCGGACCGCGGCGACGGTGACGGCGGGCTGCCCGGCCGGCGGTGCGGCACCCGGACGCACCGCGACGGCGTACAGGCGCAACGGGCGGGCACTGATCGGCAGCAGGGTGCCCCGGTCGGCGCGCACCGGCTCCCCCAGTGCCCGTTCCAACTGGTCGGGGGTGAGCAGCGAGCCGGCCGGCAGGCCGGAGCTGGCGGCGAGGACGTGGTTCCCGGCGTCGAGGACCTGCCAGTACTCCCCCGGACCGGTCCGGGCCGAGTTCGGAGACACCCCGCCGGTGCGGGCGAGATCGGTCAGTTGCGCCGACCGGGCGGCCAGATCCTCGTTCAGTCGCAGATCGAGGGCGTAACGGACACGCACGTAGACGAAGGCACCCGCGCCGGTGAGAACCACCAGCATCGCCACCGCGAAGCCGGCGATCAGGCGGACGCGCAGCGGCAACCGTCCCAGCGGGCCGGCGCTCGGCTCGCCGGCCACCGACCGGGTCCGGACCGCTGGGCGAGGCACGTCAGCCACCGTCGGGGCGCAGCCGGTAGCCGACACCACGCAGGGTTTCGATGGCGTGCCGCCCGAACGGCTTGTCGACCTTGGCCCGCAGGGCGGCGATGTAGACATCGATGACGTTGGAGCGAATGTCGGTCTCGCCGTCCCAGACCTCGTCGAGGATCTGATAGCGCGTGAGGCACTGTCCGGCCCGAGCCAGCAGGAGAGCGAGCACGTCGAACTCGCGGGCCGACAGGTCGATCTCCACGTCGCCCCGGAACACCCGCCGCCGCGCCGGGTCGAGCAGCAGATCGCCGGCGCGTACCTCGACGGGCGGTGGGCCGGCGGCGCGGCGATGCAGGGCACGCAGCCGGGCCAGCAGTTCGTCGAAGGAGAACGGTTTGGCCAGGTAGTCGTCGGCGCCGGCGTCCAGGCCCGCGACCCGGTCCGGGATCTCGACGCGCGCGGTGAGCATCAGCACGGGCATCAGGTGCCCCTGCTGCCGCAGCGTCCGGCATACCGCGACGCCGTCCAGGCCGGGCAGCATCACGTCGAGCACCACCGAGTCATACGTGCCGGTGGACGCCGCGAGCAGCCCGCCGGAGCCGGTGTACTCGACATCGACGGTGTGCCCGGCCTCCCGCAGGCCTCGGGCGAGCAGGTCGGCCAGCCGCCGCTCGTCCTCGACCACCAGAATCCGCACCCCGCCTCCTCCCGTCGGACCGTCCCTGCCCAGTGCAGCACGGCGCCCCGCCGCCTTCATCCGCCCTTCATGTCCTCCTGCCTACCGTCGGCAGCCCAGCCGGGGAACGAGACGGAAGGACACCATGAACGAGCGACTCTTCCTGGAGATCAACGATCTCGCGCGGGCGACGCCGTGGCTGCACACACCGCTCGCAGGCTACGCCGCGTACGGGATCGTGCTGTTCGCCGTCCTGCTGCTCGCCGGCTGGTGGTCCGCCCGAGCCAGCGGCACCGGCATGCCGGCGGCCCTGTGGGCACCGGTGGGGATGCTGCTCGCCGTCGCGGTGAACCAGCCGATCGTGGCCGTCGTGCACGATCCCCGCCCGTACACCACGCTACCCGGCATCCTGGTGCTGGCCGACCGGAGCAGCGACCCGTCGTTTCCTTCCGACCACGCCACCATGGCCGGCGCCGTCGCCGCCGGGCTGCTGCTGGTCAACCGGCGGCTCGGCCTGCTGACGGTGGCGGCCGCCGCGATGATGGGCTTCACCCGCGTCTACATCGGCGCCCACTACCCGTCCGACGTGCTGGCCGGATTCGCCGTCGGCGCCACCGTGACCCTGCTCGGCTACCTGGTCGCCCGCCGCCCCCTGGCCGCCGGTCTGCGGTGGTCGGAACGCACCCGACTGCGGCCCCTGCTGAACCCCTCAACCGGATCCGCCAGCCCCGAACCCGCCCCGACCAGGCGGTAACGGTCACGCCCTCGCTCATTGACCTGGTCACGCACCACGGCTACCGGGATGCGGGCCAGTGCTCCGTCCTGCCACCACTGGTACGCGGTTGCCGCCCCGGCCGTCGCCGCGCTCGCCTACCTCCGGTGGCGGCTGGACCGCCGAGCGGGCGACCATCGCTGACACGCCAGCCGGTTTCGTGCTGGCTTCATGTGTGATCTCCAGCGTCCCGCGCCGAGGAAAACCAGCTGACTGATTCGTCGCGAAGGGTGGCGTGGCGGTGCGTCGGATCAGTGATCAGGTCCTCGTGGTCAAAGGTTCAGGGATCGATCGTGTTGCGGCGGGCGAGTACGCCGAGTAAGTTGCCGGGCACGCCGTCGAGCTGGAAGGAGGTCAGAACAATGTCCGATGTTCTGCGCCCCCTCCGCGTCCCGGCGTCCACGCGGATCTGACCCGGGGCGTTCGCTTCCCGGAGGATCCACCTATGACTGATCTGGTCATCCGTCCGCTTGTTGCGGGCGAGGAAAGTCTGTTCGAGTCCATGCCCGACCCGCTGCCTCAACTGCGCCAGGTCGATTACGCCGACGGGATCGCCGGTGGCGGCTACCGGCCTGAGCGCACCTGGGTCGCTCTCCGAGCCGGCCGAGTGGTCGCCCGGGCGGCCTGGCTCCTCCCGCCGGGTGCCGTAGGCGCCCCCTGGCTGGAACGGTTCGACCTGAACGCCGAGCCGGAGGTGGGTGCCGCATTGCTGCGCGCCGCCCACGAGGCACTCGGCGGTCCCCGGTCGTACTACGCCGCTGCGCCGGCGCACTGGCGGCGCCGGCCGGAAGTACTCGCCGTGATCAAGGCGCCGATGGCGGCGGCCCGGCTCGCCGGGCTCGTCGAGCGCGGTGAACGGCTGAGATGCTCCTGGACGGGCACGCCGCTGCCGGCCGCCTCCGGGCGGTACACCTTCCGCCCGGCCGTCGACGCGGCCGAGATCAACGCCATGGTCGCCCGGATCGCCGAGCCGGACGTGCTGACCGGCAAGGAGACAGCTCGGGCGGTCGGCGGAGTGGACCTGGCCACCGACCCGCTGGCCTGGCTGACCGGCCCCGCCGAAGACTGGCGCATCGCGTTGGACGCCGGGAAGCCGGTCGGCCTGGCCGGAACAGCCGGGGATGCCTGCTACCCGCTCATCGCCTACCTCGGCCTGCTCGACGAGGCCGTCCGGGGTGAACTGCTGGCCGAGGCGGTCGAGGTACTGGCCGCCGGCGGGGCCAGGGAGGTGGTGGCCGACGTGGACGCCCACCGGGTGGCGGTGCTGGCGGAACTGGAACGGACCGGGTTCCGGCAGTTGCGGTCCCGGGTCCTCTTCGAACCCGCCGCCAGTGCCCCGTCCGACTCGGCCGTCACGCCCGGCTCCGCCGTGGCTGCCTGTTCCGTTGCCGACCGGGAGGGTTCGGAATAGATCGGACTGGTGCGCCCCGGCTCGGCCGGGTGCGGCGGGGTGGGTCCGCTCTGGCCCCGCCGCACCCGGCCTGCCGGTCAGGCCCGGCGGGCCACTACCGCGCCGTTGGCGCCTGGGGCGTCGAACGGCACCGTGCGGATGTCGACGAAGCCCGCGTCGGCGAGCCAGGCCGTGTACTCGGCGCCGGAGTAGTTCTTGCCGCCCTCGGTCTCGACCAGCATGTTCATGCCCATCAGCGCCGCCTCCGGCGGCCCGGTGCGCTCGTCGTTGAGCAACAGTTCGCAGACGACGACCGCCCCACCGGGCGGCAGCGCCGCATAGCACTTGGCCAGCAGGGCTCGGTTGGTTGGCACGTCCCAGTCATGCAGGATCATGCTCAGCAGGATGACGTCGTGCCCGTCCGGCAGCGCCGGGTCGGCGAGGAAATCGCCGGCGACCGTGACGATCCGCCCGGCCAGGCCCGCTGCCGAGATCCGTTCCTCGGCCCGGACGCACACGTGCGGCAGGTCGAAGATGGTCGCCCGCAGGTCGGGCAGGCGTCGGCAGAGCTCGATCGGGAAGGCCCCGGCTCCCCCGCCGACGTCGAGCAGCCGGGTGTGCGCGCCGAAGTCGTACGCGTCGGCCAAGGCGCGGGCGGTGAAGCTTGAGGTGGAGTACATCGCATCCCAGAACTGCGCGAGCATCTCCGGGTCGGCGGTGTCGAACATCGACTGCTGGGTTTGCGGGTCCCAGGTGAGGGGCCGGTCGGATCGCAGTGCCTCGCCGATGCGGTGCCAGGGCAGGTAGGTGCGCAGGTCAGAGTAGCGGACCTGCGCACCGAAGTAGTAGGGGCGGCCCTCGACGAGGAACTGCTCGGCGAGATCGGAGTTGCGGTAGCCGTCGCCGGCCTTCTCGAGCAGGCCGAGGGAAGCGCTTGCGGCCAGCAGCAGGTCGGTCGGGCGCTCAGCGAGTCCAAGCTCGGCGGCTGCCTCGTCGACCGTGAGGGTCCGTCCGTTCGCGAGCCGGGTGAACAGGCCCAGTTCGACGGCGACCGCAAGGGTTTTGAAGCCCCAGACGCCGGCGACGAGACGCATCAGAGGAGTGGGAGTGATCATGGACATACGAGATCATTGATGTCGAGTCTCTCCCGCGTCAACCCTGACGGGGTGAACATGACTCCGCCCTCCTGGCGCGGCTGCTACGGGCCGAAGCGGAGCGGCTGGCTCTACTGGGTTGAAGAGCGCATCACCTCCGGGTCGTTGTTCCACCGCCACACCGCCGAGGCGCCCTCCGGTAGGGAGCAACCGGTCACCTGAGCCGCCACACTCATGTCCGCGCGGCTGCCGCAGGGCCCGCCACCGCCTTGTTAGCGTGAGGCGACGGACCATCAACGGGTCACCGACGACAGGTTGAGGCTGTTCCGCCCGCCGCGCGACACCCCTCGAGCAGCCACCCCGGTGCTGACGCCGCACTGAGACACCCCCTGCACCGGCGCACCGATCGCGACGAGGGAGGGGTGACGTGGCCGAGGCCTCGAAGCAGCGAGACGACCCCGCAGGGACGCCGGCATCGATGATCGACCGTGGCAGACACATCTGCGGCCAGGTCGTGAAGGGGTTGAACACCCTCTGGAAGCACCACCTCGCACCCGCGCTGAAAAATCTGAAAGCCGCCGTGGCGGCGGAGACCCCACCTCCTCCGCCCGACGAGCCCACCGAGCGACAGGAGGCCTCAGCGCCCTTCGCGCTTCCCGCTCAGGGGTACGTGTTCACCTTCACCGTGCGCGCGACCTTCACCTGGACGGCGACGGGCGTACGTCCTGACCTGTTGAGCTGGTATGCGCGGTACTTCATGCCGGATGCCATCCGGCGGGTGAAGCGGGTCGCCGCCGAGCAGGCACGCGCGTTTCCCGCGCACCGGGCCGGCGAGCTGGAGGTCTCACTGCGGCGGGCGCTCGACGAGCAGGACCGGCCCCCATGGCACTACAAGCGGGGCCGGGTGCACGTCGCGTGCCGCCCGGAGGTGTCGGTACGGCTCGACGAGCGGGTCAGGCAGATCCTCCAGCCGTACTCGGAACGCCTGATCAAGCTGGAGTGCCAGAACGACCTGTACACGAGACGGGCGCAGTACGCCGAGCAGCTCAACCGGCGCTGGAAGGCGATCATGGACGAGTTCGTCGACCACCCCGCTCCCGGCGAGGCGGAAGAGGCGATCAAGGAGGAGCTGAACCAGGCCAGGCGACACCTGATGGAGGAAGAGAAGGCCGCCGCACAGTGGAACAAGAAGCTCCAACGCGAGCGGCGCCGCCACGAGGGCTTCGACGACTTCTTGAATGCGATCGACATCATCCCGCAGAGATCACCGACGCAGTCCGACGAGACCTCCGGACAGCCGGGGCAGCCGACCGCAGCCGAAGGAAGGCCCGCGTCCGACTCTGGTTGATCTGGATACCGCTGGCGGCTCCACGACGACCATGCCGCGGTCCCGATCACCGCCACCGCAATCTCATTACGGACTGATCCCGCCGATGCCCGCCCCGGCCGGCGGTCAGCCGACCATCGCGCGACGGCAGCGAGCCAGTTCCGCCCGCAGGTCGCGTCGCAGCGCCCGGTCCAGGCTGGGCTGGGCGAGCGCGTCAGCGAAGTCGCGGGCGGCCTCGTCCCACCGCCCCAGCCGCATCAGCGCCGTGCCCCGGTTGTAGCGGGGCACAGGCGCCGCCGACAGCGCCACCGCCCGGTTCAGATCGGCCATGGCGGCGGCCACGTCGCCGCGTTCGAACCGGACGGCGGCCCGGTTCGTCCATGCCTCCACCAGCCCCGGATCCCCGGCCAGGGCCCGGGTGAGCAGCTCGTCGGCCTCGGCGGGGCTGCCGCGCTCCGAGCGGATCAGCCCGAGGGTGCACAGCAGCGCGGGCTCCTGCGGGGCCAGCGCCAGCCCGGCCCGCGCCCCCGCCTCGGCCGCGTCGAGCGCGCCGCGCTCCACGTGCAGGTTGACCAGGGCGATCCGGGCGTCGAGGTGCCCGGGATCAATGGCGAGCACGGTGTCCAGGTCGGCACGCGCCCGCTCGGGGCGGCCCCGCTCCTGCTGGAGCACGGCCCGGTTGTAGTACGCCTCGGGCAGGTGCGGTCCCAGCCGGATCGCGCTGCCGTAGTCCCTGATCGCGGCCTGGAGCCGACCCGCCGCCCGGTGCAGGGCGGCCCGGTCCACGTAGTACTCGCAGTTGCCGGGGTCGTGTGCGATCACGGTGTTGAGGTCGGCCAGGGCCTGTGCCGGATCGCCCAGGGCCAGGTGCACCTGCGCCCGGTTGTGGCGTAGTCGGGCCAGATCCTGCGGGCGCTCGCCCGGAGCGAGCACCGCCGTCAGCCGGGCCAGCCCGTCGTCGATCAGCCGCAGCGCCCGGGCGGGCTCGCCCGCCCTGCTGTCCAGCAGCGCCAGGCCCTGCTCGTAGAAGACGGTGGACAGCACCCGCTGCCGCGGGTCGTTCAGTCCGGCGGCGAGGTGGAGCGCCCGTTCCAGCCAGTGCCGCGCCTGCGCCGGGTCCTGTTCGGCCGCCGGCAGGTGCCGGGCGTACAGCATGGCGGTGGCGTACGAGGCCGACATGGTGATCTTCGGGTCGTCAGTGGCAGCGCGCGCCTCGTGGTAGAGCTCGAGCGCTTCGGCGGCGCTGTCCAGCGCCGCCAGGGCGGTGGCCAGGCCGGTGGTGAACGCCCACCAGTGCCGCAGGTCGCCGTCCGGGGTCACCGTGGCGCGCCCGCGCCGGGCGGTTCGGGCCGCGTGGTGGTAGAAGCCGCGGGCCAGACTGTCGCCCAGGGCCGTGCGCGTCGCCTCCGGTGTGGGATCGGCCGCGGCCGGCTTGCGGGCACCGCCGTCGCACAGATCCAGACGCAACGGGGACGGCCCGATTCGGCGGGTCAGCGTCTCCAGCAACTCGCTGGTGGTCTCGTCGGCGCTGCCGACGTGGTCGAACCGTACCGTGACCGGGTGCCGGAGCCTGCTCGCCCACGCCGCCACGAACTCCGCCGCGCCGTAGGCCAGGCAGGCGGTGCGCCGGGCGGGATGGAACCGGATCGGCTCCTCCTCGGCGGCCGGTCGTGCCGCGTGGTCGAGCCGGGGTGCGATGGCGTGCAGCTCGACCTCGTGGCGGGACGCCAGGCGGGGACGGTCGGCGGCGATCCGGCCGAGGAAGGCCGCGACCCCGGCGTACGGCCCGTGGTCGCGGTGGCAGTCGTAGCCGCCCAGCTCACCGGTCACGGCCGGGCCGATCGCCGCAGGGGCGGGCGCCCGGGAGCGCCCGCCGTGCCGGCACCTACCAGCACCACTCGATCCAGAGCCGGCGGGCGCCGGACAGCAGACGCAGCGTGCTCTTGTGGCGGATGGGCATCTTCCTCACGGGCACCTCCGTTGTGATTCACGTCAGGGCTGCACAGAGCATAATACCGATCGATATAAATATGTAGAGTTCTCGTGATTGCCCTGGCGCGGTCAGGTCCGAGCGCGGCGAGCAGCACCGTCGCCGGGCGGCGGGCGGCCCGCCTCATCGCCACCCACAACTCGGGCTCCCGCGCGGCGATGGAAGGGGGTGGCCTGACGGGGGATGTGTGCCCCGACAGGCCACCGGAACCGATCAGTAGCAGACTTTCTGGCCGCGGGTGATGTAGTCGTAGTAGCCCTTGCCGCAGCCGAGGTGCCACAGGTGCCGCGGTTGGGCACTCTGGCCGCCGTACAAGCCGCCGGCGGCGGTCAGCTTCGCGTTGTACTGCAGTCCGAAGTGCAGGTGGGGGGGGCGAAGCCGCCGGTGCCGCCGACCAGGCCGATCACGGTGGCGTCGGTGACCCACTGGCCCTTGCTGACCCGGATCGCGCTGAGGTGACAGACGTAGCTCCACCAGCCTCCGCCGTGGTCGACGACGATGTACTAGCCGCAGGTCTCCCAACCCGATGGCGCCCATCCGGCGTAGAGGATTCGATCCTCGGCTCCGAGCCGCGAACTTCGGGATAGCCCGTTCCATCCGGGGCCGGCTGGCGGCCGTGGGTGGCAGCGGCACCGTGTACTCCCAGCCCCGTCACGGCACACAGGTCGAGGTGTGCATCCCCATCACCGTCACGTCCGAACAATCCGGATGACGGGCTGGCGCGGGTCAGGGCGACGCCGAGCAGGACCACCACCATCCCGGCGACGACGCGGGCGGTCAGCGCCTCGTCGAGCACCAGCGCGCCCAGCCCGACCGCGACCACGGGCAGCAGGTAGCCGACCACGGCGGCGGCGGTGGGCCCCTCATCGGCGATGAGCCGGGCGTTGAGGTGGAAGGTGACGCCGGTGCCGAGCGTGCCGAGGACGGCCACGGCGGCCAGCGCGGCGGGGCCGGGCATCCGCCACGGGCCGGGGTCGGCGGGGAGGGTGAGGGTGGTCAGGGCGGTCGCGGCCAGCAGTTGGGCGGCGGAGAGGGCCATCGGGGCGGACCGGTCGGCGAGGTACCGGGCCATGTAGGCGAAGGCGACCGCGTAGCTGGCGGCGGCGGCCAGCACCAGCAGCGCGCCCCGGCTGGTCAGGTCACCCGACCGCCAGGGCGCGAAGATGAGCAGCACGCCGGTGAAGCCGAGCAGCAGCCCCGCAAGGCGCGACGGGTGCCGGTGACGTTCCGTGCCGAGCAGAAGGCCGAACAGCAGCGACCACAGCGGCGTGGTGGCGTGCAGGACGCCGGCCACCCCGGAGTCCAGCGTCCGTTCACCGGTGCTCACCAGCAGGAACGGCAGGGCGTTGCAGAACAGGGCCGCGACGACGAGGTGAGCCCAGACCCGGCGTCCGCGCGGCAGCCGCTGTCCGGCGGCGACGGCCACCGTGAGCAGTACGACCGCGCCGAGTGCGCACCGCACGGCGGTGACCTGCGACGGGGTCAGCCCACCCGCCAGCGCGATCTTGATCCAGAGGAAGCCGGACCCCCACAACAGTGCCAGCACCGCCATGCGGACGACGGATCGGGTGGCCACGCGGTTCTCCTCCCGGCTCGGTGGTCTCCACACCCTCCGCCGCTTCCAGCTTTAAGACAAGCGATGATTTCTAGCAGGAGCGTTAAGCTCTGCTACATGCTCGACCCGCGCCGGCTGCACCTGCTCCGTACCGTCGTCACCACCGGCTCGGTGAGCGCGGCCGCCCGCGACCTGGGCTTCACGCCGTCGGCGGTCAGCCAACAGCTGGGGCTGCTGGAGAAGGAGGCCGGCATCACCCTGCTGGAGCGCAACGGCCGGGGGGTACGGCCGACCGAGGCGGGACGGCTGCTCAGCCGGTACGCGGAAGCCATCGACGCCCAGGTCGCGGCGGCGGAGGCGGCGCTGGCCGACCTGCGGGCCGGGGTGACGGGACGGCTCGCGGTGCGCTACTTCGCCAGCGTCGGGGCGGCGCTGGTGGCCCCCGCGCTGGCAACCCTGCGCCGCGACCACCCCGGCGTGCGGGTCGACCTGAAGCTGACCGACCCCGCCGACCCGCTGCGGGAGGTGCGGGACGGCAACGGCGACCTGGCCCTGGTGGTCCGCCCCCGGGAGCAGGCCGCCACCGACGGCCTGCGCTTCACCCACCTCCGCGACGACCCTTACCTGGCCCTGCTGCCGGCCGGGCACCGGCTCGGGGGTCGGCGCGCCCTCGACCTGGCCGACCTCGCGGCGGACCCCTGGGTCGGCAGCGAACAGCCCGGTCCCTGCCAGGACGCCATCCTCGTCGCCTGCGGGCGCGCCGGGTTCACCCCGCGGTTCGTGGTGCAGAGCGAGGACTATGCCACCGCCCAGGGCTTCGTCGCCGCCGGCCTCGGCATCGCCCTGGTGCCCCGGCTCGGCCTGCCCGCCCGGTCCCCCGGCGTCGTCGTTCGCCGGATCCACGAGCCGGAACCGGTCCGCACGATCTGGGCGGCGACCCGTGGGACCGCTCCGGCCACGCCCGCACTGACCGGCCTGCTCGCCGCGCTGCGCACCGCCGGACGGTGAGCGGGGGTCGGATCAGTCGCTGACCTTGACGACGATCTTGCCGTGCGCCTTGCCGTTGGCGAGAGCGGCGAGGCCGTCGGCGGCCCGGTCGAGCGGCAGGACGGTGCTGACGTCGACGGCGAGGGTGCCGTTGGCGGCCTGCTCGACGAGCGGGGCGATGACCTCCCGGACGGGTCCGGCCATGATGTTGCTGCCGGTCAGCCCGGCGGCGGCCAGGACGTCGGAGTCGGCGGCGCCGAGGGTGCTGGCCACCTTGCCGCCCCGGCACACGGCGTTCAGCGGCAGGCCGTCGGGGCCGTGGGCGACGAGGTCGATGAGCCCGTCGACCCCGTCCGGGTAGCGGGCGAGGACCTGGTCGGCCACCGGCCCGGTGGTGTAGTCGATCACGGTGTCGGCGCCGAGCCGGCGCAGCCGGTCGGTGTCCTCGGCGGTGCCGGTGGCCACGACCGTGGCGCCCCGGCCGGCGAGCAGCTGCACCGCGTACGAGCCGACGCCGCCGCCGGCCCCGACCACCAGCACCGTGCGACCGGGCTGCGGGTCGACCGCGTCGACCGAGGCGAGCGCCGCCGCGCCGGCGAGGGGCACGGCGGCGGCGGTGACGAAGTCGAGCCCGGCGGGCTTGGCGGTGACCGCGGCGGCGGGCAGCAGGGCGTGCTCGGCGAGGGTGCCGGCGTGCACCGGCGGGGCGAGCAGGACGTGACCGACCACCTCGTCCCCCACGGCGACATGGTCGACGCCGGCCCCGACGGCCTCGACGACCCCGGCGGCGTCCCGGCCGAGGACCAGCGGGTACTCGTGCGGCATCCTCCCGGCCATCATCCCGGCGGCCAGGGCGTTGTCGATGGCGTTGAGGCCGGCCGCCTTCACCCGGACCAGGACGCTGCCCTCGGTGACCTGCGGGACGGGCAGCTCGGACAGTTGCGGCTGTGCGTCGGCAGCCGGGACGTTGAGCGCGCGCATGACTTTTTCCATGGGGAGATCGTGACCGGCGGAGCCGGTCGCCGGAGGACGAATGACGGAAGGACATCTCTCCCGGCGGCGCCTCGGCGGTCCAGACCATCGGGTGAGGCCCAGGGCGGCATCACCCGTTGTGAGGGCTTACCGCGGCACCGCCGCCGAGCACCGGCCCGACTGCCACACTCGGGCGGGTGAGCACCGACGAGGGTCTGGTGGGCGCCGATGGGCTCGAACCGGCCGCGCCCGGTGCCAAGGTCACCCGGTTGGAGCTCTTCTACGACCTCGTCTTCGTCTTCGCCTTCCTCAACGTCACCTCGGTGTCCGCGAAGTACCTCGGCCCGTCGGCGCTGTCGCGCAGCTTGCTGGTCCTGGCCCTGCTCTGGTACGTGTGGACCAGCTTCGCCACCCTGGGCAACGCCGTCCGTGCCGACCAGGGCATCATGCCGCTGTTCGGATTCGGCATCATGGCGGCGATCTTCCTGGCATCGATCGCGCTCCCCGAGGCGTTCAGCGACAAACCGGCGGGCCTCCCAGGGGACCTGACCTTCGCGGCCTGCTACCTGCTGGCGCTGGGCCTGCAGGTGCTGGCCTTCTGGTACGCCGTCCGCGGCGACCCGCGGCTGCACAGGTGGTGGCGCAGACTGGCCGTACCGCCGCTGGTCACGACGGCGCTGCTGCTCGTCGCCGCGCTGGTGCCGCAGCGGTTGTTCCGGGGCGACGCCGAGATCCGCGCCCGGCTCGGCCTGTGGGTGCTGGCCGTGGCCGTCGCGTACCTGCTGGGCGCGCTCACCCGGACGCCGGGGCTGACCATCGTCTCGGCCGGGCACTGGGCGGAGCGGCACGCCCAGATCGTCCTGGTCGCGCTCGGCGAGTCGATCCTCTCCCTCGGGACGGGGCCGAACCTGCTGGCGGGGCTGCCGCTGACCTGGCCCATCATCGGCGGGGCCGTCCTGGGGATCGCGGTGGTCGCCGCCCTCTGGTGGGTGTACTTCGACGCCCGGGTGATCGCCGGGGAGCAGGCACTGCACCGCACCCACGGCGTGGCGCGGCTCGCGCTGGCCCGGGACGCCTACAGCTACCTGCACCTACCGATGATCTTCGGGATCATCCTGTTCTCCCTCGGCCTCAAGCACGTGCTCGCCCTCATCGCCGATCCCACCGTGCCGTGGGACCGGGACCTACTGCGTGGGATCGACCTCGCCGTCCTGTACGGCGGCGTGCTGCTCTTCCTGCTGGCCGTGCTGGGGCTCCAGATCCGTGCCGTGCACCGGTTCAGGTGGTTCCAGATCGGCGCGTTGCTGGTGCTGGCGGCGCTTGTCCCCGTCGCCGGCCAGCTGTCGGCCTTCGGGGCGCTGGCCCTGCTGGCCGTGGCCGTGGTCGGCGCGGCGACCGTGGACAGCCTCAGGAATCGGCAACCGCGGCAACGCCTGCGCCGGGCGAAGCTGGAGGAGGAACGCGCGCTGGAGGCCGGGGAGACCGAATGGCGGCGACGCCAGCACCTCCGGCGGCCTCCCGAAACGTGAACCGTTCAGGTCCGGCCCGGTCGCCGACCAGCCGCGCGTCCGGCCGCCGGTGCTGCGTCCCGGTCAGGGCCGGAAGCGGTAGCCCATGCCGGGTTCGGTGATGAGGTGGCGGGGGCGGGCCGGGTCGTCCTCCAGCTTTCGACGGAGCTGGGCCAGGTACTGGCGCAGGTAGTTGGTCTCGTGCTGGTACTCCGGCCCCCACACGTCGTGCAGGAGCTGGCGCTGGCTGACCAGCTTGCCGGGGTTGCGGAGCAGTTTGTCGAGGACCGCCCACTGGGTGGGGGTGAGTTTGACGTCGCCGCCGTCGTCGTCCCGGGTGATGGTGCGGGCGGCGAGGTCGACGGTGTGCCGGCCGACCCGGACCGTGGCAGCGGCCGGGTCGGCGGCGGCGTGCAGGCGGCGGGTGACGGCGCGGATGCGGGCGAGGAGTTCGTCCACGCCGAACGGCTTGGTGACGTAGTCGTCGGCGCCGGCGTCCAGGGCGGCGACCTTGTCCTCGCTGCCGGCCCGGCCGGAGAGCACGATGATCGGCACGTTGGTCCAACCGCGCAGACCCAGGATCACCTCGGTGCCGTCGATGTCGGGCAGGCCGAGATCGAGCACGACGAGGTCGGGCGGGTGGCTGGCGGCGGCCCTGAGCGCCGCGGCGCCGGTGGCCGCGACCTCGACGTCGTAGCCACGGGCGCGCAGGTTGATACGCAGGGCGCGCAGGATCTGCGGTTCGTCGTCGACGACCAGGATGCGGGTCATTCCTGCGGCCCTTCCGCGACGGTCTGCGCGGCGGCGGGCAGCCGCAGCACCATGGTCAGGCCCCCACCGGGGGTGGTCTCCGGGGTGATGCTGCCAGCCATCGCCTCGGCGAGGCCGCGGGACAGGGCCAGACCGAGGCCGACGCCGGTCTGGTTGTCGCGGTCCCCGAGGCGCTGGAACGGCAGGAAGACGTGCTCCCACTGGTCCTCGGGGATGCCCGGCCCAGTGTCGATCACCCGCAGTTCCACCTGGCCGGCATGGGCGCTGGCGGTGATCGTGGGCGGCTGGCCGGGCGGGCTGTGCCGCAGCGCGTTGGCGACGACGTTGACCAGCACCCGTTCCAGCAGCCCCGGGTCGGCGGCGACGGCCGGCAGGTCGGCGGGGATGTCGGTGGCGACGTCCGCCGCCGCCGGGCCGAGTTCGTCCAGGGCCCGAGGTACGGCGTCCTCCAGGCCGATCGCGGCGCGGCTGACGCCGAGCGCGCCGGCCTGGAGGCGGCTCATGTCCAGCAGGTTCGCGACCAGGCGGCCGAGCCGGTCGAGGGACTCGTCGGCGGTGGCGAGCAGTTCGTCACGGTCGTCGGCGTCGAACTCGATGTCGTGGCTGCGCAGGCTGCTCACCGCGGCCTTGGCCGAGGCCAGCGGCGTACGCAGGTCGTGGCTGACCGCGGCGAGCAGCGCGGTGCGCATCCGGTCGGCCGCGGCGAGGGGCCGGACGGCGGCGGCCTGGGCGGCGAGGCGTTCCTGGCGGAGCGCGACGGCGGCCTGGGCGGCGAACGCCTCGACGATGCGCCGGTCGGCGGCCTCCAGCCGCCGGCCGGACAGCACGACGGTGAGCCGGTCGTCCACCGGTACGGCCGTCTCCCCCGCGCCCGGGCTGCCCGCCGGCGACTCGCCGACGCCGGCCACCAACCGCCAGGCCCCTTCCTCGTTGACCCGACCGGGTCGCCCCTCGGCCTCGGCGGTCAGTTCCAGGACGCTGACCGCGCGCAGCGCGAAGGTCTCCCGCAACCGGTCCAGCAGCGCCGGCAGGGGCCGCTCCCCCCGCAGCACGCCGCCGGCCACCGTGGCCAGGGTCTGCGCGTCGGCGGACGCGCGGGCGGCCTCCCGCGTGCGCCGCGCGGCGACGTCGACGACCCAGCTGACCGCGACGGCCACGGCCACGAAGACGCCCAGCGCGAGGAGGTTGCCCGCCTCGGCGATGGTCAGCGTGTGGAAGGGCGGGGTGAAGAACCAGTTCAGCAGCAGCGAGCCACCGAGCGCGGCGACCAGCGCCGGCCACAGTCCGCCGACCAGCGCCACCCCGACGACGCCGGCGAGGAAGAGCAGGATGTCGTTGGTCAGGGTGAGATCCGGCAGCACGGACAGCAGCAGGGTCAGCAGCGGCATGCCCAGCCCGGCGAGGGCGAAGCCGAGCAGCCGTCGCCGCCGCGACAGCGCCGCCGGCACGCCCGCCCCCTGCCGGCCGCGGCCGGCCTGCGAATGGGTGACCAGGTGCACGTCGATCGGGCCGGACAGGGCGGTGGTGGTGACCCCGACCCCCCGGGAGAACAGCTGGGCGAACCGCCCGCGCCGGCTGGCGCCCAGCACCAGCTGGGTGGCGTTGACGCCACGGGCGAAGTCGAGCAGCGCCGCCGGAATGTCGGCACCGAGCACCTGGTGGTACGTCCCGCCCAGGCTCTCCACCAGCACCCGCTGACGGGCGAGCTGGGCGGGGTCCGCGCCGGCCAGGCCGTCGCTGCGGGCGACGTGCACGGCGAGCAGGTCGGCGCCCTTGCTCCGGGCCGCGATCCGGGCTGCCCGCCGGATGAGCGTCTGCCCCTCCGGCCCGCCGGTGAGCGCCACCACCACCCGCTCGCGGGCCTCCCAGGTGGCATGGATGCCCTGCTGCGCCCGGTACCGGTCGAGCTGATCGTCGACCTTGTCCGCCAGCCACAGCAGGGCCAGCTCGCGCAGGGCGGTGAGGTTGCCGACCCGGAAGTAGTTGCCGAGGGCCGCGTCGATCCGGTCCGGGCGGTAGATGTCGCCGTGCGCCATCCGGCGGCGCAACGCCTCCGGGGTCATGTCGACCAGTTCGACCTGCTCGGCGGCGCGGACGACCTGGTCGGGCACGGTTTCGCGCTGGATGGCGCCGGTGATCTGCGCGACGACGTCGTTGAGCGATTCGAGGTGCTGGATGTTGACCGTCGACAGGACGGTGATGCCGGCGTCGAGGAGCTCCTGGATGTCCTGCCAGCGCTTCTCGTGCCGGGAGCCGGGCACGTTGGTGTGGGCCAACTCGTCGACCAGCGCGATCTCGGGGCGGCGGGCCCGCACGGCGTCGAGGTCCATCTCGGTGAACTCGACGCCCCGGTAGGTGGCGGTGCGGCGCGGCACGACCTCCAGGTCGCCGAGCATCGCGGCGGTGTGGACGCGGCCGTGCGTCTCGACCAGCCCGACCACCACGTCGGTGCCGCGCTCGGCGCGGCGCTGGGCCTCCTCCAGCATCGCGTACGTCTTGCCGACGCCGGGGGCCGCGCCCAGGTAGATCCGCAGTTCTCCTCTGGCCACGGGGAACATCCTCTCGCTGCGCGGGCCGCCCGGCCCACGGTTGCCGCCGACGGGCTCGCCGGGCGGGCCGCCGGTGGCCCGCCCGACGGGGGTCAGCGGGCCGGAAACCTCTCGTCGAGGGCGAGGTTCAGTTCCAGCACGTTCACCGCGGGAGCGCCGAGGAAGCCCAGCACCCGACCGGTGGTGTGTTCCGCGACGAGGCGGCGGACCTCCGCCGGGTCCGCGCCGCGCTCGCGCGCCACCCGGGCGACCTGGATCCGGGCGTACGCCGGACTGATGTGCGGGTCGAGGCCGCTGCCGCTGGCGGTGACCGCGTCGGCGGGCACCGCGGGCTCGGCCGGCGCGTCGCCCCGGACCGGGACGATCACAGCGCCGGCGGCGACGTAGTCCTCGCCCGGCTCCGCCACCCGCACCGGCACGCCCTGCCAGGAGGCGACGAACGGTATGGCGGGGGCGGTCTGGTTGACGCTGACCACCCGGGTGACCGGGCCGGCGAGCCCGTCGCGGTGGAACACCGCCAGCACCGCGCCGACCCCGTCCGGCGTGCAGTAGGGCCGCCGGCCGTCGACGCCGTCGAGTTCGCCGACGGCCCGACTGCGGGCGCAGACCTGGGTGAGCAGGCTCGGGGTCGAGTCGGCCGGATCGGTGGCGATCGTGTCGATCACGCTCTCCGGGCCGAGGTTGCCGGCCCCGGTCGACGTCGGGTCGTAGCCGTCGCCGGCCGCCGACGGGCGGGACTGGAAGTAGCGCGGGACGGGGTTGCCGTCGGTGTCGGTGAACGACTGGCCGATCAGGGCGCTGCCGACGGTCCGGCCGTTCGCGGTGAGCAGCGACCCGTCGGCGTGGGCGTCGAGGCCGGGAATCCGGCCGACGGCGACCAGGGCGAGCGGGTAGGCCAGGCCGAGCAGCACGGTGAAGACGAGCAGCGCGCGCAGCGCGGCCAGGTGTCGGGTGAGCCAGTTGGGCAGGCGCATCTTCAGATCCCCGGGATGGATTGGACGAGCAGGTCGATGAGCTTGATGCCGACGAACGGCACGACGATCCCGCCGAGGCCGTAGACCAGCAGGTTGCGGCTGAGCAGCTGGGACGCCGACGCGGGCCGGTAGCGGACGCCGCGCAGGGCGAGCGGGATCAACGCGATGATCACCAGGGCGTTGAAGATGACCGCGGCGAGGATCGCCGACTCCGGGCTGGCCAGCCGCATCACGTTGAGCCTGTCCAGGCTCGGGTAGATGCCGGCGAACATGGCCGGGATGATCGCGAAGTACTTCGCCACGTCGTTGGCGATGGAGAAGGTGGTCAGCGCGCCCCGGGTGATCAGCAGTTGCTTGCCGATCTCGACGATCTCGATCAGCTTGGTCGGGTCGGAGTCGAGGTCGACCATGTTCCCGGCCTCCTTGGCGGCCGAGGTGCCGGTGTTCATGGCCACACCGACGTCGGCCTGGGCGAGCGCCGGGGCGTCGTTGGTGCCGTCGCCGGTCATCGCGACCAGCCGGCCGCCCTCCTGCTCCGTACGGATCAGCGCGAGCTTGTCCTCGGGGGTGGCCTCGGCGAGGAAGTCGTCCACGCCGGCCTCGTCGGCGATCGCCTTCGCGGTACGCGGGTTGTCGCCGGTGATCATCACCGTCCGGATGCCCATCCGACGCATCTCGTCGAACCGCTCCCGCATGCCGGCCTTGACCACGTCCTTGAGGTGGATCACGCCCAGCGCACGGGCCGGCTGGCCGTCGGCGTGCTCGGCGACGACGAGGGGGGTGCCGCCGATGCCGCTGATCTCGTCGACGATCTGACCGACATGCTCGGTGGGGTGCCCGCCGTTCTCGCGGACCCACTTCATGACGGCCGCGGCGGCGCCCTTGCGGATCCGCCGGCCCGCGCCGACGTCGGGGGTGAGGTCCACGCCGCTCATCCGGGTGTGGGCGGTGAACGGCACGAAGGTGGCGTGCGGGATCAGGCCCGGTTCCCGTTCCCGCAGCCCGAACTCGTTCTTGGCCAGCACCACCACCGACCGGCCCTCGGGCGTCTCGTCGGCGAGGCTGGACAGCTGGGCGGCGTCGGCGACCTCGGCGGCGGTGACGCCCTCGACGGGGAGGAACTCGGCGGCCTGCCGGTTGCCCAGGGTGATGGTGCCGGTCTTGTCCAGCAGCAAGGTGTCGACGTCGCCCGCCGCCTCGACGGCGCGGCCGCTCATGGCGAGGACGTTGCGTTGGACCAGACGGTCCATGCCGGCGATGCCGATCGCCGAGAGCAGCGCGCCGATCGTGGTCGGGATCAGGCAGACCAGCAGCGACACCAGCACCACGCCGGTGACACCCGCGTCGGTGATCGCCCCGGTGTCCGGCGCGGCAGCCTGGTACGACTTGGCGAAGATCGCCAGCGGCTGGAGGGTTACCACGGCCAGCAGGAAGATGACGGTGAGCGCGGCGAGCAGGATGTTCAGCGCGATCTCGTTCGGGGTCTTCTGCCGGTTCGAGCCCTCGACCAGGGCGATCATCCGGTCGACGAAGCTCTCTCCCGGTTTCTGCGTGATCGTGACGACGATCCGGTCGGAGAGCACCTTCGTGCCGCCGGTGACGGCGCTGCGGTCACCGCCGGACTCCCGGATCACCGGGGCGGACTCGCCGGTGATGGCCGACTCGTCCACGCTGGCGATGCCCTCGACCACGTCACCGTCGCCCGGGATGATCTGCCCCGCCTCGACCAGCACGGTGTCGCCCTGCCGCAGCTCGGCGGCCGGGACCGCCTCGTCCCGGTAGGCGTTCGCCGCCGCGCCGGACGTCCACCCGATCAGTCGCGTGGCGATGGTGTCCTTCCTGGCCTGGCGCAGCGTGGCGGCCTGGGCCTTGCCCCGGCCCTCGGCGACCGCTTCGGCCAGGTTGGCGAAGAGGACGGTCGACCAGAGCCAGATCGTGATCGCCCAGGCGAAGACCGACGGGTCGGCCACGGCCAGGACGGTGGTGAAGAGCGCGCCGATCTCGACGATCAGCATCACCGGGTTGCGCCAGAGGGTGCGCGGGTCGAGCTTGCGCAGCGCGTCGGGCAGTGAGATCAGCAGTTGCCTCGGGTCGAGCAGGCCGCCGCCGACCCGGTTGCCCGGGGTGGCGGGCGTACCCTGAGTGGCCGCGTCGGCGCCACCGTGCGGCGCCTGCGGGGAGACGATCATGTTCGCTTTCCTCATGGTGGTCACAGCCCTTCGGCCAGCGGGCCGAGTGCGAGCGCGGGCAGGAAGGTCAGCGCGACGAGGACGACCGTGACGCCGACGACCATCCCGACGAAGAGCGGCCGGTGGGTCGGCAGGGTGCCCTCGGAGGCGGGGGTGGGGTGCTGCCGGGCCAGCGAACCGGCCAGGGCGAGCACGAAGACGATCGGCAGGAACCGGCCCAGCAGCATGCACAGGCCCAGCGCGGTGTTCCACCACGGCGTGTTCACCGTGATCCCGGCGAACGCCGAGCCGTTGTTGTTGCTGGCAGAGGTGAACGCGTAGAGCACCTCGGACAGGCCGTGCGGGCCGACGTTGAGCGCGGTCGCGTCGTTGCCGGTGGCGAAGGCGACGGCCGTGCCGGTCAGCACCAGCGCCGGGGTGACCAGGAAGTACAGCGAGGCGAACTTCATCTCGCGGGCGCCGATCTTCTTGCCCACGTACTCCGGGGTCCGACCGACCATCAGTCCGGCCACGAACACCGTGATGACGGCCAGGATCAACATGCCGTAGAGCCCGGAGCCGACGCCGCCCGGGGCGACCTCGCCCAGCATCATGTTGCCCAGCGTCATCATCCCGCCCAGCGCCGTGTACGAGTCGTGGAACGAGTTCACCGCTCCGGTCGAGGTGAGCGTCGTCGCGGCGGCGAAGGTGGCCGAGTTCGACACGTCGAACCGGACCTCCTTGCCCTCCAGGGCCGCACCGACCGCCTGGGGAACGGTGCCGTTTCCCGCCAACTCGAAGGCGTTGGTCAGGGCGATGCTTCCGATCGCGAGGATCGCCATCACCGCGGCGATCGCGTACCCCTGGCGGTTCTGGCCGACCATCCGGCCGAAGACCCGGGGCAGGCTGACCGGAATGAGCAGGATCAGGAAGATCTCGACCCAGTTCGTCCAGGCCGTCGGGTTCTCGAAGGGGTGGGCGCTGTTGGCGTTGTAGAAGCCGCCGCCGTTGGTACCGAGTTCCTTGATCACCTCCTGGCTGGCCACCGGCCCGCCGGTGATGGTCTGGGTGCCACCGGTCAGGGTGGTGACGTCGGTGCCGGCGGAAAGGTTCTGCACCACGCCGCCGAGCATCAGCACGAGGGCGCCGAGCACGGCGACCGGGAGCAGGATCCGCAGCGTGATCCGGGTCAGGTCGACCCAGAAGTTGCCCAGCCGGTCGGTGCGGCTGCGGGCGAAGCCGCGGACCAGGGCCACCGCCACGGCGATGCCGACGGCGGCGGAGACGAAGTTCTGCACCGCCAGCCCGGCCATCTGCACCAGGTGGCCCATCGTCGACTCACCCGAGTACCACTGCCAGTTGGTGTTGGTGACGAACGAGACGGCCGTGTTCCAGGCCCCGTGCGGGACCACCGGGCCGAAGCCGAGCGACAGCCACAGGTGGTCCTGCAACCGCTGGAAGGCGTAGAGGAACAGGATCGACACCGCAGAGAACGCGAGCAGGCTGCGGGCGTACACGCCCCAGGACTGCTCGGCGTCGGGGTCGACGCCGACCAGGCGGTGGATTCCGCGCTCGACGCGGGACGGGCGGGTGCCGGCGACCACCCGGTACATGTGGTCACCGAACGGCCGGTAGGCGGCGGCCAGCGCCACCACCAGGGAGACGACGAAGACGACCCCGGCTGCTGTGGTGGTCATCAGAAACGCTCCGGGAACAACAGGGCGACGACCAGGAACACACCCAGGCCGATCGCCAGCAGCAGGCCGACGGCGTTGACGGCGCTCACCGCTTCTCCACGACCCTCACCAGGAGGGCGAGCCCCGCGAACAGCCCCACCGTCACCAGTACGAACACCACGTCAGACACGCTGACTCCCTTTGCCGGGCTCGGTCGGAACGACGGCCTCGCGGCCGTGCCGGGCAATCAAAACGCCGGTCGGCGACGGCGGACAGGGTTCATGACGCGACCGTGACGGCGAACGGCCGTTTCTTGACGCCCTTTTCACGCGGCCCGCCGACGGGGTGCGGGCGGTCACACCGGACGATCGGTCCCCCGGACCCGCCCACCTCGGTCGGCGGCTCTGGCGCCGCCGTGCCCAACCTGTTCGGGTGGCGCCGAACTGACCCTGCTGACCGACGTCGCCTGGCGCGGTCGGGAGATCACCGGGCCCCGGCTGGGTGGGACTGCTCGCGCTCCTGGCCGACCAGCTCGGCCACGGCTGCGGCAGCAGCCGGCTCATCGACGCCCTCGCCGAGAACCGGCCGGCGAAACCGATCGCCGCACGTACCCGGTCCGGCTCGCCGGCCAGGTCCGGGCCCGCAGATCCGGACGTCGCCGCCGTCGGCACGGATCAACGTCGAGAGGATCTGCATCCGTGGTGGTCCTGCCCGCCCCGTTCGGGCCGAGCAGGGAGAAGATCGTGCCCGCCGGGACGCGCAGGTCGATGCCGTCGAGGACGACGTGCTCGCCGTTCGGGGCCCCGCCGGCCGTCCGTCCGCGTCCGCCGGCGCGCTGGCCAGGCCGGGCTCACCACCCGCGCGACCTGCGGGTCCACCAGTTCCGCGCACCGACATGTCAGGGAGATCGGTCAATAGCTCGTCATGGGGCGACAGTGACCGATCCGGCCGTTCCGGCAACCAGCACCTGACGGACGGTAACCAACGAGGGGCAGTGGGTGACGCGGTGTCGACGGCCGCGGGCCCGCCGGCGTGGGCGACCACGCCGGCGGGCCCGGCGTCAGCCCCGCGGCGACGCGGCCGTGCTCAGCGGGGCAGCTCGCGCCAGGCGGGGTTACCGCCGCGCCACGCCCCGGCGAGAATGCTCGCCGAGGTACGACTCGGACACTCCTGCACCTTCGAGCGGCCGTAGGCGCCGCCGATCTGTGCCTGTACCTCCCACCGCAGCCCATCGCTGCGGATGTACACGTCGCGACGCCCGCGTGCCGTCGCGTCCCCGTTCCACCAGTGCTCCTCGACGATCACCTGGCGACGGTATCTCAACCGGCGTCCGAGCGGCACTGCCCGGTGGCCCACCTCCAGCAGCTCGATCGGCTGGCCAGGCCGCCGGGCCCCCGCGTACGCGACGGCCTCCCGCCTTACCGACGGAGTCGGGCGACCAGCCCGGCCACCGCCAGCAGCACGAGCGCGGAGAGCGGCGAGGTACGCAGGACGAGCAGGTTCGTGACCACGGCCCCGGCCAAAAGCAGGACCAGGCCGAGCGCGGCGTACCCGGCGAGACGGGGAACCAGCGGGTGTGACCGGGCGGGCTGCCGGGGTGATCGAGGTCGAGGAGGCCCGTCCCGCCCCCCTGGCGGGGCCGCGGCAAGTCGGCCGACCACAACCTCCGCCAGGGTCAGTGTCCACATCGGTCGAACTGGGACCAGAGCGAGCGAAGCGGGTTGCTCGACGTGGATATCCCAGTCACACACATTGCACATAACTGCTTACGCCCAGCACACTGAACGCGAACTGGGTTCGGGCTGAACGGCCTGAGGTCAGCCTTGTGTAGAGGAGGCGCTGCGGTGGAGGTTTCCCAGGCGGCTCCAGGGGTCAGCGCCAGGACGATCCCTGTCTGGAAGGCGCTGCCGCGGGCGATTCGGGACGCCCACCAGGCGCTCGTTGACGCCGGCAACTGGTCCGGTGGTGACGTCGTACGGCTCGGACTCGGGGTGTCGCGACCGTACCTGGTCACGCACCCCGACCACGTGCAGCAGGTGCTGCAGGAGAGAGCGGCCATCTATCCGCGCGGCGATGACACCGCCCTGTGGCGCTCGGTGCGGAAGCTCGTCGGTGACGGCATTCTCGCCGAGGGCGAGACCTGGGCGGCGAGCCGGAAGACCCTCGCGCCCATGTTCCGGCCGACCCGCATCGCCGCCTTGGTCGACACCATGGCCGCCGCCATCGCCGAGGCGGTTGATCATCTCGACGAGGCGGCCGCCACCGGGACGCCGATCGACGTCGGCACGGAACTGTCCCGGATCGTCTGCAGCGCCGCCATGAGGGTGTTCCTCGCCGACCGGGTATCCGTGAACGACGCTTTGCGGATCATGGCGGCGCAGGAGACCATCGTCACCGCGATGGCGCCGCGGCTACTCGCACCGTTCATGCCGTGGTGGGTCCCGATGCCAGGCGATCGCCGTTTCCACGCGGCCGTGCAGACGATCGACGACATCCTGCTTCCGGTGCTGCGGGAATCGCTTCGTCATCCCGGTGACGGCGATGATGTCCTGTCCACCCTGGCCCGGGCACGAACCCCTGACGCCCGCGCCCTGAGCGAGAAGCAGATGCGTGACGACCTCGTCTCGATGGTCGCCGTCACCACCGAGACCAGTTACGTCGCGCTCACGTGGCTGTGGCCCGTGCTGGCCAACAATCCTGCCGTCGCCAAGCAGCTCTACGAAGAGATCGAACAGGTTGTCGGAACCGGCCCGGTGCGGGCCGAGCACCTACCGCAGCTGACCTACACCACAATGGTCCTGGAAGAACTCCTGCGGCTGTTTCCGTCCGGTTGGATCGTGCCTCGACGCGCGGCGGCCGCCGACGTGCTCGGAGGGGTGCGGATCGACAAGGGGTCGACGATCATCCTCTCCCCGTACGCCACCCAACGCATGGCGGCCTTCTGGGGCCCTACCGCCGACGTCTTCGACCCCGAGAGGTTTGCTCCGGGTCGCGCCGCCGCGGAGGGGCGGCACCGTTACGCTCACTACCCGTTCGGCATCGGGATGCACAGATGCCTCGGGGAGCATCTGTTCAACCTGGAGGCACTGCTGATCGTGGCGACACTGCTCAGCAGGTTCCGGTTCGCGATGGCCGATCCGTCGATCCCCCCGACGAGGGTGGCCGCATCACTTCGACCAGGGCGGAGGGTGGAGATGACCCTGGCGCCTGTCGGCCGGCCTGTCGCACTCTAGGAGGCTGCTTCGTGGTCCCAACCACCCCCAACGGCTCGTTCACCGTGGCCTCCGAGCAGGGCCGGATCTGTTCCCTCGCCGCCAGAGGGCAGCGCGACCTGCAGAAGCAGGTCGCGCTCCACCTCAGTCTCTTCCCGGATCCGCCGGTCGACGCGGCGATGCTCAGCGCTCTGGCGCTGTCCACCGCGTTCATCGCGCCCTGGTGCACCGCGGAGCAGTTGAGGGTCGCCAACCGCGCCTCCCTGTGGGTCACCGCGGAAGACTGGCGAGTCGACCGGGTGGCCACCTCGATCGAGGAGGTCACGGAGGTCGTCGCCGCCTGCCTTGCCGTCGCTGACGGCAACCCGCCGGCGGCGGGGGACCAGCTCGGGCAGCTCCTGGCAGGTATCCGCGACCAGCTGGCCGCGGTGCCGGCCTTCGTCCACCTGCAGCCGCTCTGGCGGGAAGAGCTCGAGCGGATGTTGACGGCTGACGCGCGGGAGTGGCAGTGGAGAGCGGCCCGGGAAGCCGACGACACGCTGCTGCCGACGCCAGCCGAGTACCTGAGCAACGCCGACAACTACGGCGCGTCGTTTGTGAACGTCTCCCACTGGATCGCCACTGGCGCCGCGAGCACCCCGGACCAGCTCGCGGAGCTGACGGCGGCAAGCCGCCTGGTGCAGCAGGTGCTGCGCCTGGTCAACGACTTGGCCAGCTACGACCGCGACGTCAGGTCCGGCGACCTGAACATCCTGATGCTCGGCGTTGAGCAGGACGAGGTGCGGCGCCAGGTCAGCGACCAGATCGAACGATGCCGCCCACTGCTGCAGGCGCTCGAGCTCACCTGTCCGCAGGAAGCGGTCTACCTGTGGCGTGAGCTCGGGTTCACCACCGGCTTCTACCACGGAACCGACTTCTGGGCCAGCGTTGACGATTGACGAGCGAGCCGCTGGACCACTGCCCAGCCAGGGGCCTGCTGACCTCGGAGCCCGTGCACGCGAACTGATCGCCGAGATGATGCTGGAGCCATCCGGTCAGACGTCCCCATCGACGTACGAGACCGCCCGACTGGTGAGCCTGGCCCCGTGGCTGACCGGGCACCCCGAGCGGGTGCGGCATCTGCTGCACACCCAGCGCGCGGACGGCGGCTGGGGCCCACCTGAGGGTTACGCCCTGGTCCCCACGCTGAGCGCTACGGAGGCCCTGCTCGGGGTGTTCCGTTCGCAGCCACCGACTGGCCGGGCTGAACTGGCCGGTGCGATCAACCGCGCGCTGCAGGTCTTGTCCGGGTGGCTCGACGGCGCAACGGAGATACCGGATACCCCGGCTGTCGACATCATCGTGCCTGCGCTGATCGCTGGGATCAACGAGCACCTCAGTCGTCTCCCGGTATCGCCGCTGGCTGAGCCGGAGCTACGGTCCGCCCTTCGCCCGCTGCGGCTGCCACCCGGCATGACAGGGGGCAGATTGGCCGCCGTCCGCGACATGCTCGCCGCCGGCGCTCCAGTGTCCGACAAGCTGCTGCACGCCCTGGAAGTGGTCGGTGACCTGGCCCGCAACGCCCACGGCGTCACGCCCCTGCCATCGGGAACGGTAGGAGCGTCGCCGGCGGCAACCGCCGCGTGGCTCGGCGTCCCGGACGCGGTCGGTAGCAGCGCCGCGCCTCTGGCCTACCTGGAGTCCACCGTGGCTCGCTACGGCGGCCTCGCGCCATGCGCGACCCCGATCACGGTGTTCGAGCGCGCCTGGGTGGTCAGCGCGCTGGCAAGGGCAGGCATTCGCGTGACAGCCCCGCCGGGATTGATCCGCAGCCTCACGGCCGACCTGGGTGCCCGCGGAACTCCAGCCGGCCCCGGCCTACCCGCCGACGCGGACACGACTTCCGTCACGCTGTACGCGCTCGGACTCCTTGGCGCACCGGTGGACCCGGGTTGCCTGTGGACCTACGAGACACCAGCGGGGTTCTGCACCTGGCCGGGCGAGGACGGATTCTCGGTCACCACCAACGCACACGTACTGGACGCTCTCGGCCAACACCTGGCCGTCAGGCGACGAGCGGCACCCAGCTACCGGGCAGCCGTCCAGCGGCTGTCGGTCGCCTTGCGGGAGCATCAGCAGCCGGACGGGAGCTGGCGCGACCGATGGCACGCCTCGCCTTACTACGCGACCGCCTGCTGCTCGTTGGCGCTGTCTGAGTTCGGCCACGCGCCGGTCGCGGCGGAACCGCTCATCCGAGCCGTCGACTGGGTCCTCGAAACCCAGCGGCCCGACGGCTCATGGGGCCGTTGGGCAGGCACCGCAGAGGAAACGGCCTACGCAATGCAGACCCTGACGGCCGCGGGCACACGCCAGCGTCCCGACGTGGCCGCCGCCGTAGCCAGAGCCCACGCTTACCTCGTCGACGCCGCTCGTCAGCGGCAGGACCCCCCGCTCTGGCACGACAAGGATCTCTACCGGCCGACCCTCATCGTGCGCGCCGCTGTTCTCGGGGCTGTGCATCTGGCCCACCGAGCCGGACTGGGTGGCGGCCCCAACCTCCTCTCGACGTGCGCGTGACAACGCCGAAGGCGGGTCGCGTCCCCAGCACGCCCTGGACCTGCTGGCACGCACCCAACTTGTACCAGCAGGCCGATGCGACGAGTTCGATGACCTTGAGAGATCAGATTGATAACTGCTAGCGTGCCCCGGTCTGCGCACTCGAATGGCTTGTACGGCGTCCCTGCCGGCAAGTTCCTGATGTCCGACGTGGGACGGTATGATGCGGTCTCGTAGCACCAATCTACGTACGAAGGTCATTGCGCTCCTGGTATCACTTGTCGCCCTGTGGTCATTCGCGGCGTGGGTGACGTTGCGCGACGGCGTCAACCTGCTCGGAGTCCAGACGATTGACACCCAGATCGTCGGGCCGAGCGAGCCTGTTCTGCTCGCACTGCAGGTGGAACGCCGCCTTGCGGTCGCCTACCTCGGTGCGCCCAATGCCTCCCGGCGAGAAGCGCTGGACACCGCCCGCCAGGCGGTCGACGAGTCTGCGGCGAAGTTCAAGACCTCGGCGCGCAGTTGGCGGGCACAGTTGGCCAGCGACGCCGACGCGGAACAGCAGGTTGCGGCGGCAATCGAAGCGGTGGACGCGTTGGGCGGCACCAGAACCTCGGTCGACGACCGGGCCATCGACCGGGGAAGCGCCGAGCAGGCCTACACCGCTCTCATCGACACCCTCTTCCAGCTCTACGACGTTGTGGGCGGCCTCGACGACCCGGAGATCGAAGAGGACACCCGCCACCTGATCGAGCTTTACCGGGTTCGGGAACTGATGTCGCAGGAGGACGCACTGCTCTCCGGCGCCTTGGCCACCGGACGCATGACCATCGACGAACAGACGCGGTTCGCGCAGCTCGTCGCCGGCCAGCGGTTCCTTGCCAATCGGGCGTTGACGCAGCTACGGGAGTCCGACAAAGCCCGCTTCAGCGAGGTGGTCAACAGCCCGGCATTCACCAGGCTTCGCAGCCTCGAAGACCGCATCGTTTCCAGCGATCGCTCGAAGGCCAGGCCCGGCGTCACGGCGCAGGAGTGGAGTCGGGCCGCCGATGCCGCCCTGACCGACTTGCAGAACATGGTGCTCGGCAGCGGCGATGCCTTGGTAGAGCGAGCCACGCCGTTTGCCGTCTGGGTCATTGTCCGCCTGGTCCTGGCCGCGGGTCTGGGCCTGCTCGCGGTCATCGCCTCGACCGTCGTCTCCGTGACCACCGCGCGGGCCCTCGTAGCTCAGTTGCAGCGACTCCGCGAGGCAGCCCGGCAGTTGGCCGACGAGCGGTTGCCCAGCATTGTCGACCGCCTCGGACGAGGCGAGATGGTCGACGTCGCCACTGAGGCACCGCCCCTCGACTTCGGTGCCGACGAGATCGGTCAGGTAGGCGAGGCCTTCAACCGTGTTCAGGAAACGGCCATCCGAACCGCGGTCGAGCAGGCGGAGCTCCGACGTAGCGTCCGTGACGTCTTCCTCAGCCTCGCCCGACGCACCCAGGGTCTCGTCCACCGGCAGGTGACTCTCCTCGACGCGATGGAGCGCCGGGAGCAGGACGCCGAGGAACTCGAGGACCTCTTCCGCGTTGACCACCTTGCCACCCGCATGCGGCGCAATGCCGAAAATCTGATCGTGCTGTCCGGCTCGGTCCCCGGTCGCGCCTGGCGCCGTGACGTGCCCATGCTCGACGTTGCCCGGGCCGCCGCTCAGGAGGTGGAGGACTACACGCGGGTGACGGTGCGGCCCTTCGGATCGGTGGGGCTGGCCGGTCGAGCCGTCAGCGACGTGACCCACCTGTTGGCGGAGCTGATCGAGAACGCCCTCTCCTTCTCACCCCCGCACACGGAGGTGGAGGTCAGGGGACAACTGGTTGCCCGAGGGTTCGCCATCGAGATTGAGGACCGCGGGCTGGGGATGAGTGACGAGGAGATCGCCGCCGCCAACGAACGCATCGCCAGCCCGACCGAGTTCAACCTCTCCAACGCCAACCAGCTGGGGCTGTTCGTGGTCAGCCATCTCGCCGCGCGGCACCACATCGGTGTGCAGCTGAAGGCCTCACCGTATGGTGGGACCACCGCTGTGGTGCTCATTCCGACGGAACTGGTGGCCACCGCCGAGGCCCTCGCCAGCGCTTCCCGTGAGACGGAGAGTTCAGTCCGCACCGGCGCGGACGGCAGCCTCCCCGACGATGTCCAGCCTCGCGCAGCGGCGCGGACCGACGGCCCGATTGCGGTAGCCGAACCACCGGCGACGCACCGACCCACTGTCGAAATGCCGGCGGTTGCGCAGCGAATGCCCCTCCGCAGGGCCGTCGATGATCACGCGACGATTGAGGCGCCCACCCCGGAGCCCACCGCCCCGGAAGAGCGTACGGAACAGCGCCAGACCCGCACCGAGCACGGACTGCCTGTTCGCGTCCGTCAAGCCAGCATCGCCCCGCAGCTACGGTCCGACCCCGATGCCCTTCAGGACCCTGTTGAGGCAACCCCTTCGATGTCACCCGACCGGGTCCGCAACCGCATGAGCTCCTACCAGAGCGGCACCCAGCGCGGCCGTGCCGATGCACGTCGACTCAGCGACGAAGAGGACGAGCAGGGCCTCGACGCCGGGGGTCCTCCGGCGACCGAAACCGAGCGGTAGAAGGAGAAACGAGCCCGTGCAGCAGCAGACTTCTGCGAGATCCGATCTGGCCTGGTTGCTCGATGACCTCGTCGGACGCGTCAAGCAGGCCGAGCATGCCGTTGTGCTCTCCGTGGACGGCCTTCTCTTGGCCCGCTCCGCCGGGCTCAGCGGAGAAGACGGCGAGCATCTGGCAGCGATCGCTTCGGGAATTCAGAGCCTCGCGAAGGGGGCCGGCAAGCGGTTCAATGGCGGCCCCGTACAGCAGACCATCATCGAAATGCAGTCGGCTTTCCTCTTCGTGACGGCAGCTGGACACGGCGCGTGTCTGGCCGTCCTCGCGGCCGAGGACGCCGACGTCGGACTCGTCGCCTACGAGATGGCCATGATCGTTACCCGCGCCGGCAAGTACCTGGCTGCGCCGTCGCGGACGGCGAGCGGCCGGTCCACCGAGAAGTAGGGGCGGCCATGACGATCCCCGACGCGAACCCCTTGTGGGTCGACGACGATGCAGGACGCGTCGTGCGCCCGTATGCGATGACCCGCGGTAGGGCCAGAGCGAGGAACGACTTCAACCTGATCTCGCTGGTGACGGCAACTCAGCCGGTGCCGCCGCTTGATGTCGGCATGGCGCCGGAGCACATCCAGATCGTCAACCTCTGCCGCCGACCGCTCGCCCTGGCCGAGGTGTCAGCTCACCTGAGCCTGCCCCTCGGAACGGTCCGTGTTCTGCTCGATGACCTGCTCGTGCGAGGACTCGTGCAGGTATCCGAACCGCAGCCGCCCGCGGCTCTTCCCGACGACAGCATATTCGAGGCGCTCATCCATGGACTCCGAGAACATTGAGGGGGAGGTTGTCCTCCCCACCGCTATCAAGATCCTCGTCGCCGGCGGCTTCGGCGTAGGCAAGACGACGCTCGTCGGTGCCGTCAGTGAAACCCAGCCGCTACACACGGAGGAGGTTCTCTCCGAGCGGGGGGTCGGCGTCGACGACATCTCCGGTGTGGAGACGAAAACGACCACGACGGTGGCTATGGACTTCGGCAGGATCAGCTTTGGTGACCACCTCGTGCTGTACTTGTTCGGAACCCCCGGCCAGGGCCGCTTCTGGTTCGTCTGGGACGAGTTGGCCCTCGGCGCCCTGGGCGCGGTGGTGCTCGCCGACACCCGCCGCCTGCCTGACTGCTTCCCGTCGATTGACTACTTCGAGCGGAATCGGCTGCCGTTCATCGTCGCCGTGAACTGCTTCGACGGCGCCCGCCAATACAGCCTCGACGAGGTGCGACTGGCCTTGGACCTGGACCCAGACGTCCCCTTGATGCTGTGCGACGTCAGAGTTCGCGAATCCAGCAAGAAGGTCCTGATCAACCTTATCGAGCACGTGATGAATGGGCGAGGGTCGACCCGCAAGCCCCAGGCCGTGGGCCATTGACGCCGGGCCAGGAGTTGCGACGGTCGAGGTGATCACGCGCCGGACCACCTGGACGCGGAGGAGAGGCCCGCCCAGGTGGTCCGGCTCAGGTGCCGCCCGTCGGCGGCCGGAGCCGGCGGCGAGCACTGGTCGCGCTGCCGGCCAGCTCCAGCAAAGGAGCTCCGGGCACCCTGGCCCCTCGCCTGTCCGCAGACGGTCGGCCGTCAGTCGTCGGACTCGGGCGACCAGCCCTCCAGCTTCTTCCGTTTCTTCTCCAGCTTGCGCATCCGGACCTCCCGCTCGGAGGGCTTGCGCTTGATCGACACCCCGCCCCACAGGGCGAACCCGCCCACCGTGACCGTCGGGGCGCCGGGCGCACCCGGTCCGCTGGCCCGATGGTCGAAGCCGCCCATCACCCCGACCCCGGTCACGTGCACGGTGGCCTGCTCGGGCACCCAGATCTCCAGGCCGCCCATCAGGGCGTAGGCAGTGATCCGCACCGCACCCGCGGTGAAGATCGCGTCCCGCAGGTCGACCAGCCCACCACCCCAGAACGCCAGGCAGGTGAACTCGGGGCCGACGCTCCACGGGCCGGACCGTTCGAACTTGCCCGCCAGGGCGTAGCCGCTGCGCGACACCGGCGCCGCACCGTCGTACGTCGGCATCGGGACCGGGAACAGCGGCGACCCCACCGCCGGAAGGTCCTGGGTCAGGGGTTCGAGTTCGGCGTAGGTGCGGGCGGCGTAGAGGCGGCCCAGTCGCTCGTCCAACTCGCCCAGGTCCAGCCGGCCCTCGGCGGCTGCCTCGCGCAGCACGACCGCGACCCGCTCCCGGTCGGCGTTGGAGGCACGGATCTGTCCCGGGTGAACCGGTTCTGGAATGAGCTCGCTCACATAGAGGAGCGTAGAACAACCCCGCATCGGCAGGCCCCTCGCCACCCACCCGCACGCCGACCCAGGGCGGGATCGGCGCGGGCCGGGCCGACACCCTGCGGCGGGCGGCCTCACCGGGCCCACGACACCGCCGGAAACCGGCTCAGGACGCCAGGCGCCGCCGCCCAGGCCGGCGGTCACCACCAGCACCAGCGCCGCCGCCCGGGCCGTCGTCGAATCCGCACCCGGTACCGTTGCCGGGCAGACACTCCCGACGATCCGGACACCACCCGGGCGTCTCCCCCTCGGGAAGGACCACTCGTGCCGGACGCCGACGCCCTCATCGCCGACGCGGTCGCGGCGGTACGCGGCACCGACGTACGCGACGCGGAGCGGAAGCTGGACCGGCTCGTGGTCGGCACCGGCGCCGCGGACGGCGCGGCGGCGGTGGACACCGCCCTGCTCGACCGGCTGGCGGGCGCCCTCGCCCGGCTCTGGCCGCGCGGCTGGCAACCGGTCGACGTGGCCCGGATGGTGGCCCGCCGCCTCGGCGCGCGACCCGGCCGGCTGGTACGCGACGCGCTCGCCGCCCAGCGCCGGGGGCAGGCGGGCGACGTCCCGCCGTGGTGGGACGACCAGCTCGACGGGCTGGCGGCCCGGGTGTGGTGGGACGACGACGCCGGCTGGCTGGCAAGGTGGGCCACCCGCGAGGGTGAGGATCGGATCACCGCGCTGCGCGACGCGGTCGAGGTGCTGGCGCTGCTCGACCGCCTGCCACCGGTCGCGGTGCTACGCCCGCCACCGGGCGGGAGCGGGCCGACCGTGGCCCGGCGTGGCGGCCCCGGGCGGAGCGGTTCCCCGATGCTCGACCGGGTCCGGGCGCTGCTGGCCAAGGCCGAGTCGACCACCTTCCCGGCCGAGGCGGAGGCGCTGACCGGCAAGGCGCAGGAGTTGATCGCCCGGCACAGCCTGGACCGGGCGCTGGTCGACGCCGCCGCCGAACGCCCCGACCGGCCCGGCGGGCTGCGCCTCGGCACCGACGCCCCGTACGCGGGCGCGAAGGCTCTGCTGGTGCAGGAGGTGGCGGCGGCGAACCGGTGCGAGTCGGTCTGGTCCGACGACCTGGGCTTCGCCACCGTGCTCGGTTTCGCGGGCGACCTGGAGGCGGTCGAACTGCTCTACACGTCGCTGCTGGTGCAGGCCACCGCCGCCATGCTGCGCGGCCGCACCGAGCGGAAGCGGGGCAGCAGCCGGCGGACCAAGGCGTACGACGAGTCGTTCCTGCACGCGTTCGCGCTACGCATCGGCGAACGGCTGCGGGCCGCGACCGAGGTGGCCGACCGGCAGGCGGCCGAGGCGGCCGGCCCGGAACGGCTGCTCCCCGTGCTGGCCGCCCGCTCCGACGCGGTCCGCGAGCGGATGGAGAGCCTCTTCCCCGGCGTCATCCGGGCGCGGCTGACCATCCGGGACGCCGACGGCTGGCACTCCGGCACCTCCGCCGCCGAGCGGGCGTCGCTGGACCTCGGCGCGCCGCCGGCCCGGCCGCTGCCCGGCCGACGCTGACCGCTCGGGGAGAATTCTCCGGCGGCGGTGTCGGATCCACCGTGCGGGCTCCGACCTGTCAGGAGAGCAAGGAGCAGTTCGCCGGCTACCTGATGGTCGACTGCGACGGCCCGGAGCGGGCCGTCGAGATCGCCGCGCGCTGGCCCGAAGTCCGGATGGGCTTCGGGGTGCTGGAGGTGCACCCGGTGATGGACGATCACCCACGGTGACCACAGGGTGCCCGGCCACGACGGGCGCCGCCGGCCCCACGGACGGGACCGGCGGCGCGTGACGGCTCAGCCGACCGGGCGGAACCCGCGCAGTCGGAGGCTGTTGGCGACCACGAAGACCGAGGAGAAGGCCATCGCGGCCCCGGCGATCATCGGGTTGAGCAGGCCGGCGGCGGCCAGCGGCAGGGCGGCCAGGTTGTAGGCGAACGCCCAGAACAGGTTGCCCTTGATGATGGCCAGGGTCCGCCGGGAGAGCCGGATGGCGTCCACCGCGGCGGTGAGGTCGCCGCGTACCAGGGTCAGGTCGGACGCCTCGATCGCCACGTCGGTGCCGGTGCCCATGGCCAGCCCCAGGTCGGCACGGGCGAGTGCGGCGGCGTCGTTGACCCCGTCGCCGACCATGGCGACGGTCCGCCCCTCGGCCTGGAGCCGGGTGACCACGTCGACCTTGTCGGCCGGCAGCACCTCGGCGATCACCTCGTCGATGCCGACCTCGGCCGCCACCGCCCGGGCGACGGTGGCGTTGTCGCCGGTGAGCAGCACCGGGGTCAGCCCCAGGCCGCGCAGCCCGTCGACCGCCGCCCGGCTGGTCGGCTTGACCACGTCGGCGACCGCGAGGACACCCCGGGCCCGGCCGTCCCAGCCGGCCAGCACGGCCGTCCGGCCGGCGGCCTCCGCGTCGGTCGCCGCCCGGACGACCTCCTCGGGTACGTCCAGGCCCCGCTCGCGCAGCAGCCGGAGCCGACCGACGACCAGTTCGTGGCCGTCGACCGTGCCGGTGACGCCGAGCCCCTCGGCGTTGGCGAAGCCGGTGACCGCCGGCAGCTCGCCCGCCTCGGCGGCGCCCGCCGCGACCGCCCGGGCGATCGGGTGCTCCGAGCCGGCCTCCAGCGCCCCGGCGAGCCGCAGCAGCTCCGCCCGGTCGACGCCCTCGGCGGGGAGCACGTCGACCAGGGTCATCCGGCCGGTGGTCACGGTGCCGGTCTTGTCCAGCACGACGGTGTCCACCTGGCGGGTGGACTCCAGCACCTCCGGCCCCTTGATCAGGATGCCGAGCTGGGCCCCCCGGCCGGTGCCGACCAGCAGCGCCGTCGGCGTGGCCAGGCCGAGCGCGCACGGGCAGGCGATGATCAGCACGGCCACCGCGGCGGTGAACGCCGCCGTCGGGCCCGCCCCGGTGCCGAGCCACCAGCCCAGCGTGCCGGCGGCCAGCGCGATCACGATCGGGACGAAGACGCCGGAGATCCGGTCGGCCAGCCGCTGCACGGCCGCCTTGCCGGTCTGCGCCTGCTCCACCAGCTTCGACATCTGGGCGAGCTGGGTGTCCGCGCCGACCCGGGTGGCGGTGACCAGCAGCCGGCCGCCCGCGTTCACCGTCGCGCCGACCACGGTGTCGCCCGGGCCGACCTCGACCGGCACCGACTCGCCGGTGAGCATGCTGGCGTCGACGGCCGAGGTGCCCTCGTCCACCACCCCGTCGGTGGCGACCTTCTCGCCGGGCCGGACCACGAACCGGTCCCCCACGGCGAGCTGGTCGACCGGGATCCGGGTCTCGACGCCGCCGCGCAGCACCGCGACGTCCCGGGCGCCCAACTCCAGCAGGGCGCGCAGGGCCGCGCCGGCGGTCCGCTTGGAGCGGGCCTCGAAGTACCGGCCGGCGAGGATGAACACGGTGACCCCGGCGGCCGCCTCCAGGTAGATGTTGCCGGCCCCGTCGGTACGGGTGATGTCGAGCCGGAACGGGTGGGTCATCCCGGGCGTCCCGGCGTCGCCGAGGAAGAGCGCCCAGAGCGACCAGCCGAACGCGGCCAGGGTGCCGAGCGAGACCAGGGTGTCCATGGTGGCGGCGCCGTGCCGCAGGTTGATCCAGGCGGCCCGGTGGAACGGCAGCCCGCCGTAGACCACCACCGGGGCGGCCAGGGTCAGCGACAGCCACTGCCAGTAGGTGAACTGCCAGGCCGGCACCATGGCCAGCACGATCACCGGCACGGTCAGCACGATCGAGACCCACAGCCGGGTCCGCAGGCCACGCAGCTCGTCGGCCGGCTCGGCGGCCGGTCCGGCCGTACCCGCCGGGGTGGGCGGGGGCGGCACGACGGCGGTGTAGCCGGTCTTCTCCACCGTGGCGATCAGGTCGTCCGGGGTGACCTCGTCGGCGTACCGGACGGTGGCCTTCTCGGTGGCGTAGTTGACGGTGGCGGTCACGCCCTCCATCCGGTTGAGCTTCTTCTCGATCCGGGCGGCGCAGGACGCGCAGGTCATGCCGCCGATCGCGAGCTCGATCAGGTGGGGTGCGACCGGTAGGGACTTCGCGGTCGAGGTCATCGCGGCACCTCCGAATCAGTTGTGCCCGTGACCGGGGGCGCCGTGGCCGGCGTCGGCGGTCGGGGCGGGAGCGGCCGGATTGGTCGTCGGAGCCGGCGGCACGTCGCCGGCCAGCACCGTGAACTCGGCGGTGTGCACCGCGCCACCGTGCCGGAAGTCCAGGTAGAGCCGGTAGCTGCCGGCCGAGGGCACCTCGGCGGAGAAGGTCACCGCCGGCCCGGCCGGGGTGCGTCCGTCACCGGGCCCGCCCTCCGGATGCACGTGCAGGTACGCCAGGTCGCCCTGACGGAGCGCCACCAGGTGCCCGTACGCCCCGAGGTAGGGCTCCAGGTCGGTGACCAGCTGCCCGTCCCGGCTGACGGTCAGGGTCAGTTGGCTGGTGCGGCCCGGCTGCGGGGTGCCGGCGAGGGTGACGGTGTAGCCGTCGACCGTGGTGCTGGTGGCCGGCGCGGGCAGCGGCCGGGGCTGGAGCTGGCCGGGGACGGCCACGTCGACCCCGAGGGTGAGCGGATCGCCGCCCGACGGGGTGAAGTCGGCGAAGGCGCGCCAGACGCCCGGCCCGCCCAGCGGGGAGGCGACCCGCCAGGTGCCGTCGGCGCTCAGTTCGGGGTGGACGTGCCGGAAGCCGGACAGATCACGTCGCGCGACGATCAGGTGCATCCGCTTGTCGTGGGCCACCTCGTAGCTGGTCACCGGAGTGCCGTCCGGGCCGGCGATCCGGAAGGCGAACTGCCCGGTCGGGGCGTCCACCGGTTGCATGGTGTAGCCGCGGTCGGAGACGAGCAGCCCGCCGGGCAGGTGTGCCGTGGCGCCGGCGGGGCCGCCGCCGGGCGGGTCGGAGTCGTGGGCCGCGCCGGCGGGGTCGTGGCGGGTGTCGGCGGCCGGCGTGACGGGACCGGCCAGGTGGCCGACCCCGTACGCCGTGCCGAACACCGCCGCGAGGCCGAGGGCGAAACCGCTCAGCTTCGTCGCCGTGTTCATCGTGGTACCTCGGTTCTCTCTCGGGTCGGTGACCCGTCACGCCTCGACGAGGTCGTACCCGGCCTCGTCGACCGCGGCGCGCACGGAGTCGGTGTCCAGCGGGCTCTCACTGGTGACGGTGACCCGGCCGGAGGCCAGGTCCACCTGTACGTCCTTGACGCCTTCGATCGCGCTCACCTCGGCGCTGACCGAGTTGACGCAGTGCCCGCAGGTCATGCCCTGCACCTGGTACGTGGTGGTGACCATGGCGGCTCTCCTCTCGCAGTCGATGCTATACCCCCCAGGGGTAGCTCGCCCAAGGACCGTAGCATACCCCCCAGGGGTACGCTATCCTTGTCGTCATGACCACACCGAGCACCCCGACCCGGGGCTACACCGCCAGCAAGGACCAGCTGCTCGCGCGGCTGCGCCGCGTCGAGGGCCAGGTCCGCGGCGTGGAGAAGATGGTCGACGACGACCGGTACTGCATCGACGTGCTGACCCAGATCTCGGCGATCCAGGCCGCCCTGGACAAGGTCGCCCTCGGCCTGCTGGACGGTCACGCCCGGCACTGCATGCACGAGGGGGCCGCCGAGGGCCGCGCCGACGAGATGGCCGCCGAGATGATGGCCGCCGTCGGCCGCCTGATGAAGCGGGGCTGACCGACCGCGTCCCGGGACCTTCGGCCCGGCCACTGCGGGCCCACCGCCCCCGGACACCCGCCGTCGGCGCGACTAGCGTCGGAGGTGGCGACCGGGTCCGGTGCCGCCGGCACCGGACCGGCCGCCCGAGTCACGGACGGAGGGCGGCCATGATGGGTTACGGCCCGATGGCGGGCCTGATGTGGATCTGGCCGGTGCTGGTGCTGGCCGGCCTGGTGGCCCTGGGCTACCTGATCTACCGGCTGGCGCAGACGCCGCCGTCGACGGCCGCCGCCTGCTCCTCGGCGCGGGCGATCCTCGACGAGCGCTACGCGCGCGGCGAGATCGACGACGAGGAGTACCAGCGGCGGCGGTCGGCGCTGCGGACCGGGGGCTGACCGGCGCGGTCACGCCGACGGGGCCGGGGCGTCCGGAGCCGTAATGGCTCCGGGCGCCCCGGTCGTGACCGCTCAGAGCCGGGCGAGGATCGTCTTCATGGTGTCGATCTCGCCCTGCTGGGTGGAGACGATCTGCTGCGCCATGGCCCTGGCGTCCGCGTTCACGCCGCCGGCAAGCTCCTCCTGCGCCATGGTGATCGCGCCCTCGTGATGGGCGATCATCAAGGTGAGGAACTGCCGGTCGAACTCCTGGCCGGAGGCGTCCGCCAGCTTCCCCATGTCGGCGTCGGACATCATGCCGGGCATGCCGTGGTCCAGGTGACCGCCGGCCGGGCTGCCGGACGGGACGGGCCGGCCCCAGGCGGTGAGCCAGCCGGTCATGGTGGCGATCTCCGGCGCCTGGGCGGCCTTGATCTGCGCGGCGAGGCGCTTGACCTCCGGGTCCCGGGCCCGGCTGTCGGCCAGCTCCGACATCCGCACCGCCTGCTGGTGGTGCGGGATCATCATCTGGGCGAACATCACGTCGGCGTCGCCGAACGCGGCGGACGGGCCCGCCGAGGGGCCGCCGCTGGCGCCCGCGCCCGGCCGGTCGTGGCCGGAACCGGCCGGGTGATCGGCGCCGCCGCAGGCGGCCAGGGCGAGAGCGACGGTGAGGGTCACGCCGGCCAGGGCGGCGCGGCGCGCGATGGTACGAGTGGACATGATCGAGACCTTTCGGTGTGGATGACGTACGCAGCGGACTCCGGACGCGGCATGGCCGCGTCGGGGCGTCCTATCTGCGCAGCACCGACACCGTGGCGAGGCGGAGCCCGGCCGGGCGGGGTGGCGGGGCGCGCGGCCCACGCGACGACCCGGACGGGTGGCGGAGCACGACGGCGGGCCGGGCCCGGCCGAGCAGCAGCGCCACCAGCAGCAGCGCGACCGTGACGGCGCCGAGCACCGCCAGGCAGACACTCCAGCCGCTCGGGGCACCCCCCGGCTGGTCGGCGGGAAGCGCCACCGGCGCGGCGGCGTGGGCGACCGGGACCACCTCGGGCAGGGCGGCATGGGCGACCTTGACCGCCTCGGGGAGGGTGGAGGTGACCAGCGCCCGCGGCGACATGGCGGCGGCGTGGTCATCCGGGTGGGACGCGGCGGAGTGCGTGCCGTGACCGATGGTGTGCATGGCGGCCAGCCCGAGCAGGGTGCAGGCGAGCAGCAGCAGCCGGGCCCACCACCCGGCAGTCGACCCCGTCGCCGTCCGCATCAGACCACGCTAACCGACCGCCTCCCACGATCAAAGGCGTACCCGGCGCAGCAGTTGGGCGTTGAGCGCCACCACGATCGTCGAGGCGGACATCAGCACCGCGGCGAGCGCCGGGCTGAGCGCCACGCCCGCCCCGGCCAGCACCCCCGCCGCCAGCGGCAGCGCCACCACGTTGTAGCCGGCCGCCCAGGCGAGGTTCTGCCGCATCTTCCGGTACGCCGCGCGGGAGAGCCGGACCACCCCGGCGACCCCCCGCGGGTCGGACGAGGCGAGCACCACCCCGGCCGACTCGATCGCCACGTCGGTGCCCGCCCCGATCGCGATCCCCACATCGGCCCGGGCCAGCGCCGGCGCGTCGTTGACCCCGTCACCGACCATCGCCACCCGGAGCCCCCGGCGTTGCAGCTCGGCCACCTGCTGGTCCTTGTCGGCGGGCAGCACCTCGGCGAAGACCTCGTCGACGCCGGGCCGGAAGCCGAGGTCCGCGGCGACCGCCTCGGCCACCGTCCGGGCGTCCCCGGTGACCATCGCGATGGTCCGGACTCCCTCGGCGCGCAGCTCCGCAATCGCCTCCCGCGCCTCCGGGCGTACCTCGTCGGCGAGGGCGAGCAGGCCGAGGACGGTGTCCGGCAGGCGGACCAGGTGCAGCACCACCGCGCCGCGCTCCGCCCAGCGCCGGGCCGCCGGCTCCAGCGCCGCGGGCAGCTCCAGCCCCTGCTCGCGCAGGAGCGCGGGGCCCCCCACCGCGTACGACGTACCGTCGATGTCGGCCCGGACCCCGCGCCCCGGCAGCGAGCGGAACCCGGCGGCCGGGGCCGGGCCTCCGCGCCCGGCGGCGGCCGCGACGATCGCCCGGGCCAGCGGGTGCTCGCTGTCCGCCTCGACTCCGGCGGCGAGCCGCAGCACCTCGTCCTCGTCGCGGCCCGGCGCGGCGGCGACCCCGACCAGCGCGTGCTCACCCTTGGTGAGGGTGCCGGTCTTGTCGAAGAGCACCACGTCCACGGTGCGCATCCGTTCCAGCGCCAGCCGGTCGCGGACCAGCACGCCGGAGCGGGCGGCCAGCCCGGTGGAGAGTGCGATCACCAGCGGGATGGCCAGGCCGAGCGCGTGCGGGCAGGCGATCACCAGGACCGTCACGGTGCGCACCACCGCCTCGTTCCGCTCACCCAACGCGGTCCACACCAGGGCGGTCAGCACGGCGGTCAGGGTGGCGACGTAGAAGAGCCAGGCGGCGAAGCGGTCCGCCAGCACCTGCGCCCGCCCGCCGGACTGCTGCGCCTGCGTCACGAGACGCTGGATGCCGGCCAGGGTGGTCTGGTCGCCGACCGCGTCGACGCGTACCCGGATCGCCGAGTCGGTGGCCACGGTGCCGGCGACCACCCGGTCCCCGACGGCCCGGGGCACCGGTCGGGACTCGCCGGTGACCATCGACTCGTCCAGCTCGGCGGCACCGTCGACGACGCGCCCGTCGGCCGGCACCCGGCCACCGGGGCGGACCAGCACCACGTCTCCCACCCGCAGGTGGCTCACCGGCACCCGCTCGGTACCGCCCTGCGGCCCGACCCGCTCGGCGTCGTCCGGGAGCAGCGCGGCCAGCGCCGCGAGCGCGCCCCGCGCCTGGCCGATCGCCTTCATCTCCTGCCAGTGCCCGAGCAGCATGATGGTGACCAGGGCGGCCAACTCCCACCAGAAGTCCAGGTCGAAGGCGCCGAGGCTGGTGGCGAGCGAGGCGGCGTACGCGACGGTGATCGCCATCCCGATGAGCAGCATCATCCCCGGGGCCCGGTCGCGCACCTCGCGGACGGCGCCGACCAGGAACGGCCAGCCACCCCACCAGAAGACCACCGAGCCGAGCACCGGCCCGACCAGGGACCGCCCGGGGAACTCCAGGGAGTAGCCGAACCAGTCCATCACCAGGTGGCTGGTGGCGACCACGGGCAGCGTCAGCGCCAGGCAGACCCAGAACCGGCGGCGGAACATCTCCGGGTCGTGGCCGGCGTGCTTGTCGTGACCGGCGTGTTCGCCTCGGCCGGCGTGTTCGTCGTGGCCGGGAGGCCGGTCGGGCCCCGGGTGCCGAGCGTGGCCGGCGTGCTGGTCCATGCCCCAAAGATGCCCGGCGGACGCGCTGCCGGTGGTACGAACCGGGCGGACCCGCACCGACCCTGGCTACCATTTGCCGACCATGACACTCCGCCCGCAGCCACCGCTGCCCCGCGTACCGCGCCGGGGTCCGCTGCCGTGCGCGCCCGCCCGGGCGTGTCGCCACGCGGGCGATCGCGCCGCCCGTTCGCCGTCCGTCACCGTGCCGGCACCCGGCGGCGGGACCGGGGGTACGCGTCCCGGTGCGCACGTCCCGCCGGTGAACCGACCGGCCGGCTGACACGTACCCCGCTCTGGATCGTTGGGAGACTCGCAATGGGCGCCGACCACACCCGCCCCGCTCCGCCCGCCCCACCGGGGGTGCGGCGGATCCTCGTCGCGGCGGTGGTCCCGCTGTTCGTCGTCACGGTGATCGCCGCGCTGGTGCTCTGGCCGCGCGACTCCGGGCAGGCCGACGGCGGCACCGAGCCGCCGCGCCACCACGGCACGGTGACCCGGGTGGTGACCGAACCGTGCCCGCCGACGCCGGAGGCCCCCGAGGGGTCGCCCGGGGCGGCCGAGGGTCCGTGCGGGACGGTGACGGTCCGGGTCGAGCAGGGCCCGGACAGCGGCAGCCAGGTGGAGACCCCGGTGCCGGCCGGCCCGGGCGCGCCCAGTGTGGCGGTCGGCGACGAGGTGGTGCTGGTCCAGCTCTCCGACCCGGCCGACACCACGGCCAGCAGCTACCAGATCGCCGAGCACCAGCGGGGCAAGCCCCTGCTGCTGCTGGTGGCGCTCTTCGCGGCGGCGATCGTGGCGTTCGGCCGGCTGCGCGGGCTGGCCGCGCTGGCCGGGCTGGGCGCCAGCTTCGCCATCCTGCTGGCCTTCGTGGTGCCCGGGATCGCCGCGGGCGGCTCACCGCTGCTGATCGCCGTCACCGGCTCGGCGTTGATCATGTTCGTGGTGCTGTACCTGACCCACGGGATCACCGCGCAGACCTCGGTGGCGGTCCTCGGCACGCTGGGCAGCCTGGTGCTGACCGGGCTGCTCGGCACGCTGGCCACCGCCGCCACCCACCTGACCGGGTACGGCAGCGAGGAGGCCACCACGCTGTCGATGTACCAGCGCGACGTCGACCTGCACGGGCTGCTGCTGGCCGGCATCATCATCGGCTCGCTCGGCGTGCTCGACGACGTCACCGTCACCCAGGCCGCCACGGTCACCGAGCTGGCGCACGCCAACCCCGGGCTGTCCCGGACGCAGCTCTACCGGGCCGCCACCCGGGTCGGCCGGGCGCACATCGCCTCCACGGTCAACACCATCGTGCTCGCGTACGCGGGCGCGTCGCTGCCGCTGCTGCTCCTGCTCACCGCCGACAGCCGGCCGGTGAGCCAGATCCTCACCAGCGAGTTCCTGGCCCAGGAGATCGTCCGCAGCGCGGTGGCGACGCTCGGCCTGGTCGCCGCAGTGCCGCTGACCACCGGGCTGGCCGCGCTGGTGGCCACCGCCGGCCGTGGCCCGACGGCCGACCCGGCGCGGGGTTCCGGTCCGGCGCCCACGCCCCGCCCCTCCGTCGAGCGGGACGCGGCGCTCGAGGCGCTGAGCGCGCCGGGTCACGGCGGACCGTCCACCCCGGGCCCCGCACGGTGGCCCGACCCGGAAAGGAGCACGGACGCCGCATGGTGAAACTCCGCTGCGTGACCGACGACGACGCGGAACCTGACGAACGCGTCACTCGTCACGCAACGCCACGACGAAATAACGCGATTAGTCGGGTTCTGGACGTAGATCCCCGGCACGGCTGTCAGGTAACCTCGCTGCCGGCCACCGCCGAAGGCGCGCTGCGGCGCCTGCGGTGCCGCCGCCCAATCGCCGTACGGCGAGCCGGGGAACCAGGTACATGGGGTGAATCCGCGCGAGCGGTAGGGGCCACTTCCGTCCCGAACCCGTCAGCTAACCCGGTCGGCGGTCGACGGAAGGGAACACTGTGACGGCACCCCTGCGCCGCTGGTTGACACCGGTGGTGGCCGTGTTCGCCGCCCTGGCCATCCTCGCCGGGCCGACAGCCGCGATCGCCGCTCCCTCGACCCCCACCCCCTCGGGGCACGAGGAGGACGACGAGCCCAAGCTGCTCACCGACGTCATCGAGCTGCGCAACCGCGAGTACTCGAAGGCCAAGACGCAGCTGGGGAAGTCCAAGAAGCGGCAGCAGCAGCTCGGGCTGGAGGTGCGCCGCGCGCAGGACCAGCTGGAGGCGTTGCGGCCGCAGGTCTCCCAGATCGCCGCGCAGTCGTACCGGACCGGCCGGATCGGCGCGCTGGCGATGCTGCTGGAGAGCGACGCGCCGGACTCGTTCGTCAGGCGCGCCGCCGCGCTCGACGAACTGAACATGGTGAACGCGAAGAAGCTGGCCGAGGTCACCGCCGCCAAGAACCGCGCGGAGCAGGCCAAGCTGGCGCTCGACGCCGAGGTGCGCGAGCAGCAGAAGCTCGCCAACGACATGGCCCGGGAGAGCCGCGAGGCGGAGAAGGCGCTCGCGCTGGTGGGCGGCCGGGGCTTCACCGGCGGCCTGGTCGACGCGACGTCGCCGGTCGCCCGGATCGGCCCCGGCCGGACGGCGGACGGCGGCTGGCGCTCCGAGTCGCGCACCGAGAACGACCCGACCACCTCGGGCCTCATCACGCCGCGCACCCTGCACGCGTACAAGGAGGTCCGGCGGGCCGGCTTCAGCCGGTTCGCGGGCTGCTACCGGTCGGGCGGGCCGTGGGAGCATCCGAAGGGCAAGGCCTGCGACTGGTCGTTGCAGAGAAGCGGCTTCGCCCCGTGGTACAACAACGACACCCGGATGTACGGCAACAACCTCGCCGCGTTCCTGATCCGCAACGCCGACCGGCTCGGCATCTACTACGTCATCTGGAACCGGCAGATCTGGTTCCCGGCGACCGGGTGGAGGTCGTACAGCGGACCGTCGAACCACACCGACCACGTGCACATGTCGATGTTGTAGCGCACGACGCGTACCGAACGAGGGCCGTCCCCGGTGGGGGCGGCCCTCGTCGCGTCGGGTGGTTCAGCCGGCGACGGCGGCCGCGCGGTCGGCCTGGGCCGGTGCGGCAGCGGACCCGCCGGCGGCCACCGTCCGCACCTCGCCGGCGGTGAGCCGGTACGACATGCCGACCACCGCGCACCGCCCGGCGGCGACCGCACCGGCCAGGACGGCGGAGTTGCCGAGCAGCGCCTCCACGGTGTGCGCGATGTGGATGTCCACGATCTCGTCGATGTCGTCGACGCCCTGCTCGGCGGCCCGCCGCAGGCTGGGCGCCACCGCGTCCACCACCGCCCGCAGGTGGCCGACGGGCGACGTGCCGGTACGCGCGGCGTCCCGGGCGGCCTGCACGGCCCCGCAGGAGTCGTGGCCGAGCACCACCACCAGCGGGGTGCCCAGCACGCTCACCGCGTACTCGACGCTGCCCAGCACCTCCGGGCCGGCGGTGTGCCCGGCGGTCCGGACCACGAAGAGGTCACCCAGGCCGCGGTCGAAGATGATCTCGGCAGCGAGGCGGGAGTCGGAGCAGCCCACGATCACCGCGAACGGGTGCTGCCCGTCGGCGACCGCCGCCCGGTGGCGGGAGTCCTGGTTGGGGTGGCGCTGCGCGCCCGTGACGAAGCGCCGGTTGCCGGCGTGCAGTTCGACGAGCGCCTGCATCGGATCGGTCAGGGTCATTGCCTCACCTCGGGTCCCTCGCGTGGTCGACCTGGTCACACCGGCCGGCGACGGAGGCGGCCTCACTCCCCACGGTCACACCCGGCGAAAGATACGTCAAGCTTTACGTGATATGGATTTCATGCTTTCCCTCGGCGCCAGCGGCCGGGTCCGGCCGGGTCGAGCCGCAAAGGTTCCGGTGCGGGGAGGCCAGGGCCGTAAAGTCGACGGGCTGGCCATACCATGACGGGCATGGCGACGACAGCGGAGAACGGGAGCACCCGGAACTGGACTTTCCTCACCAACCACGCGCACGTGCTGCTCGCCATCGCCCGTAACCCCACCGCCCGGTTGCGGGACGTCGCCGACGAGGTGGGGGTGACGGAGCGGGCCGCCCAGGCGATCGTCGCCGACCTGGAGGCCGGCGGATACCTGCGCCGCACCCGGGTGGGCCGACGCAACGAGTACACGGTCAACCCGCGCGGCCACTTCCGGCACCCGGCCGAGGCCGACCGCCAGGTGGGCGACCTGCTCGCCCTCTTCACCGGCGAGACCGCCGAATCCACCTCCTGACCGCCGCCGCCGTCTCCCACCCGGGGCGGCTGGGCACCCACCGGCAGGCCCGTCCACCGTTCCGGCATCATGGGCGGAGCTCGCCCGCCGACCGCCGTCCCGCCTCCTCACGACGGGTTCGCCCATCCGTCCGGGCGCCGTTCACCTCGGGTGCGAGGCGCGTGCGGAGGCAACCAGGACGCCCGTCGCCCCGCAGCCGGCGCGGCGGCGGTAATCTCAGCACGTGCGCGAGAGCTTCCGGCCGGCTGGGACGGCGGTGACCGGGCCCGCCGGGCGTCCATCCCGGACGGTCCTCGGTGGAGTGTTGGCGACCCTGCTCGCCTCGCTCGTCGTGCCGCCGGCACCGGCCGTGGCGGCCCCGAACTGCCCCAGCCCGGCCGGCGGCGTCGCCCCCGCCGAGACGCCGTGGGCGCTGCGCCGGCTCGACCCGGCGTCCGCCTGGCGGATCACCCGGGGTGAGCGGGTCACCGTGGCAGTGATCGACTCCGGCGTCTCCCCCACCCACCCGCTGCTCAAGGGGCAGGTGCGCGAGGGCCGCGACTTCAACGGCCTGGCCCTGATGCAGGGCCGGTGCGACCTGGCCGGCCACGGCACCATGGTCGCGGGGATCATCGCCGGGCGGGACGACACCGGCGCCCCGTACAGCGGCATCGCCCCCGCGGCCCGGATCCTGCCGGTCCGGGTGCTGCCCAACACTGAGCGCACCAGCGACCTCGGGCTGCCCGTGCAGATCGCGAACGCGATCCGCTGGTCGGCCGACCAGGGCGTCCAGGTGATCAACCTGTCGCTGGTCACCGTCGACCACCCCGAACTCGCCCGCGCCGTGGACTACGCGCTCGGCAAGGGCGTCGTGATCGTGGCCGCCGCCGGCAACCGGAAGCAGGAGCAGCAGGACCTGCCGGCGTACCCGGCCGCGTACCCGGGGGTGATCGCGGTGGCCGGGGTCGACCGGGAGGGCGCCCATGTCGGCAGCTCGGTCAGCGGCAACTACGTGGACATCGCCGCCCCCGGGCTGGACATCGTCGGCCCGGCCCCGTCCGGTCAGGGCTACCGCGCCGAGCCGCAGGGCGGCACCAGCTTCGCCGCCGCGTACGTCTCCGGTGCGGCGGCGCTGATCCGCTCCGCCCGGCCCGAACTCACCCCGGAACAGGTCGCCTACCGGCTCACCCGCACCGCCGACAACCCGCCCGAGGGGCACAACCCCGAGCTCGGGTACGGAGTGGTGAACCCGTACCGGGCGCTGACCAGCCTGCTCGGCACCCGGACCGACCCGCCGGTCGGGGCGATGCCGCCACCCGCCGCAGCGGCCGACCCGCTGGGCTGGCAGCGCACCGTGGCGCTCTGGGTCGCCGGGGCCGCGGCGGTGCTCGCCGTGGCGTTGCTGGCCGCCCGACCGATCGTGGCCCTGGGCCGCCGGCGGAGGTGGCGGCCCGGCCGCCGCACCGAGACCGCCGACGCCTGACCGGCGACGGACGGCGGACGGCGGACGGCTGATCTGACGGCCGACGGCTCCCTCCCGCGTGGCCGGTGGACAGCCCGCACGGCCGACAGCGCGGGATGGCGACCCGACGGCGGAGCGCCGCCCACGTGACCGCGGGCGGCGCTCCGGTTCAAAGCCTCAGCGCAGGATGCCGGGCGCGGCGCCGCCGTCCGCGCCCCAGACGTCCTCGTCCTCCTCCAGCCAACTGTTGCGGGGAGCCTCCTCCTCGCCGTAGCCGGCACCGTGGCCACCGCCCATGCCGGCCATGCCGCCCTTCGCGCCGGCACCCCGGACGGCCCCGGCCGCGCCCTTGCCGGCACCGCCACGGCCCGCGCCGCCCATGCCGCCGGCCATCCCGCCCATGCCGCCGCCGAGCCGACCTCCGGCGCCGCGACCCGCACCGGCCCCGCCACCCATCATCCCGGGCATGCCGCTGGCGACCGCCTTGCCGAGGGCGCCACCGCCGGGGATCACGCCGCCGGCGCCGCCGAGACCGGTACCACCGCCGGGACCGCCACCGGAACCGAGACCCGTGGTGCTCGGCAGGCCACCGCCACCCGTGCCGGGCAGGGTGCCGGCGCCGCCGGCACCGGCCAGACCGCTGCCGTACTCGTCGCCGAGGCTGCCGGTGCCGCCCGGGGTGTAGCCGCTGCCGCCGTAGCCGCCGGCGCCCGAGGAGAGGTCGGGGTGGGCACCGGAGCCGATGGCTGGATCGCCCGTGCCGAGGCTGGGGGGCCGGTCGAAGCCGCCCCCCGGGGGCTTGTCGCCGAGACTCCCCACGGGGGGCTTTCCGCCGATGTCCGGCACCTTGCCGTTGCCACCACCACCGCCGCCATCGTCGAGTTTCGGCTTCTCGAAGCCGTCGTCGAGCGTGGGGTTCCTGGTGTTGCTCGGCTCGTCGAGATTCGAATCGATCGCCAGGTAGTGCCCGCTGACCTGCTCGTAGACCTTGGTGGCGTCGCCGGTCTTGTCGTTGAACCAGTCGACCATCGAGCTGATCGGGTCGGCCAGGCCGAGGAAGTCCGGCTTGACCTTCATCTCGAAGAACCCGGCGCTGATCGTGATCCGGCCGTTGCGGGCCTCCAGCACGTCGTTGACGCAGCTCGCCGGAACCGGGAACTCGGCCTGAGCGGCGCTCAGCTTGTCCGCGGCGTCCTTCAGCGAGTGCACGATGCCGCCCCGGCTCTCGGCATCGGCGACCACCTCGCCGGTGCTCTTCGCGAGCCCCTCGATGTGGGTCTTGAACGCCTCGTACGCCGGACCCTTCCAGGTCTCGCCGAGGTCCTTGACGTTGGTCTCGAGGTTCTGCTTGACCGTGGTCAGGTTCTTCAGCAACTGTTCCCAGCCGAAGGCGGCGCTGGTGACGTCACCGGGCCTGCCGTCGATGACGATCTGCTGGCACATCTCTTCCCAACTCGGCATCTGCCGCCTCCCCCGACTCAGTTCTTCCCGGCGCGGCTGGACGCGCTGTTGAAGGCGTTCTCCATCTGGTTGGCGTTCATCCTGTTGCGCTCATCGGCCGTGTCGTAGTTCTCCTTGACCTTCCGAAGCGCGTTGGCGGCCTTCCAGAGCTCACCGGCGAGGTCCCGCAGCCTCCGCTGGGTGCTCTCGTAGAGACCGGCGTGCTTCGTGGCGAGGGCGTTGGCCCGCTCGAAGCTGCCGAGCGGGCTCTTCTCACCGCCTGCGCCCGGCACCGTCGAGGCGCTGTTGCGCATCCACTTCCGGATGTCCTCTTCCATCTTGTACGACTGCTGGTTGAGGAACTCGGCGTGGTCGTCCAGCCACGTGATCGCCTTGTCGAGGGTCGAGGCGTCCCACTCCGTCTTGGCACCTGCCCCGCCGGGGGCGGGGGTGAGGTGCGTCGGCTTGTGCGCCTTGTTGACGTTGTCCAACGAGACGCCGTCGTAGTAGACGAACGGCGTGATGGTGGGTGCCACCGGGACGTTGGGCGTGTCGATCTCGATCCTGTCCGACTGCTGCGTCCTGTCGTCCGTCATCGGTTCCTCCCCGTCGCCGACAGACTCTCTGGCTTACTGGTGGTGCCCGCCGGGGCCCGGCGGGGCCGGCGGTGGGGGCGTCGCCCCGGGCTGGGGCCAGGGGGCGCCCTGCGGTGCCGCACCGGGCGGGCCGTAGTAGGCGCCCGGCGCCTGCGGCGGGACCGCTCCGGGCGCCCCGTACGGCGCGGTACCGGCCGGTGGGTACGGGCCACGGGCGCCCGGCACAGTGGCCGGCGGCACGGGGTGGCCGGGTGGCGGCGGGACGCCGGGGCCGGCCGGCGGGGTGACCGGGCGGCGGCGGGAACGGCGGACCAGCACGATCACCAGGATCGCCACCGCGATCGGCACCAACAGGCAGAGCACGCCCTGGATCAGGGCGCCGGTGCCGTTCTTCACGCCGAACGCGACGAGCGGGCCGTCGTCCTGCGACCGCTCCGGCAGCGGCTGCGACTCCTTCTCCGCGTCACCCCCGGCGGGCGCGCCGGCCAGCAGCGGGTTGCTCGACACGGTCGGCACCGAGCGGGTCAGCGCCGCCACCGGGTCCACCGCCCCGAAGCCGTACTCGTCGTCCCGGCCGGCGGGACCCCGGTCCTGGGCGGTACGGATCAGCCGGTTCACCACGTTCGCCGCGTCCAGGTCGGGGTATCTGGCCCGGACCAGCGCCGCCAGGCCGGACACGATCGCCGCCGACTCACTGGTGCCGTTGCCCACGCCGTAGCCGTTGTCGGACACCGAGGTGGGCAGCGGTGCGATGATCTTCTCCATCGGCGCGGCCAGCACCGCCTCCGGGCCCCGCACGCTGCCGCTGAAGAAGGAGCCGTCCTTGGCCAGGCCGGTCACCGCGATGACTCCGGGGATGTCCGCCGGCGTGGCGATGTCGACGTAGCCCTGCTTGGTGTTGCCGGCGGCGGCGACGAGCACCACGCCCTTGTCGAGGGCGTAGCGGACGGCCGCCACCTCGTCCGGCGTCGCCGCCCGATTGTCGCCCACGGACATGTTGACCACGTCCGCGCCGTGGTCGACCGCCCAGCGGATGGCCTCCGCGAGCTCTCCGGCGTCAAGCGTCCCGCCGATGGAGACCGGCAGGATCTTCGCCTCCGGCGCGATGCCGAGCTCCCGCGTCACCCCGCCGCCACGCCCGGCGATGATGCCCGCCATGGCCGTGCCGTGCGCGATCTTGTCGTCGGTGCCCCAGCCCTTCGCGGACGCGTCCGCGCCGGTGCCGTAGCCGGGGAGGACCTGGCCGCGCAGGTCGGGGACGTCGGGTTCGACGCCGGTGTCGAGGACGGCGACGACCACGCCGCGCCCCTTGGTGATCTTGTGGGCCTGCGGGATCTTCAGCTCGTCGAGGTACCACTGGAGGCCACGTACCGTGTCGGCGGCACGGGCCGGCGCCGGCGCCACCAACGGCACCGTGCCGGCGGCAACCACCAGGGCCAGTGCGGCCACGGTGGACCTCAGCACCGGCCGGAGACTCTTCCGCGTACGCATGACACTCCCAGGACGTCGGCGGCTCGCAACGCAGTGCGGCTCCGGCCCGGTCGAGCCGGACCGGAGCCGCGACGGCTGATTATCTCAGCCCCACACCTTGGCGTTGCTCATCTCGGTGGAGACGTAGTTCTCGCGAGCCACACCGACCGCACCGCCGATCTCGTTCAGGATGCGGTTGATGTCGCGGACAGCGCTGTCCCACTGCGCCTGGTGCTGCTCGTAGGCGGCCCGGTCCTGGCCGTCCCACTCGAGCTTCGACAGCATCGACCGCAGCGTGTCCAGCTTCTCGTCGATGGTCCGCGAGATGGACTGCATCTGCTGGTTGGCGCTCTCGAGGACTGCGTAGTCAACCTTGATGCTCATGATTTCCTCCCCTGCTCTTCTCGGCGGATCACGGGTTGAGAGCAGAGTGGAACTTGTCCAGCATCTGCTGCTGCTCTTCGTCGTTGACCTGGTGCGTCGTACCCGACTTGTCGAGCAGGTCGGCGATGTCGTCCATCGCCGTCAGCAGCTTGACCGTGTCCTCGTTCCAGCGCGTCATCAGCGACTGGAAGCCCGTGGACGCCTGTCCCTTCCAGGCGATGGCCAGGTCGTCGACCACGTTCCACAGCTTCTTCAGCTCGCCGTCGACCTCGCTGCGCGTGGACCGCACGTCACTCGCGGCGGTATGCAGAGTCGCTGCTTCGACCTCGAACGCCATGCTTCACACCCTTCCGTCATGTTGTGGCGGCGGAACTGCCGCGCCCTCCCCCGCGGCAAGGCCAACACCCCACCGACGGACACTCCGTATGAGACGGTAACCCACCGTGCCAAGCCCGCGCAGCCCTGCCCGAGCCGGCACCGATACGCTCCGTGACACATTGTGGACGGAGCCGCCGCCTCGCGTCGAGGGGTTCCCACCTGCCGACCAGCTCGACCGCCGGGTGGGGGCGACCGGGCGGCGGCCCGGCCGCCCCGGTCACACCGGCTCGACCCAGGCGGTCTGGATCAGCTGCTGGCCGTCCCGGCGACGCACCAGGGTGCCCCGGCCGGGCGGCTGCGGGCTGGGGCGCAGCGCGCCGAAGATCGCGCCCTCCTCGCGGTTGCCGGACATCAGCAGGCCCGGCGAGTCCAGCTCGCGCAGGCGTTGCAGCACCGGCTCGTAGAGGGCTCGGGCGATGCCGCCGGCCCGCCGCGTGATGATCAGGTGCAGGCCGATGTCACGGGCCTGGGGCAGCAGCTCGTGCAGGGTGCTGAGCGGATTGCTGCCGCCCGAGGCGACCAGGTCGTAGTCGTCGACCAGGATGTAGAGGTCCGGCCCCTTCCACCAGCTGCGGTCGCGCAGCTGCGCGGTCGTGACGTCCGGCCCGGGCAGCCGGTTCTGCAAGGCGTTGCGGATCGACCCGAGGCCCTGGCTGAACACCTGGTTCGACGGCGCGTAGTCGAGCAGGTGATCACCCTCGACCGCGCCGAGCAGGCCACGCCGGTAGTCGGCGATCACGATCCGCGCCTGGGCCGGGGTGTACCGCTCGGTGATGCCCCGGGCGATCAGCCGCAGCACGTTGGTCTTGCCGCACTCCACGTCGCCGAAGACCGTGAGGTGCGGCTCGGTCGCCAGGTCGAGGTGGACCGGCGCGAGCGCCGACTCGTTGACGCCGATCGGCAGGCCGGGCGCCGACCGGTCCACGATCCGGACCAGCTCGGTGAAGGGCAGCTTGCGCGGCAGCAGCCGCACCTTCGGGGCCGGATCACCCGGCCAGGCGTCCGCGACGTGCCTGGCCAGCTTGACCGACGCCTCGGTCAGGTCGTCGATGTCGCGCCGGTTGTCGATCCGGGAGACCGCGGTCAGGAAGTGCAGCTTGTCCCGGGTGAGGCCGCGGCCCGGCGCACCGGTCGGCACGTTCGCCGCGGCCCGCCGGTCGATCTCCGACTCGTTGGCGTCACCCAGGCGCAGCTCCAGCTTGGTGCCGAGCAGGTCCCGCATGTTGATCCGGATCTCCGCCCAGCGCACCGCGGTCAGCACCACGTGCACGCCGAAGCCCAGGCCGCGGTTGGCCAGGTTGGTGATGGTCTGCTCCAGCTCCTCGTACTCCTGGCGCAGCGTGTTCCAGCCGTCCACCACCAGGAAGACGTCGCCGAACGGGTCGTCGGCGAACTCGCCGGCGGCCCGGCGCCGGCGGTAGCTGGCGACCGAGTCGATGCCGTGCTGGGCGAAGCGGGTCTCCCGGTCGTCCAGGACCGCCATCACCTCGGCCACCGTACGGCGCACCGCCTCGGTGTCCCGGCGGCCGGCCACCCCGGAGACGTGCGGCAACCCGTCCAGGCTGCGCAGCGCCCCGCCGCCGAAGTCGAGGCAGAAGAACTGCGCCTCGCGCGGGGTGTGGGTGAGCGCCAGGGAGGCGATCATCGAGCGGAGCAGGGTGCTCTTGCCGCTGAGCGAGGCGCCCACGATGACCACGTTGCCGCCCGCGCCCGCCAGCTCGACCATCATCGGGTCGCGCCGCTGCTCGTACGGGCGGTCGACCACGCCGACCGGGACGGTGAGCTGCCCCCGGCCCGGCCAGGTCGCGGTGCACAGCCCGAAGGTCGAGTGGACGGCCAGCGGCGGGAGCAGCTCCGACAGGCTCGGCGGCTCGGCCAGCGGCGGCAGCCACACCTGGTGGGCCGGGGCACCCCGACCGTTGAGCTGCTCGATGAGCACGTCCAGCATCGCCACGGCCTTGCCGTCGGCCGGCTTCTCCTCGACCGGTGCCACCTCGACCGGCGTCTGCGGGACCTGCACCGGCACGAAGTTCACCCCGTACGGCACGATCCGGCGCTGCACCAGCGCCCGGGACGACCGGGGATTCTCCCCCGGCGCCCGGTACGGCCCGGAGACGTACGCCGCCCGGAACCGCAGCATGGTGCTGGTGTCGGTCTTCAGGTAGCCGTGGCCGGGCGCGTTCGGCAGCTCGTACGCGTCAGGCACGCCGAGCACGATCCGGCTCTCCACGGCCGAGAAGGTCCGCAGACCGATCCGGTACGACAGGTGGGTGTCGAGTCCGCGCAGCTTGCCCTCCTCCAGCCGCTGCGAGGCCAGCAGCAGGTGGACGCCCAGCGAGCGGCCCAGCCGGCCGATCATCACGAAGAGGTCGATGAAGTCCGGCTTGGCGGCCAGCAGCTCGCTGAACTCGTCGCAGATGATGAGCAGGCTCGGCATCGGGGCGAGCGGCTCACCGGCCGCCCGGGCCTTCTCGTAGTCGAACCGGGAGACGTAGTTGCCGGCGGCCCGCAGCACCTCCTGCCGGCGGGTCATCTCACCGGCGAGCGCGTCGCGCATCCGGTCGACCAGCGGCAGCTCGTCGGCCAGGTTGGTGATCACCGCGCTGGTGTGCGGCAGCGCGTCCAGCGAGGCGAAGGTGGCGCCACCCTTGAAGTCGACCAGGACGAAGTTGAGCTCCTCGGACGAGTGGGTCACCGCCAGCGCGCCGACGATCGTCCGCAGTAGCTCGCTCTTGCCGGAGCCGGTCGCGCCGATGATCAGGCCGTGTGGGCCCATGCCCTCGTGCGCGGACTCCTTGAAGTCCAGCTCGACCACGTTGCCGTCCGGGCCCACGCCGAGCGGGATGCGCAGCCGGTCCCGGTGGCTGCGGGGCCGCCAGGTCTGCCGCACGTCGACCGCCGCCGCGTCGCCGACGCCGAGCAGGTCGGGCAGCTCCATGCTGCGGGCCAGCGGCTCCTCCGAGGTGGTCTGCTGCTGGGAGAGCCGGTACGGCGCGATCTGCCGGACCAGCCCCTCGGCGGCCTCCGCGCTGAGCCGGTCGGGCGTGCCGAGCCGGGAGCTGGAGCTGCCCCGGACCAGCTCCAGCGAGCTGCCGTCACCGGCGTCCAGGCAGAGCAGCCAGCGGCCGGCGTCGCGGGGGATGGTGCCGGAGAGGTCGATCGTGGTGGCGCCGAGCAGGCCCGGCCCCATCAGCTGGCAGGTCGCCGACACCTCACCGCCGTCGATCACCACCACCACGTGCGGGGCGGTGGTCAACGGCTTGGCCTCCGGGGCGAAGCGGGGCCGCCCGGCCAGCTCGGCGGCGAGCGACTCCTCGGCCTCGGCCAGGCTGGCGAAGACGAGCCGGCGGGCGCCGGCGGCGTCGGTCCGCGCGCTGTGGTGGGCGTGGGGCAGCCACTTGACCCAGTCCCACACCTGCTGCCGGTCGGGCGCGGCGACCACCGCCAGGATCAGGTCGTCCGGGGCGTGGAAGGTGGCCAGCTGGGCCAGCGCGGCCCGGATCAGGTCCAGCACCGGCTCGCGGTCGCCGCGCAGCACGACCCGGCTGAACGCCCGCAGCGACAGCGCGGTGGGCAGCTCGGGCACGCTGGAGTGGGCCCGGACGAACCGGCGCAGCGCGATCGCGCTCATCGGCTCCAGGTCCTCCACCGGCTTGGTCTCCGGCGGAACGATCTCCACGGCGAGACGCTGCGGGCCGGTGGCGACCCGGGCCTCCCCGAAGTCGTCCTCGGTGATCCGCCGCTCCCACATCCGCCGGGACGCGGCGATCGACCAGAGCGCGTCCGGCTCCGGGTGCCGCCAGGTCATCGCGGCCCGCTGCTGCTCGGCGGCGCGCCGGGTGCGCTTGCGCATCTGGGCCAGGTAGCGCATGTAGTCGCGCCGCTCGGCGTTCAGCTCGGCCTTGTCGTTGCCGCCGTTGCCGAGCGTGCCGATCGCCATGCCCAACATGGACACGCCGAACAGGCCGCCGGCGACGTACGTCATCATGCCGCCGCCCCGGCCAGCGTAGAGGAACGCCATCGCGCCGACGCCACACATCATCGGCAGGATCATCAACAGCTGGCCCATGCCTCGGGGCGTCTGTTCGGGCAGCTCCGGAGGGGACTCCAGCAGCACCTCGCCGCGCGGCAGCGCGGGTCCCGGTTGACGCGGAAGCCGGCGGAACACCACGGTGCTCACGGCTGTCTCCTCCCCAGAAGCGGCCCTGATGCGGTTTCGCGACCGACCTGAGTCGTCGGGTGGGCATCGTACGTGCCCGCCATCGTAGGTAATCTCCCGTGGGCGTCGTGGACCCACGGGGGCGAGGCCGCCGGCCGAGGTGGATCTGACAGAGCACGAGGAGGCCACAATGGCGACGAAGTCGGCGACCGGCGGGTTGAGCCGGATCACCATCGTGGCACCCCGGACGAGAATGGATCTCGCGCTCCCGTCCGACGTGCCGCTGGCCGACCTGCTCCCCACCCTGCTCAGGTACGCCGGCGAGGACCTGGCCGACGAGGGCGTACGGCACGGTGGCTGGAGCCTGGCCCGGCTCGGCGGCCAGCCACTCGACGGCGGTCGTACCGCCGCGCAGCTCGGGGTCCGCGACGGCGAGGTGCTGTACTTCAACCCGCGCGCGGCGGCGGCCCCGGAAATCGTCTTCGATGACGTGGTGGACGCGGTCGCGACGGCCACCACGCAGCGCGCCGGCACCTGGCAGGTCGGCACCACCCGCTCGTTCTCGGTGCTGCTGGCCGCGGTGACGCTGGGGGTCGGCGCGGCGGTGACGCTGCTCACCGGCCCGCCGCAGCTGCCCGGCGCGGTGGCCGCCCTGCTGATGGCGGTCCTGCTGGTGGTGGGCGCGGCGGTGCTGTCCCGGGCGGCCGGCGACAGCCGGACCGGCTCGGTGCTCGCCCTGGCCGGCCTCGGGTACGCCGCCGTCGGCGGCCTGCTGGTGCTGGCCGGCGACCGGAAGCTGACCGAGCTGGCCAGCCCGCACGTGCTGCTGGCCGGTACCGCCGTGGTGCTCTTCGCCGCGGTCGCCGCGCTGGCTGTCGGCGACCGGATGCCGCTGTTCTTCGGGGCCGTGGCGGTCGGCACGGCGGTGGGTCTCGGCGCGCTGCTCTCGCTGGCCTTCGGCATCGGGGCGGCGGCCGTCGCCGCCATCGTCGCGACTGTCGCATTCGCGACACTGCCGGCGTTGCCGATGATCGCCTACCGGCTGGCCCGGCTGCCCGTGCCGTCCATCCCCACCGGCCCGGACGACCTGAAGACCGACACCGAGACGGTCGACGGCCGCCGGGTGCTGCGGCTGAGCGAGCGGGCCGACCAGTTCCTCACCGGGCTGCTGTGGACGGTGTCGCTGCTGGTGCTGGGCAGCCAGGTGGTGCTCGCCGGCAACGGCCGGTTGCCCGCGGTGCTGCTCTGCCTGGTGCTGGCGCTGCTGTCGCTGCTGCGGGCCCGGCCGTTCATCGGGCGCGCCCAGCGCACCCCGGTGCTCTTCGCCGGCACCGCGGGGCTGGCCCTCACCGCGGCGGCCATCTTCGCCGGGGGTTCGCTGGCGACGCGGCTCGGGCTGGTCCTCGGCGGCCTGCTGCTGACCGCGGTGGTCAGCCTGATCTACGGCCTGAGCGTGGCGGGCAAGCGGATCTCGCCGGTCTGGGGCCGGACCCTGGACATCGTCGAGATCCTGCTGATCGTCTCGCTGGTGCCGCTGGCGTTCTGGGTGTGCGGGCTCTACGGCTGGATCGTCAATCTCCGACCCTGATCGTGCCGGCCGCGGTGGCGACCGGCGTGGTGGCGTAGACCCCGGGCCCGTGCTGGCCGTCCAGCGGCCGGGCCGGGATGCCGCACCGGCGGGCCATGTCGCGGACCACCTTGACCAGGGCCTCGACGTGGCCGTCCATGGCGGCGACGCGCAGCAGCGGCGGCATCGGCCGATCGCCCGGCACCACCACCGCCGCCACCGTGTGCGACGGGGCCGAGGTCGAGGTGACCGCGTCCACCAGGGTGCCCAGCGACGCCTCGGGCCGCTTGCGCAGGGTCAGGCAGAGCTGCGTCCAGCCGCCGCCGCGCAGGCCGGTCCAGGTCTCCGTCGGGGCCGCCGGAGCGAGGTCGAGGCCGGCCGCGGAGACCACCGCCGCGCGCAGCTCGTCCCGGCCGAGCACCCGGTGACTCAGCCCGGCCGCGTTCAACGCCTTGCCCAGCCGTCCCACGCCGGCCGCGACCGTGCGATGCACGCCGCGCATCCCGCCGCCGCGGGTCACCGCCTCGGTACGGGCGTCCGGCACCGACAGGCGCAGCGCCACCCAGACCGTCCGGTGGGCGGCCGGCGGCGCGCCCGGCGCCGGGTACCAGACCAGGGTGTGCGACACGACCTGGGTGAGGGTGACCGGGCCGGCGAAGTCCGCGAGCACCTGAAGGGCACGGTCCACGACCGACGCCTCGACCGATCCGGCCGGCGCCCCGGGCCGCCCGGTCAGCGCCACCGCGGCGAACCAGCCACGCCCGTCCTGGCCGATGCCGAGCCGGGTGCCCCGCTCGGTGAGTTCGATCACATTCAGCTCGGGGGTGAGCGCCGCCAGCCGGGGATCGACCACGGCACCCCGGGCGACGGCCGCCCGGGCCTGCTCGCGGCGGCGCCCCAGCCGGCGGCGCAGCAGCAGGTCCTCGTACCACCAGCGACCGCCGCGCCGGGCGAACGCCGCCGCCGTCACCAGCAGAGCCAGGCCACCGACCACGCCGACCACCCAGCCGGGCCCGCCCAGCGCGGCCCAGACGGCGAGCGCGCAGAGCTCCAGCACGACGAGCTGGCCGGCGGCGACCGGACCGATCCGACCGCGTCCGCGCCGGTCGGCCGGCACCACCGGCCGGTCGGCCGGGACGGCGGGAACGGCGGGGGTACGACCGGGTGGCGCCTGGAGCTGCGTCATCGGTGAGCGTCCCTTCTGGACATCATGGGCATCCGGTGGGGTGGTGCGGTGCCGGAGGACGGGCGGGGGTCCCGATGACCCGCCCACGGCCCCTTATCGTAGGGAAGCCCGCGGCGGAGTTCGGACCTGATCGTCGCGGACCCACCCCCGCCGGAGGTCAATCATGCGGACCCGCCGCGATCAGGTGCAGGCGTACCGCTTCGTCACCCGCCGCATCGTCTCCGCGCTGCTCTCCGGCGACCCGGAGACCACCGACCTGCCGATGCGGCGGCTGGGCATGGCCGTCATCGGCAGCGTGCTCACCGCCGCCATCGTGCTCGGCGGAGCCGGGGCGTACGGCCAGTTCACCGGGAACACCGCCCCGCTGGAGGAGAAAACGCTGGTCATCGAGCGGGAGACCGGCGCGACGTACTTCTTCGCCGACGGCGTGCTGTACCCGACGTTGAACTACGCCTCGGCGCGGCTGATCCTCAACGAGGCCGACCCGCCGACCCGGACGATGTCGCGCGCGTCGATCGACGAACGGCCCCGGGGTCGTACCGTCGGCATCGTCGGCGCGCCCGACGCGCTGCCGGACCGCAAGTCGCTGGTCGGTCTCCCCTGGTCGGTCTGCGACGTGCCGGACCCGGGCGACTCCCGGCGGTCGACCACCCGGGTGGTGATCAACCGGCCGCTGACCGGCGGGACGCCGCTGGCGGACAAGGCGGTGCTGGTGCGCGACGACGGGCAACGCTTCCTGCTCACCGGCGGCTCCCGACTCCAGATCGTCGGCGGGGACCCGGCGCTGGCCGCGCTGAGAATGGCCAACGCCACCGTCCTCGACGTCGGCGCGCAACTGCTCAACGCGGTGCCGGCCGGGCCGGCGCTGCGGGAGCTGGGCATCGACGGCGACGGCACGCCGAGCCGCCGGTCGGTCGGCGGCCGCTCGGCCCGGATCGGCCAGGTGTTCCGCGCCGCGGGCGAGCACTACGTGCTGACCCGCGACGGCCTGGTCTCGATCGGCGAGGTGAGCGCCCTGCTCCTGCAGAGCGACGGCGGTCAGGTGACCGACATCAGCCCGGACCAGGTGGGCGAGCTGTCCGACCGGCGGCTGGAGCCGGAGGGCATGCCGCAGGCGCTGCCCGCGCTGCACCCGGTCCGCCCGGGGCAGACGGTGGTCTGCGCGAGCTACCGGCCCGGGCCCGCCGGCGGGCCGCCGACCACCACACTGGAGGTCTTCGACCGGACGCCGGCCGAGCTCTCCGGCACGAACGGCGCGGCGGCGGTGCGGCAGGGCCCGCGCGACGCCGTCGAGACGGCCGAGGAGGTGCTCCTGCCCGGAGGCAAGGGTGTGCTGGTCCAGGCCGCCCCGGGCGCCGGTGAGAGCACCGAGGCGGCGGCCGGGGCCACGATCTACCTGATCACCCCGCAGGGGGTGCGGTACCCGCTGGGCAGGCCCTCGGGCGAGACGACCACCGCGCTCGGCTACGGCGGGGTGAAGCCGCTGGTCGTACCGGCGTCGCTGCTCTCGCTGATCCCGACCGGCCCGACGTTGCAGCGGCAGGACGCGTTGGCCTACTTCGCCCCCGCCGACGGCCCCGGCACCGCGTCGCCGGCGGCGAAGGCGGCCACCGAGGCGCCGGCGCAGGGCGGCTGAGGCGTGGGACGGCCGGTTCACGGGTCGCCCCGGCTGGCGCCGGTCGACTAACCTGGGCACGGCCGACGGTATCGACTATGGACAACGGGGATGCTGCCATGACCGGGCGTACGACAGTCGACGTACTGTCCCTCGAGGACTTTCACCAGCGGTTGGCGGACCGGCTGACCCAGGCCGAGACGGCGCTCAGGAAGCTCACCACCGAGCTGCAGTGCCGTCCGCCCGCGCTCGGTTCCTTCACCGACGCCAGCAACAACGCCCGCCACTACAGCGAGATGCAGGCGAGCTACGCCGAGCGGGTCGCCCGGCTGCGCCAGGCGGTCGAGGCGTCCCGGACGGCGACGAGCACGATCATGACGAACTACCGCACCACCGAGGCGCGCAACGCGGCGAACGCCGCCGACATCGAGGCCGCGCTCAACGGGGTGGACGAGGCGCTCAAGGAGCGGGGGGACAGTCGTGTCTGAGTACACCCAGCGCTATCAGCACGTCAGCCACCGCGAGCTCTACGACGCGGTGCACGCCGGCGACCCGAAGCAGGTCGACGAGCTGGCCAGCCACTGGAGTTCCCTGCGGGACACGCTCGACGGCCTCTCCCGGGACCTCGGCACCGACCTCGACAAGCTGGCCCCCGCCTGGACGGGCGACGCCGCCCGCGAGTTCCACGACCGGGTGTCGCTGGTGGCACGCTACTCCGCCGACCTCGCCGAGGGCACGGCCGACGTGCGGCAGGCCCTCACCCTGATGGCCGGTCAGCTGCGCACCGCCCAGCGGCAGGCGGAGAGCCCGGAGGCCACCGACGACCACGACAAGGCGATCGACGGGGCGACCAAGGGCCTGATCCTCGGCGTGCCGGGGATGATCGTCGGCGGCATCATGGGCCACCAGCAGGACAGGGCCGAGCAGGAGAAGGCCCACCAGCGGATGGTGCAGGTGGTGGCCGACCTGGCCGCGGGCTACGAGGTCGCCTCGTACGGCCGGGTCGTCGACCCGCCGGCCCCGCCGCCGCGGCTGCCGGGTGACGCCGATCGGAACGGCACCACGGCCAGGGCCGTCCCACCGGTGGGCAGCCCGCGGCCCGCGCCCGTCACCGGCGACGCCGTTCCGGGTGGCGGCGCCACGGTGTCCACCCACAACAGCCCGGCGCACGGCCCGACGACCGGTTCCGGCGACACCGGCACCGCCATCGGCGGTCACGGCCCCAGCACGACCACCACGTCGGTCGTCGGCGGCAGCCCCGCCAACACCGGCACCTCGCTCGCGGGCGCCGAGCCGCTGACCGGTGGCACGCTGGTGTCCGGTGGCGGCCTGGCTGGCGCGGGCACCACGACGACGGGCGCCGGCTCGGGCATGTCGTTCGGCGGGGCCGCCGGCATCGCGGCCGGCGGGGTGCTCGGCACCGGTGCGCTGGCCTCCTCCGGCCGGGTGTCCGGCGCGACGCCGGTCCGGCCGGGCACCGGCGCCACCGGCATGGAGAACCGCTCCGCCGCCGGCACCGGCCGCAACGGCGTGATCGGCGGGCGCGGCCAACACGGCGCGGACGAGAACGACGAACGGCTGACCTGGCTCACCGAGGACGAGATGGTGTGGCACGACGGCGCCGACAACGCCCCACCGGTGCTCGGCGGCGAGCGCTGACCTGACCCACGAGAACGGCCCACCCGGAGGCTCCGGGTGGGCCGTTCCCCGTCAAGGCCCCGGCGGCAGAGCGAGGTCGTACCCCGATCAGGGAAAGGTCCGTCCACCTGGGACCGAGTGGCCCGACTCACGCCGGTCGGCGCCGTCGCTCCGCTGCGTACGCCGTCGGGTGGCGCTAGGTTGGAATGGTGCTGCCCGTAGCGTCCACCCGCCCGTTCCGGCTGGCGACGCTGCGCGATCTGACCCGGCTGGCCCTGACCGCCCTGGTGCTCGCCGTCGGTCTCGGCGGCGTGTTCGCCGCGACCGCCGGTCCGGCCGCCGCCGCGCCGGCCCGGCCCGCCGTGACGGCCGCCCGGGTGGCCGAGCCGCCAGCCACTGTCCGGCCCACCGACGAGCAGCTCGCCGACTCCCCCGCCCGGCCGGCTCCGAACACTGCGACGCTCTGACCGCCGTCGATGGTGACCGTGCCTCGCCCCTC